>DASVQJ010000287.1:0-20285 GCA_036389235.1 Pyrinomonadaceae bacterium | reverse complement strand
GCTTGCGGGCAGGATGCCCGCGCTCCCAGGGAGGGATAGATGCAGTTATACGAACGCATTCCTAACAACGTGAATCTGTCGGAGGACAAGCGGCTGCAGCGCGCGCTGGAAAACTGGCTGCCTAATTATCTGGAATGGTGGCGCGAGATGGGCCCGGATGGCTTTCAGGATAAGGACGTGTACCTGCGTACGGCCATCAGCGTAGAGCCCGAAGGGTGGGCCCATTTCGATTACGTCAAGATGCCGGATTACCGCTGGGGGATTTTCCTGAAGCCCGCAGACCCCGACGCTCGCGTAGGTTTCGGCGACAACAACGGCGCGCCCGCTTACCAGGAAGTGCCGGGCGAGTTTCGCAACGCCCTGCGCCGCATCATCGTCACACAGGGCGATACGGAGCCCGCTTCGGTCGAGCAGCAGCGCGAGCTGGGAAAGACCTGCCCTTCGCTTTATGACCTGCGCAATCTCTTTCAGGTGAATGTCGAAGAGGGGCGTCACCTGTGGGCTATGGTCTACCTGCTGCAACGCTATTTCGGGCGCGACGGGCGCGACGAGGCGGATGAGCTGCTGGCGCGCCGGAGCGGCAATCCCGACAAGCCTCGCATCCTCGAAGCTTTCAATCAACCGTGCGACGATTGGCTCAACTTTTTCTGCTTCACGATGTTTACGGATCGCGACGGCAAGTACCAGTTGGCTGCGCTTGCGGAATCAGGTTTCGAGCCGCTGGCGCGTACCTGCCAGTTCATGCTCACAGAAGAAGCGCATCACCTCTTTGTCGGCGAGACGGGCGTCGGACGCGTAGTCAAGCGCACGGCCCAGTTAATGAAAGAGAGCCCGGAAGGGGACGTGCGAGAGTCCGGAGGCATTCCTTTAGAGATTATTCAACGCTACATCAATTTCTGGTTCAGCTACTCGCTCGACCTCTTCGGCGGCGAGATCAGCTCGAACGCGGCCGACTTCTTCGCCGCCGGCCTGAAGGGCAGGTATCAGGAGCAGAAGAAGTACGACGAGCACGTGCTCTCGGAGGGCTCGTTCACGCTCCCCGTGGTCGAGGACGGCCGCATGTCGGAGCGCGAGGTGCCGCTGCGCAACGCCCTGAACGAGGTGCTGCGCGGCGAGTACGTGCGCGACTGCGAGCGCGCGCTGGAGCGCTGGAACAAGTACGTCGCCGAGGAGGGCGTGGACTACAGGCTGCGCCTCCCCTCGACGCGCTTCCACCGCCACGTCGGCGAGTACGCCGGCCACCACTTCGACCTCGACGGGAACCTGATTACGGCCGACGAGTTCGAGGCGCGGAAGGACGGGTGGCTCCCCACGCGCGCAGACCGCGAGTACGTCCGGAGCCTCATGCACCCGGTCACCGAGCCCGGCAAGATCGCCAACTGGATCGCCCCGCCCGCCACCGGCATCAAGGGCAAGCCGTTCGAGTTCGAGTACGTCCGGCTGTAGAAGCAGTAGTCAGTAGACAGTAGTCAGTAGAAGGACAGGCGGCGCGGGTCTCATCGGGCGATGATGAAACCCGCGCCGCCTCTATTTTTCCTACCGACTACTGACTACTGTCTACTGTCTACTGACCAGCACGACCGCCTTGCCCTCGACGACGCGCTCGCCGCGCCCGTTCGTGCAGACCGTCTCCAGCGTGACGACGGGCTTGTCCTCCCTCACGCTCTTGACGACGGCGCGCGCGGTGACGGTGTCGCCGAGGAAGACGGGCGCGGTGAAGCCGAGCGTCTGCGGGAGGTAGACCGTGCCGCGGCCGGGAAGCTCATTCGCCAGCACGGCCGAGATGAGCGAGGCGGCGAGCACCCCGTGCGCGATGCGGCGGCCGAAGCGCGTCGAGGCGGCGTACTCCTCTTCGAGGTGGACGGGGTTTCGGTCGCCCGTCAGCTCCGCGAAGGCGCGCACGTCCTCGTCCGCGATGGTCTTCGAGACTTCGGCCGAGTCGCCGACTTTTAAACTCACGCGCCTCCCCCTGCTCACTGCGAAAGGAATTTCAGGACGGCGGCGTTGAACTCCGCCGCCTTCTCGACCTGCGGGACGTGGCCGCACTGTTCGAAGACGATCAACTGCGCCGAGGGCAGCTCGCGCCTGAACTTCTCGCCCTCGCGCGCGAGCGGCGTCAGCCCGTCCTCGCGCCCCCAGACGAGCAGCACCGGCTGCCTGACGGCGGAGAGCTTGCCGTCGAGCATGTCGTCGCCGCGGTGGATCGACTCGACGAGCCGCTGGATGGTGTAGCCGTCGCCCGCCGACATGCGCTGCGCCAGCAGCACGTCCACGGCCGCGTCCGACCTGAACATCGGGTTGTAGAAGACGAGGCCGGCGAGCCGCTTCATCTCTTCGCGCGTCGAGGGGTTCAGGCCCGCGAGCGCGTTGATGTCGAACTCCTTCGGCGGCGCGAAGCCGGCCGAGTCCACCAGCACGAGCCGCTCGACCTTCGCCGGATACCTCAGCGCGTAGAGCGCGGCGACCCACCCGCCCATCGAGTTGCCGACGAGCGTCGCGCGCTCGACCTTCAGCTCCGAGAGGAACTTGTCGAGGAAGTCCACGTAGGTGCCGATGCGGTAGTTGATGAGAGGCTTGTCGGAGCCGCCGAAGCCGACCTGGTCGGGCACGACGACGCGGAACTTCTGCGCGAGCGCGGGCGTGTTGAAGGCCCAGTTCGTCGAGTTGCCGCCCAGGCCGTGCAGCAGGACGACGACGGGGCCGCCGCCCGCGTCAACGTACTTGATCTTCTGCCCGAAGACGACCGCCTCCTTCGACGGCTGCGGTACAGGCGCCTGCGCCGCAACGGCCGCCGCGAAGAGGGGGACGAACAGGAGTGCGAACAAGGCGCGTGTGTGTTGCTTCATGTGTGGCTCCTCATGTAAGCCGAAATGCTTTCCGGCGACTTTCACCCTGCCTTGAGCGTGGAGCGGGGGCGTTTAACCACAGAGGCACAGAGTACGCAGAGGGGGCACAGAGGGTTGAACTCTGTGCCCCCTCCGTGCCCTCTGTGTCTCTGTGGTTAACCCCAACTTACGGGGTATGCCCGTCTCGCACGGACTAAGTCCCGGCCGGTGCTCCTTGAGCATGTTCTCGACGAGCACGGGCCGCGGCCGCCCCGCCGCGTTGAGGAAGAAGTCGTTGGCGTTGAGCGAGTCGTCCCGGAGGAAGGCGTAGATGTCGCCGTGGAACTCGCGCCCGCCGGACTCGGTGACGGCCTCGACGTTGCCGCCCGCGTTCCGGCCCTGCGACGCGTCGTAGAGCGAGGTCTGCACGACGAACTCCTGGAGGCTGTCGGTGGCGGGGACGGCGATGTTCGGCGTCGAGTTCGTGCCGACGGAGTTGGCGTCGATGCCGTTGATGCGGACGCTGTTCGAGGTCGTGCGCTGCCCGTTCACAGAGATGATCGAGTCGCCGCGCCCCAGCTCCGTGTTGTTCGAGACGCTGGCCGGCGTGCCCGGCGAGAGCGTCAGGAGCTGCTGGAAGTTGCGCGTCGGGAGCGGGAGCTGCGAGATGGCGCGGCTCTCGATGACGCGCCCGACCTGCGAGCTCTCCTGCTGCACGAGCGTGCCCCCGGCCGTCACCGTCACCGTCTCGTCCACGCTCGAAGGCTCGACCTTCAGGTTGAGCGCCGCGGTCTGCGTGACGTTGACCTCGACCTCCTCGACGACGACGCGCTTGAACCCGCGGGCCGCGACCTCGACCCGGTAGCGGCCGGGCGGGAGCAGGGGCACGGCGAAGTCGCCCTCGCCGCCGGTCGCGGCCTCGCGGCGCAGGGAGGTGGCGAGGTTCGTGACCGTGACGGACGCGCCGGGGACGAACGCGCCCGCGGCGTCCACGACCGTGCCCGTGATCTGCCCCGTCGCGCCCTGCCCCGCCGCGTAACCGGCCAGGGAGACGAGGGCGAGGGAGAGGGCTAACAGCCGCTTAGGGGAAAACATCTTCGGGTGACCTCCTGCGAAGGCTGCCGGTTTCGTTGGGCTTTCGGGCGCCCGACTCGGATTAAAAACGAATGTACGTTTTTGTTCGCCGGCTCGGCGGGGGTGGCGGCTGACCCGTCCGCCGCGCGCCCGCTCAGTCGGCTTCGGATTTCTTGCGGGGCGGCGCCCCGGTCATCTCGCGCAGCTTCTCGGGGCGCAGGACGCCCCGGCAGAATATCTCGGTCAGGTGCTCGACCACGCGGTCGTCCGAGAGCCCGAGGTGGCGCTTGCCGCCGAAGAGCTTCTCGACGAGGCGGGCGGGCGCGGCGCGCATCAACTCCGTGTCCAGCTCGCCGTCGCCCTCGACCATCTCGGGGTGCGCCGTCATCGCGCCGACGACGCGGCGCGCGACGTTCGCGCCGATAACCTCGCGCACGTCCCCGGCCGCGGAACCCGCCCCCGCCTCCGCGGGCGCGACGAGGCGGGCGAACATGCGCGCCATCGTCCCGACGCTCAGGGGGAAGGTCGGGGCGGCGCAGTTGTCCGTCGCGTAACGTATGTCTTCGACCGCCAGCCACGAGAACTGCGAGACGGCGCGGAAGACGGCGCGCTGCGCGGGGCTCTCCGCGCGGTGGTAGGTCGCAACGTCCGCGCCGAGGTGCGCGGCGAGCGCGAGCATGCCGGCGTGGTTGCCGGAGCAGTTGTTGTGGACGGCCGACGGCCTCTCGCCGCGCGCGCGCAGGGCCTCCGCCGCCTCCTTCGAGTAGGGCTCGTGCGCCCCGCAGTTGAGGTCTGAGACGGAGAGCCCGGCCTTCCTCAACATCGAGACGACGGCGTCCGTGTGCGCGGGCGTCGCGTCGTGCGAGCCGCAGGCGACGGCCAGTTCGCGGTCTTCGAGCCCGAAGCGTTCGGCCGCGCCCGAGGCGACGAGCGGCATCGCCTGGAACGGTTTCGCCGCCGACCGTATGAACGCGACCGCGTCGGCCGACCCCAACGCCGCCAACGTGCGCCCGCGCCCGTCCACCGCGACGACGTGCCCGCGGTGCACCGACTCGACGAAAGAGCCGCGCGTGACCAGCAAGAGCGGCTCCCCCGGCCGGAAAAGTTTTCGCAAGTTCGGACATCACTAAGGGGGTGATGAGTGATGAGTGATGGGTGATGGCAAGGCCCCTCTTCTCTCTCTTATCACTCATCACTCAACACTCAACACCTCCCCTTCACCTCCAGGTGTAGCCCTGCCATTCCTGCGCCGGGCTGTGGCCGACGTCGCGGCCGACGCGGCGGACGCCGGCGAGGGGCGCGGACGCGGCGTCGGACGGGGCGGCGTGCTCCCCGGCGGCGGCCGCCCTGGCCTCCTCGCGCGGGGCAAGGCCCTCGATGGTCTCGACCGGCTCGGCGCCGAACTCCGCGAGGATGCGCCCGAGCGGGTCGAGCTTGTCGTAGAACGTGACGACGATCTCTTCGGGGCCGAGCCGCCCCAGCTCGCGCCGCAGCGCCTCCTCCTCGCAGAGCACGACGGAGCATTCGAGCCAGGGGGCTTCGTCGTTAACCACGCGGCGTATGATGTCGGCGACCTCGCCCGGGCGTCGGCCGCGCAGGTCTTTGTCCTCCTTGACGACGATGCGTTGGAAGCCGCGCGCGGTCTCAAGGACGGCCGCCTCGACCGTCGGGTCGGACAGGACTGTGCGCGCCGAGTGCGGCCCCGTCGTGTCGCCCTCGGTGACCCGGCGGCCGCCGACCCGGATGCCGTCGGTCGTCGTCACGCCGACCGCCAACCCCGTCGAGGCGAGGACGTGCCCGGTCGTGCGCGCGACGGTCGTCTTGCCGTTCGTGCCCGTGACCGAGATGAGCGGCACGCGGCCGTCGCCTTCGGGAAACAACATCTCTACTATCTTGCCGCCCGCCAGCCGCACGAACTCGCGCAAGACCTCGCACCCCTCTTCCCTGTCCTCCGCGCCCCCGATGACGACGAGCTGCCCGGGGCGCCTCTCCGCTCTTCTCTTCGCCATTTTTTCAGCAGCATAGCCCAACCGCGCGCGAAGGCAAAGCGGGTTGCCTTTTAGCACACGCCTTTGTATTCTTCGGCAGCATCCCCATTTCAAAGGTCAAAGGCGGCGCGCGCCCGTGCGCTGACGCGCGGTCACGGCCGCACACGGTTTAAGGGTGACGACGATTCAGACCACTGTGATGAAGTTCGGCGGCACGTCCGTCGAGGACGCGGCGGCCTTCGAGCGCGTCGTGGCGCTCGTGCGCGCCGCGCGCGACTCGCGCCCCGTCGTCGTGGTCTCGGCGATGAGCCGCTTCACAGACGCGCTGCTCGCGGCCTTCGAGCGCGCGGCCGGCGGCGCGGGCGCGGGCGCGCTCGAACACCTCGAACCACACTTCGCGCGCCACACGGAGGCGCTGCGCGCCCTGCTGGCGGACGTCCCGAAAAGGCGTGAGGCCGACGGCGCGCTCTCCGAGCTTGAGAACGTTCTTGCCGGGGCGCGCGAAGAGATCGGCCGGGCGTTCGCCGCCGCCGCGGAAAGCTCGCGCCCGCTGCCGCTGCTGCAAGACCTCGTCGTCTCTTTCGGCGAACAGCTCTCCTCGTGGCTGCTCGCGCGCGTGCTCGACGCGCGGGGGATGAGAGCGAGACAGGTGGACTCGCGCCGCTGCGTCATCACCGACGACGAGCACGGCCGCGCCGCGCCTCTCAAGGAGGAGACCGACCGCCACACGCGCGAGCAGTTGGAGCCCTTAATCGAAGCGGGCGTCGTCCCCGTGCTCGGCGGCTTCATCGCCTCCTCGGCCGCGTCGGGCGAGACGACGACGCTCGGCCGCGGCGGCTCCGACTACACGGCCGGCCTCGTCGGCGCGGCGCTGCGCTCCAGAGAGATTCAAATCTGGACGGACGTGTCGGGCGTGCTCACGGCCGACCCGCGCGTCGTCGCGGAGGCGCGCACCATCCCGCGCCTCTCCTACGCGGAGGCGGCCGAGCTGGCCTACTTCGGCGCGAAGGTTTTGCACCCGAAGACCATCCTGCCGGCCGTCGTCCGCAACGTCCCCGTGCGCATCTGCAACTCGCGCGCGCCGCGCTCGCCCGACACCGTTGTCTACTTCGACGCCGAGATGACGCCGCGCACCGTCAAGGCCATCGCGCACAAGACGGGCGTCCTCATCGTCCACATCACGTCGGCGCGGATGCTCGGCGCCTACGGCTTCCTGCGCGCCATCTTCGAAATCTTCGAGCGCCACCGGACGGCCGTGGACGTCGTCACCACCTCCGAAGTCTCGGTCTCGCTCTCGCTCGACGACCCGGCCCGGCTCGACGCCATCACGGAAGACCTGAAGCACATCGCCGCCGTCCACGTCGAGCCCGACCGCGCCATCGTCTGCATCGTCGGCGAGGGCCTGCGCTCGACGCCCGGCATCGCCGGCCGCGTCTTCTCGACCATCAAGGACATCAACGTCCTGCTCATCTCGCAGGGCGCGTCCAGCGTCAACCTGACCTTCGTCGTCGAAGAACAACACGTCGCCGAGGCCGTCCGCCGCCTCCACGCGGCCTTCTTCGAGTGCGCCACCTCTGAGCTGCTCGCGGACATCGGGGAAGGGAGTAGACGGTAGTCAGTAGTCGGTAGCCAGTAGAAGAACCGACGGCAATGAATCACCCGGATGTCACCGTCAACGAACGCAACGCGGAGCGCCTACTGACTACCGTCTACTGACTACTGTCTACTTCTTTATGAACCTGTTCGGGCTGACAAGGACGCTGATGGACATCCCCTCCGTCTCGGGCGAGGAGGGCGAGGTCGGGCGCTTCCTCGCGTCGCACCTGGGGGGGCTCGGCTACGAAGTCGAGCTGCAAGAGGTCGAGCCGGGGCGCGCGAACGTGCTGGCGAGGACGGGCGCGCGGCCGCGCGTCGTGCTCTCGACGCACATGGACACGGTGCCGCCCCACATCCCCTCGCGCGAGGACGCGACGCACATCCACGGGCGCGGCGCGTGCGACGCGAAGGGCATCATCGCCGCGCAGTTGACGGCCGCCGCGCGCCTGCGCGCCGAAGGGGTCGAGGAGTTGGGGCTGCTCTTCACCGTGGACGAGGAGATGGGGAGCCTCGGGGCGCGCGCCGCCGCCGCGCACGCGATGGGGCGCGAGTGCGAGTACCTGATTAACGGCGAGCCGACCGAGAACAGGCTCGCCGTCGGGTCGAAAGGCTCCCTGCGTCTGAGGCTCGTGACCGAAGGGCGCGCGGCGCACTCCGCCTACCCGGAGCGGGGCGAGTCGGCGGTCGAGAAGCTGCTCGACGTGCTCGCGGACGTTCGCGCGCGCGAGTGGCCGCGCGACGAGTTCTTCGGCGAGACGACCTGCAACATCGGGACGATCAGGGGGGGCACGCGCCCCAACGTCATCCCGGCCGAGGCCGCGGCCGAGTTGCAGATCAGGCTCGTGACGCCTTCGGGCACGGTCAGGGCGATGCTCGAAGAGGCCGTCGCCGGGCGCGCGCGCGTCGAGTACATGTCGGCGGCCGAGCCCGTGCGGATGCTGTCGGTCGAGGGCTTCGAGCGCGAGGTCGTCCGCTTCACGACCGACATCCCGTACCTTTCGAGCTGGGGCAGGCCGCTGCTGCTCGGCCCCGGCTCCATCCTCGACGCGCACACGGACGGCGAGCGCGTCTCGAAGCGCGAGCTTGAAGAAGCGGTCGAGCTATACGTCCGACTCGTGAAGTCGCTTCTGAATCGAGAGAGAGATTAACAGGGGCGGGCAGGATGAACAGGGTCAGAGATTTGAAATTTCAAATCTGAAATCTTAAATGCTTTATCCCGACCATCCTGTCCACCCCCGTCTGAATTGCTTCACGTCATGAGGGGACGCGAATGAGGCTGGCTTTACTCGGTCACGGCGCGATGGGGCAGCTCGTCGAGCGCCTCGCGCGCGAGGCGGGCGACGAGGTGGCGACCGTGCTCGGCTCGCGCGAGGCCGCGTTCTCGGCCGAGGAGCTGGCCGAGATTCTCGGCGGCCACGACGCGGCCATCGACTTCACCGTCGCCGAGGCCGTCCCGCGCCATGCGGAAGCCTGCGCCCTCGCACGCGTCCCGCTCGTCGAGGGCACGACGGGCTGGCACGCGCGGCTCGAAGAGGTGCGCGCCCACGTAGGGCGCGAGAACGGCGCGCTCATCTACGGCGCGAACTTCTCGGTCGGCGTCAACCTCTTCTACCGCGTCGTCGCGCGCGCGGCCGAGCTGTTCCGAAGGTTCGACTACGCGGCCTTCGTCGAGGAGGCGCACCACTCGCGCAAGCGCGACGCGCCGTCGGGCACGGCGCTGCGGCTGCGCGACCTCGTGGCGGAGGCTTACGGGTCGGAGATTCCCGTCGCCTCGACGCGCGCCGGACACATCCCGGGCACGCACCGCGTCGGCTTCGACTCGGCGGCCGACACCGTCACGCTCACGCACACGGCGCGCTCGCGCGAGGGCTTCGCCGCCGGGGCGCTGGTCGCCGCCCGCTGGATTCAAGGCAAGACCGGCGTCTACGAGTTCTCCGAGACGCTTGAGGAAATACTTAGAGGAAGTGATGAGTGATGAGTGATGAGTGAAGGCAAGGCCCGCCGTTCCTTCTTATCACTCATCGCTCATCACTCATCACTCACCGGAGGTGCCGATGAACTTCGAATGGATGCGCGGTTGCGCGACCGCCCTGGTCACGCCGTTCAAGTCTGACGGGGGCGTGGACGTCGAGAGGATGCGCGCGCTCGTGGCGCGGCAGTGCGAGGCGGGCGTGCGCTTGCTCGTGCCGTGCGGGACGACGGGCGAGAGCGTGACGATGTCGGCGGAGGAGAACCGGCGGGTCATTAGTACGACCGTCGAGGTTGCAAGGGAGCACGGCGCGCGCGTCATCGCGGGCGCGGGCAGCAACTCGACGGCGCACGCCATCGAGAACGCGCGGGCGGCGCGCGAGGCGGGCGCCGACGCCGTCCTCATCGTCGCGCCCTACTACAACAAGCCGACGCAGGAGGGCCTCTACCAGCACTTCCGCGCGGTGGCGGAGGCGGTCGCGCCGCTGCCCGTCGTGCTCTACAACGTGCCGGGCCGCACCTCCTCGAACATCGCGGCCGGGACGACGCTCAGGCTGGCGAGAGAGGTCGAGAACGTCGCCGCCGTCAAGGAGGCTTCGGGGAACCTCGCGCAGATCATGGAGATCATCCGCGAACGCCCCGCGGGCTTCCTCGTGCTGTCGGGCGACGACGCGTTGACGTTCGCGCTGTTGGCGCTCGGCGGCGACGGGCTCATCTCGGTCGCGTCGAACGAGGCGCCGGGGCCTCTGTCGCGGATGGTGGACGCGGCGCTCGCGGGCCGCTGGGACGAGGCGCGCGGACTGCACTACCGCTGGCTCCCCCTGATGGACGTGAACTTCGTCGAGTCGAGCCCCGGCCCCGTGAAGGCCGCGCTGGCCCTGATGGGGCTGCTCGAAGAGAACCTGCGCCTGCCGCTCGTGCCCGTCACGGAGAAGACGCGGGGCCGCGTGCGCGAGGTGCTGAGCGGGTTGGGGCTTTTGGGGGAGTCAACGCATGTCGCTGCGTGAGCAGGTCGAGCAGTTGCACGCGAAGGGCGGCGGGTTCACATCGTCCGACCGCGAGGTCTTCGAGGCGTTCAAGCAGGCGCTCAACCGCGGCGAGGTGCGCGCCGCCGAGCGCGGCGCGGACGGCCGCTGGCGCGTCAACTCCTGGGTCAAGAGCGGCATCCTCGTCGGGTTCCGCATGGGCGCTCTCTCCGACATGAGCGCACACGCCTCGCTCAGATTCTTCGACAAGGACACCTACCCCGTCCGCCCGACGACCATCATGGAGGGCGTGCGCATCGTGCCCGGCGGCTCAAGCGTGCGCGACGGCGCGTACCTCGCCGCGGGCGTCGTCTGCATGCCGCCGATGTACGTCAACGCCGGGGCGTACGTGGACGAGGGGACGATGATCGACAGCCACGCGCTCGTCGGCTCGTGCGCGCAGGTGGGCAAGCGCGTGCACCTGTCCGCCGCCGCGCAGATCGGGGGCGTGCTCGAACCCGTGGGCGCGGTGCCGGTGGTGATTGAAGACGAGGTGCTGGTGGGCGGCAACTGCGGCGTCTACGAGGGGACGGTCGTGCGCGCGGGCGCGGTGCTCGCGCCGGGGACGATTCTGACGGGCGCGACGCCGGTCTATGACCTGGTGCGCGGCGAGGTCTACCGGCGCACCGAAGACGCGCCGCTTGAGATTCCCGCGGGCGCGGTCGTCGTGCCCGGCTCCCGCGCGGTGACGACCCAACGGGGCCGCGAGTGGAATCTTTCGCTCTACGCGCCCGTCATCGTCAAGTACCGCGACGAGAAGACAGACCGCGCGGTGCAGTTGGAGGACTACCTGCGTTGAGCGAGTTCGAGCCGGCGCGGCGTCTGCGCGGCATACAGAAGAGCATGATCCGGCAGGTCTTCGACCGCGCGCGGCCGGGGAGCATCAACCTCGGCCTGGGCGAGCCCGACCTGCCGACGCCCGACGTCGTGCGGCGCGAGGCCGCGCGCGTCGTCGTCGGGGAGCAGAACGGCTACACGACGCACGCGGGGCTTCCGGCCCTGCGCGAGCGCGTCGCCTCCGACTACCCGCACCTGTCACTCACGCCTGAGCAGGTCATCATCACCGCCGGCTCGCAGGAGGCGCTCTACCTCGCGCTCCTCACGCTGGTGGACGAGGGCGACGAGGTGCTCATCCCGGACCCGGGCTTCGTCGCCTACGCGACGATTGTGAAGATGGCGGGCGGCGTGCCGAAGTTTTACAGGATGCCCGCGGCGCGCGACTTCGCCTTCGACGCCGAAGAGTTCAAACGCGCGCTCACGCCGCGGACGAAGGTCGTCGTGTGCATCAGCCCTTCGAACCCGACCGGACGCGTGCTGTCGCGCGAAGACTTGGCGGCGTTGGGCGCGGCGCTCGAAGGCTCGGGCGCGTACGTCGTGAGCGACGAGATTTACCGGGAGCTGTACTTCGGCGCCGAGCGGCCCGCGTCCGTCTCCGAGTTCCGGCCCGAGCGCGTGCTCGTCATCGGCGGCCTGTCGAAGTCGATGAGCATGACGGGCTGGCGGCTGGGCTGGCTCTGCGGCGACGCCGACGTGTTGAGGAGCGCGCTCGTCCTGCACGGCTACACGACGACCTGCGCCTCGACCGTCTCGCAGAAGGCCGGGCTCGCCGCTTGGACGGACGAGGCCGAAGAGGCGCGCGCGGGCGCGCGCCGCACGTTCCGCGAGAGGCGCGACCACCTGCTCGGCCTCCTCTCAAGTGAATTGAGCCTGCGCGCCGTCGAGCCCGAGGGCGCCTTCTACGCGATGCTGGACGTGCGCGCGCACGGCGACTCGATGTCCGTCGCCGAGCGCCTCCTCGAACACGGCGTCATCACCGTCCCCGGCGCCGCCTTCGGCCCGGAGGGCGAAGGATATCTGCGCGTCTCCTTCTGCGCCGGCCTCGACGTGATAGCCGAGGGCGTGAGGAGGATGAAGGAGGCGCTGAGTAAGTGATGAGGGATAGGTGGGCGTTCGAGGCGCCGCTCCGCAGGAGCGGGATGTTTATAGCCTAAGGCTGACCATCAACCTGCCAAGCTCCGGAGGAGCGGCATGTGCATGTCGCCCCTGACGGGGCTCGAAGTCAATCAAATCGTGGTGCTATAAACATCGAGCCCCTACGGGGCTCTTACTACATCCCATCAAAGGTAGGTGACAAGCGGCGGCAAGGTGTTTTAACTTGTCACCCGTCACTTTTTTTTCGGAGGCGTTATGGCTGGAAAGTATCGGGTCGGGATTCTGGGCGCGACGGGCACGGTGGGGCAGCGCTTCATACAGTTGTTGGAGGGACACCCGCAGTTCGAGGTGGCGGCGCTGGCGGCCTCCGACCGCTCGCAGGGGAAGGCGTACAGCGAGGCGTGCGCGTGGCGCCTGCCGGGCGACATGCCGGAGGCCGTGCGCGGGCTGCGGGTCGAGGCGCCCGAGCCGCCGCTCGACTGCGACATCGTCTTCTCCAGCCTGCCCGGCGACATCGCGCGCGAGACCGAAGAGTCTTTCGCGCGCGCGGGCTACGCCGTCATCAGCAACTCCTCCGCCCTCCGCATGGACGAGGACGTGCCGCTGCTCATCCCCGAGGTCAACCACGAGCACCTCGCGCAGCTCGACACGCAGAAGCGGACGCGCGGGCTCGACCGCGGGATGATCGTGACGAACCCGAACTGCTCGACCATCATGCTCGCGCTCGCGCTCGCGCCGCTGCACGCGCGCTTCCGGATAGAGTCGTGCGTCGCGACGACGCTCCAGGCGCTCTCGGGCGCGGGCTACCCCGGCGTGCCCTCGCTCGACGCGGTGGACAACGTCATCCCCCACATCGGCGGCGAGGAGGAGAAGATCGAGAGCGAGACGCTCAAGATTCTCGGGCGCTTCGACGGCGGCGGCGTCCGGCACGCGCCGTTCAAGGTCAGCGCGCAGGTGCACCGCGTCAACGTCAGCGACGGCCACATGGCCGCCGTGCGCGTGAAGCTCGCGCGACAGGCTTCTTCGGAAGAGCTGCGCGAAGCCTTCGCCTCCTTCACGTCGCTCCCGCAGGAGTTGCGCCTGCACACCGCGCCCGAGCGCCCCATCCTCGTGCGCGACGAGCCCGACCGCCCGCAGCCGCGCCTCGACCGCGACGCAGGCCGCGGCATGAGCGTCACCGTCGGCCGCATCCTCCCCGACAAGGTGCTCGACTACCGCTTCGTCGCCCTCAGCCACAACACCGTCCGCGGCGCCGCCGGCGCGGCCATCCTCAACGCCGAGCTGTTGGTTGCGACCGGCAGGCTGTGAAGGGCAGTAAGCAGTCCCGGGGAATATAGCGGTTTGCGGTTGGGTGAGCATCGAACGAGGGTTAACCACAGAGACACAGAGGCACGGCCCGTCGAGTTATACCTCTTTAAGCTGTGCCTCTGTGCCTCTGTGGTTAATTCCCCCTCGTATTCACTCAAGTGAAACCTGCTTTAAAAGATAGCTGGTATCTGCAATACCATCCGACACACAAAAGGATGACGTCCGGGGCGTAGTGGCGCCATTTGAAAGGCGAGGTGCCCGAAGGCAAGATCAGGGTCGCCTTCCTGCTCGTCAGAAACAGTCTGACCGCCGACGAGAATCAGGCACGGTTGTCCTGAACCTCCGACGGCTCGCCGAGAGTATCAGTAACGCTCCGCTTTGTATCACCCACCTCAATATCCGCATGCCCACGACTATAATGTTTGGACCGGATGACGCATGCACCTATCATGACAGACGGCACAAGCATAATCACGAGCAAGACCAACGCTACGACTTTATAATCTCTCGCCATCTTCGAAGAGGTCTAACGCCAGGCATCACCCGCCCGCCCGCAAGATTGTGGAACATGAAATGACTCGTGTCGCGGGTCGGGTGCATGCCGTTATTAGGTGGAACCGCCCGCACGTTAATAGATGTCTTCACTATCGACCCTTAGCCCTGATAGCCTCAGCGCGTAAAGACACGCCTCGCGGTAAATCCCGTTCTCAGGACTCCAGCGGTCCACAATGTGGTAGCGACCGCCTTTGACACCTTCAAGAATCCATCGCGCCCCGTCGGCCCCCAAGCTTTCGCCCTCGGTGGGAAGTTCCCAGTAACACGTCTGCTCAAGGAGCCGTGTGAACTCGCCCCATTCGGCCCCGGCCAGTTTCCTCGCCTGGTTGAGGGTTAGGTTGCCGGGTTCATAACCGCCGGCGCCATTCATCTCTTTCACGGCGATGAACTGTTCGCCGCCTGAGTTCCAGATGCGCACCGCGACCGGATGGTGAAAACTGCGGAGCCAGAGGAAGCGGTAACTCTCCTCCTCGCTATTATCCGGGAAGTAAAACGACGCCTCCTTCATTGCCTCCAAGTGCTTGGAATACCAAGCCGCACGAAACTGGTCGTGCCATTCGTTCGTGGAGAATACGCCGGGAGGGAAGTACGACAGCTTGCCCATAACTTGCGTCTTTACGGCATGCCCGGGGTAACAGGCGGAGGCCGCCGGTGCGGCAGGGGCTCCTAGCCCTTCGAAGGCGGGCGGGGTGACGGTTGGGACATCGTGGGTGATAAAAAGGATGGCAGCCGTGACCCCAAAGATGAAGGTCAGGAGTGCGATGGAGAGCCTGAGTATCATCCGTGTCATATCAATACCTCTTCAGGAGCGAGGCGAATAGTGGCCCTATCCTAGCAGTAACTTGACGCTTGCCCCGCGAGAAGGTTCCACCTAACGCCGCGCATCACGCGCCGCCCCGTAGCACTGAAGGTAGATGAGAAGCAGCGTGTCGGCGGTCGGGTGCATGCCGTTGTTAGCTGCGGCGCTTCCATCACTCAGACTGTTTGGGGATTTGATCTTACTTCACCTACGTTAGCGCGCGATACCCTTAGGTCATTAGCAGCTAATCTTTAGACGGGAACTCTTTTTAGATTTAAATAGTTAAAAATGAGAAGGAGTTTGAAACGTCGTTTAGACCGGTACTCTTTAGTCTCCACGCCGGCTTCCCTTATCAGCACAGCCGCTTTTGGTGAGCCGTTATCTATGGTGTAGAGTTCCAATTCATAAACGTTACCAGGGTTAATAAAATCGATAGTGAAGACGTGGCCGGCATTCTTACTTTCAACATTCTCGATACCAAAGCCCCGATGCTCGATCAGCGTAGCCCCACTGTCTAATGAGACCGTCACGTGGGGGTTATGTACCTCTTCGCGGCCTGCGTTGAGAATCCTTATCTTGAAAATGAAAATTGTTCTGAGAGGGCGTCCTTTGTAGAGGAATCCCGCTGGCAAATGGATTTGGTTTGTTTCCACCAGGTACACCAGCTTTTTCTTCGCCCTTATGCCGAGCAAGAATTTGGTGAGGACAATGGCACTACCGATTAGAGCTAAGGTTTTTACCCAAAAGTCCATTTCCCACCAGATCTTCTAGGGCTCTTTTTCGGCAGACGTGTGTTAAGACTTAGAGGGAGTTTAAAGTCGCTCTCCTCAGATGGCTACGCTTGTACCCGTAAAAAGCATAGACTCCTATTCCGAACCCGACGCACACGAGCAGAATCAGTCCGGACACCCAATCATCAAGCAACAATGAAACAAGAAGTCCGATACATGAAAAGAGTCCAAGGGGCGCCACCAGTAGGGCTAAAGGGACTTTAAAGGGCCGTTCATAATCAGGCGCCGTCCGCCGCAGAATTAGCACCCCGGCACACGGGACCGCGAAGGTGATCAAGAGGCATAGGCTCACCAGACGAACTGCCGTGCCGAAAGGCAGGAGTCCTGCAAGTATGGCCGTCAGCAAGCTGCTCACAATCGCCGCCACGTGCGGCGTCCTAAAGCGCGGGTGTATTCTTGAAAGAGGTCGTGGCAACAGCCCGTCCCTAGCTATTGCAAATAAAATCCTGGAAGCGCCAAAAGAGAGAATAAGGAGCATCGAGCTCAACGAAATAATTATCCCCGCTTCTAAAATGATTGCTAGAGACTGGAGCCCGGCCACTTCATTTATGAACCCGGTAAGTGAATTCGGGACGTTTAGCTGAGTGTATTTAACAGTGCCTATTACTATGGCGGATAGGAGTACATAAAGCAGGATCGTGATTACCACCCCCGACACTAAAGCGGTAGGAATATCTCTCTGCGGATTCCTCACTTCTTCCGTCGTGGTGGCAACAGCGTCGGCCCCAAAATACACAAAAACCAGAAGGCCGGCGGCAACCATGATGCCGCTCAGTCCCATATCTCCGAACGACCCCGTGTTGGCCGGAACGAAAGGGAACCAGTTAAGTTTATTGAGGTAAAAAACACCGGTCAGAATCACTCCCAGTATGACTAGGAACTTCAGCAGTGAGATGAAAGCATTCCCACTAGCAGATTCCCGAATCCCTATTACCAGAAAGATAGATATGACTAACACGACGAGTGCAGCGGGTAAGTTTATAGTCCCATGAGCCTGGGCGGCGTCCGTCCCTACAAGATTCGTCGGAGAAGCCGTGAGGTGATAGGGGAACTCAATGCTAAGCCTACTCATGAGCGACACGAAATAGCCTGACCATCCGATGCTGAGAGTAGCCATCGCGGCTATATACTCCAACACAAGAATCCACCCGACCGTGAAACCGGGTAATTCGCCGAGGGATGCGTATGTATAAGTATATGCACTGCCGCTGACCGGAGTCATGGCGGCTAATTCTACGTAGCAGAGCGCCGATAAAAGGCTGACGATACCCGCTATGGCTAACGAGACTATGACGGCCGGCCCGGCGTGTCGGGCGGCTGCTTCTCCGATGACTACAAAAATACCACCCCCGACGATAGTCCCTAAAGTAAAGAATGCTAGTTGGGACGGCCCTAGCACGCGCCTTAGACCAAACCGCACCCTGTCGGTTTCCTCCAGCAGCAGCGATAAAGGCTTCTTGGCGAAGAGTGTGGACGGCACCATTTACCTCCGAATAACATTAATTTTAAAACGGAAGGCAATATAGACTCACAATTCTATAACCACCAACTATTCTGAGCCACGTTCCAAGAAAAGCATCTAACGCCCGGCATCACCCGCCGCCCTGCACCATTATTGATAATGACATCCTGCGTGCCGGCGGTCGGGTGCATGCCGTTGTTAGGCCCGGCCTCGTGAATTCTTCCGACCTCGTCTCGCCGGCTGACTGCCCCGGTGACTATCATTCACTCCCCTTCATTCTTGTCCATCCGGTGACCCCTCCGGGGCGAGCGCGTCGAGGTTGCTCAAGAGCATCATCTTATATTGCTCGCAGAAATATTCGGCCGCGCCCACCCTGTTTGACTCGGGGTTGGCTTCGAGCGCATAGAAGTTGAAGGCGTTATACCTCGCGGCGGCGAAGAGGATGGCCGAACTGACGCGTGACGAAGGCCACGTCTCCCCCAGCCTATTCGCCAGATTGATAAACTCGTCCACGAGGTCATAAAACTCCTGCGGCACATCGTCATTCTCTTGGCTCATTCGTCCTACCCAAAGGTTAACCCGCTCGTCGGTCTCTTCGTTGGCTCATCTTACCCGAAGCATGACAACCCGCGTGTCGCGGGTCGCGTGCATGCGCTTGTTAGGTTTCGCCCTGCGCCATTATTCGCTGCTCTCAACGCCGAGCCGGTATGACATCTCCACCGCCTTGACCCGGCCACCTGCCTGCCGCGCCTCTTCCGAAGCCTCCCGGGTAAGTGGCATGTAATCTGTATGGGCCTCTTCGCCGAACGGGAATAACCGGTCGAGCATCCTGACCGCCAGCGGGGCGGGCCGCACTACCCGCAGATATTTCCCCGCCGGCCTCGGGGGCGCCTCATCCAGCCAGTGGGCGACCCGGTAGCCGCTCAACGTGCAACCCAGGCGGTACACCTCGAAAGCGAGAAAGCCTTTGAGGTTTAGCCAGCGGGTTCTGGGATTCCCGTAACGCGACACCCATGTTAGCCACTCGATTCTTCCCATACCGGCCCCACAAAAGAAAAAAATCTAACGCCCGGCATCACCCGCCGCCCCGCATCCTATCAGGAATTTGAGAATCGTCGTGTCGGCGGTCGGGTGCATGCCGTTGTTGGGCGGCGCCTTTGTGGCTACGCGCGAAGCACGTGCCCACCTTTATGCCGTTTCCCGCTTGGGCCACGTCCACGCGTACCAGACGATTAGCGCCGTGAGTGTGACCTCAACGATCCCATAGAATATGTAAAACGCCCAAGCACCCGGCATCGTGAGAAGAATGATTACCGTATAGAGCGCGCCGAGGATGATGTTTAGCCAGCGGCTGAGGTTAGCCTTTAACGCCAGCGACAGGAAAATCATGAGGGCCGGGATTGCCAGCATGACTGAAGTCCCCACCAGCACCCCTTGAGTCGTCGGCCCGAGTGGCACCATTCTCCCTCCCAGTATACTTTGCAGTTTCCCCGGCACATAGAGCCCGAAATAATCTGCGTAGATGTAACAGGACATCACACTCGCCCACAGGGCTGAAATCTTCAGCTTCACGTGGACTTTGATATCGTCTAAGACTGTTCCGGATTTCTTCACCGGGTCAAATTGATTCCCCTTTCGTCGATTTCACCCCTTAACTGGCGAAGCCGCCCAACGCCGCGCATCACGCGCCCGCCCGCGAGATTGCGTTTGATGACAGGCAGCGTGTCGCGGGTCGCGTGCATGCGCATGTTAGACCGCCCAACAGCGGCGGGATGAAACTTCCGCGTATCAGCCCGCCGCGTTCAGGCGATCTAACGCCAGGCATCACCCGCGCCCCTATTCAAGCTTCAGGAGAGACAGCGTGGCGGGGCGTCGGGTGCATGCCGTTGTTATGCGTGGCTTCCAAGAAACCACGCCTGCTACGCTAAGACATTCCTAGAATTTGAATTTACGTTCGTCATACATGAATGAACCTTCTATCTTTCTCATCTTGGCAACAAAATCCCTGAATAAAGCCCAGTACGGAGTATCTCGATTGACATCGCTCCAAAAATACAAGTTATCCCAACATCTGATTGCGTAATACCCGAACATATAATGGGCAACTTCGCTCTTGATTAATCCTGAATTAACCATCAAAGCAACTTCCTCAAAGAAGCCTACATAATAAAGTTTATTTTTAAATGGTTCAGACAGCAATTTCGGATCATTATCTTCGATTAACGCAGCTAACTCTCTGAACGTCTCATTTTCTTTGAACCTTTTTCGCATCTCCACAAACTGTTCTGCGCGCCTCTGTGCTCCTTGCTTAACATATTCATACAAGCCTTTGATAAGAGCAGCTAATGCGATTAGCACGCCCGCAATCGTAGCAATATCCTTATAATCACTTAAGGTCATGCTGCATTTGCCTCCATAAGAGAAAACGCATAACGCCCGGCATCACCCGCCCGCCGGCCCGGTCGGTTTGATTTGACAGGCAGCGTGTCGCGGGTCGGGTGCATGCCGTTGTTAGACGGCGGAGTAATCGCAGGAGTACACCGTGCTCCAGCCTACTGGCAAGCGCCGCGTAAAGTAGCAGCGATCTTACCGGCCGCGTCTTTGGTGTTCCCGCCGCTGAGCAAGCTCCCCCCCTGTCCTGCCGGGTAAAGTAGAAGCTGCTGTGCCACAACAACGCCCCGCTGCCGTTCCTCAGTTCCGCCGGGTCAAGGGCTAACTTGCCATTGCGGTCACTTCCCGTGTATGAAAATTTGCCCGCCAACGTAGCCTCCGCCTCCTCGGCCCGTGCCACCGCAGTGAACCGCTTCTTCTTAAGTTGCCTCTTTACAGCGACATTCACTTGAATGCGACTTCGGTTTAGGGGTAACGTGCCAACTATGCGCGCCTACTCTTTAGACCTGCGGCAAAAGGTCGTCGCGGCCGTCGAGCGCGGCGACTCCACCATCGAAGAGGTTGCAGCCTC
>DASVQJ010000286.1:0-5054 GCA_036389235.1 Pyrinomonadaceae bacterium | reverse complement strand
GTCAGCGACGCCTGAACGTGCCCGGCCGGCTCAGGCGTCGCTGACGCGACGCGGCGCGATCCTTTTGTCGCTGACCCGGCCTTGAAAGGCCGGGCTAAGCTCGTCCGCCGCTGACGCGGCGACTGCCTGTCGCCTTAATTCTTTGCCTTATCGACAAGGCGCCCGCCGCTGAGCCACGGCATCATCTCGCGCAGGTTGCGGCCGACGCGCTCGATGGGGTGGTCTTCGGTCTGGCGTTCGAGGCTGCGGAAGCGCTCCTTGCCGTTGCGGTTCTCGCGCATCCACTCGCGGGCGAAGGCGCCCGACTGAATCTCGGCGAGGAGGGCGCGCATGCGCCGCTTCGTCTCGTCGTTGACGACGACGGGGCCGCGCGTCATGTCGCCGTACTGCGCCGTGTTCGAGATGGAGTAGCGCATCTCGCTGATGCCGCCCTCGTACAGCAGATCGACGATGAGCTTCATCTCGTGCAGGCACTCGAAGTAGGCCATCTCGGGCGCGTAGCCCGCCTCGGTCAGAGTCTCGAAGCCCGCCTTGATGAGCGCGGTCAGGCCGCCGCAGAGCACGGCCTGCTCGCCGAAGAGGTCGGTCTCGGTCTCCTCGCGGAAGGACGTTTCGATGACGCCCGCGCGCCCGCCGCCGATGGCGGAGGCGTAAGCCAGGCCGAGGTCGCGCGCGTCGCCCGAAGGGTCCTGGTGGACGGCCAGCAGGCAGGGCACTCCCGCGCCGCGCACGTACTCGGAGCGGACGAGGTGCCCCGGCCCTTTGGGCGCGACCATGAAGACGTTCACGTCCTCGGGCGGCTTGATGAAGCCGTAGTGGATCGAGAAGCCGTGCGAGAAGGAGAGGTACTTGCCGGGCGTCATCGACTCGGCCACCTCGCGCGCGTAGACGTCCGCGGCCTGCTCGTCGGGGACGAGCATCATCACGATGTCGGCCTCGGCCGCCGCCTGCGCCACCGGCAGGACTTTCAGCCCGGCGGCCTCCGCCTTCGCCCGCGAAGGGCTGCCGGCCTTGAGGCCCACGGTCACGTCAACGCCCGAGTCCTTCAGGTTGTTCGACTGCGCGAACCCCTGGCTCCCGTACCCGATGACCGCCACGCGCCGCTCGCGCAGCGCCCCCGCGTCCGCATCCTTGTCGTAATAAACTTTCATCTCTTAGTTCCTTTGTTTGTTATGCGTAGGAGTCAGGAGTCAGGAGTCAGAATGAAGAGGAGGCGACCGCTTTTTAATTCTGACTCCCGACTCCTGACTCCTGACTCCCTTCCCCGTGAGACACGCGGTTGATGGCGATGTAGCCGGAGCGCGTGATGTCGTTGATGCCGAGGGGGCGGAGCATCTCGATGAAGGCGTCCACCTTCTCGCGGTTGCCCGACGCCTCGATGAGCATGCGCGTGCGCGAGATGTCCACGACCTTGGCGCGGAAGACCGAGACCAGACTCAAGACCTCCTGCCGCGCCGCGCCGGGCGTGGCCGAGACGTCGATGAGGGCCATCTCGCGCTCGACGTGCGGCTGGCTGGTCACGTCGCGCACCTCGCGCACGCGCGCGAGCCGCTCGCACTGCTTGACGATCTGCTCGACGGTGCGCTCGTCGCCGCACGTCACCACGGTCACGCGCGACCACTCCGGGTCGAGCGTCGGGCCGACCGACAGCGTCTCGATGTTGAACCCGCGCGCGCTGAACAGCCCCACGATGCGCGACAACTCGCCCGGCTGGTCGGCGACGATGATGGAGAGCGTGTGCCTCATAAGTGATGAGTGATAAGTGATGAGTGATAAGTGTTCGGAAAGAGAGGCGGGTCTTGTCTTCTCTTATCACTTATCACTCATCACTCATCACGGTTCTTGCACGATCATGTCCCGCGAGTTGGCTCCGGCGGGGACGATGGGGAAGACGTTCTCCTCTTTGGAGACGAGGACTTCGATGACGGCGACGCCGGGGTGCGCGAGCCCGGCGGCGAGCGCGCCCGCCAGTTCGCCGGGCTCGGTCGCGCGGAAGGCGGCGGCGCCGTAGGCTTCGGCGAGCTTGACGAAGTCGGGCGCGACCGAGATGTCCACCTCCGAGTAGGCGCGCTCGTAGAACATCTCCTGCCACTGGCGCACCATGCCCAGGTAGCCGTTGTTCATGACGACGACCTTGACGTCGATGCCGTACTGCACGGCCGTCGCCAGCTCCTGGTTCGTCATCTGGAAGCCGCCGTCGCCGACGACCGCGACGACCAGTTGGTCGGGGCGCGCGAGCTTCGCGCCGACGGCCGAGGGCAGGCCGAAGCCCATCGTGCCCAGGCCGCCGCTCGTGATCCACCGGCGCTCGCCGTCGAAGGGGTAGAACTGCGCGGCCCACATCTGGTGCTGCCCCACGTCGGTCGTGATGACGGCGCGCCCCCCCGTCAGCCGGTGCAGCTCGCGTATGACCGACTGCGGCTTGATCTTGTCCGAGGAGCCCGCGTAGCGGAGCGGCTGCTCGCGCTGCCAAACGCGTATGCGCTCCCGCCAGGCGGCCCGCTTAACGATGCCGGCCTCGGCCGAGGCGGCGCGCGACTCGACCTCTCTACTCAAGGCCGCGAGCGCGCGCCCCGCGTCGGCGGCGATGGAGAGTGTGGGCGCGACGTTCTTGCCGATGTTGGCGGGGTCGATGTCGATGTGTATGACGCGCGCGCGCGGGGCGAAGGTGGCGAGCTTCCCCGTCACGCGGTCGTCGAAGCGGACGCCGACGGCTATCAGGAGGTCGCTCTCGGCGACCGCCATGTTGGCCGCGTAGGTGCCGTGCATCCCGAGCATCCCCATGCAGAGCGGGTGGGCCGAGGGGAAGCCGCCGAGGCCCATGAGGGTCGGCGTGACCGGAATCTGTAAGCGCTCGGCCAGCGCGAGCAGCGCGGACGACGCGCCCGAGTTGACGATGCCGCCGCCGACGTAGAGCACGGGCCGCTCCGACCTGACGATCTCTTCGGCGGCGCGCGCCACCCGCACGGGGTCGGGCGCGTCCTTCCTCTCGCGGAAGGGGAAGGCGACGTGGTCGAGGCGCGAGTAGGCGCAGCGCGCGCCCGACACGTCCTTCGGGATGTCGATGACGACGGGGCCGGGCCTCCCCGTGCGCGCGAGGAAGAAGGCTTCGCGGACGACGCCCGCGAGGTCGCGCACGTCGCGGACGAGGTAGTTGTGCTTCACGCACGGGCGCGTGATGCCGACCGTGTCCACCTCCTGGAAGGCGTCCGTGCCGATGAGCGGCAGAGGCACCTGCCCCGTGATGACGACGATGGGCGTCGAATCCATGTAGGCGTTGGCGATGCCGGTGACGGCGTTGGTCGCGCCGGGGCCGGAGGTCACGAGCGCCACGCCGACCCGGCCCGACGCGCGCGCGTAGCCTTCGGCCATGTGGACGGCGCCCTGCTCGTGCCGGACGAGGTAGTGCGTGACGCGCTCGCGGTAGCGCCACAGCTCGTCGTAGATGTGCAGCACCGCCCCGCCCGGGTAGCCGAAGATCGTGTCCACGCCCTCGTTGACGAGCGCGTGCAACAGAACCTCCGCGCCCCTCGGCAGCGTCTCGTCCGGCAGGGACGCGACGGGCGGCGCCGGCTTCGCCTTCGTGATGTGCTGCTCTGCGATCATGTGTAACTCTTTCCCGGGAGCGCGGGCATCCTGCCCGCCAAAGCGTGCCGCCGGCACGCTTCCCACCTATCTCTTCATTCCGACGTTGAGTTGAAGCGTCTCTCCGCATTCGCGCTGACGCGCTCACGGCGGGCAGGATGCCCGCGCTCCCGGGGGAGGCGGATGTTATAGTAATCGGCACGGGTGACTTTACTTTGCACACACTGTTCTTAATGCCGAAGCCTTCGACGATCTTCTACATCGCCGCCATCGGGACGGCGGCGGGCGTCATCGTCGTCTACCTCTTCTGGTGGGCCAAGTCGCGCTACCAGCTCTGGACGGCGAAGGAGCGCCCCCTGCGCACGCGCAAGGTCTCGCTCTGGCACGACCCGGGCGACGTGGGGCGGCTCGACTTCCGCGGCGGTTACGGCGGGCGCGGGCGCGAGCCGAAGCCGCCGTTCCGCTTCGTCGAGGAGCACGCGACGGGGTCGAACCCCTGCATGTCCGTGCACGACGCGCGCGACCTGCGCTGGCGCGTCAAGTGGGGCGACGAGGTGAAGAGCGAGACGTTCACGACGCGGCTCGCGTGGGCCGCCGGCTACCACGTCGAGGCCGCGTACTACGTGGCCGAGGGGCACATCCACGGCGCCGAGAACCTGGGCCGGGCGCGCACCTGCGTCGCCGAGGACTTCAGCTTTTCGGACGCGCGCTTCGAGCTGGACGAGGAGGGCGTGCGCAAGCTCTTCGACGAGCACGGCTGGTCTTGGGACGACAACCCTTTCGTGGGGACGCGCGAGCTTGCGGGGCTGCAAGTGATGCTGATGCTCGTCGCCAACTGGGACAACAAGGACGTGCGGGACGTGGCGCGCGGCTCGAACACGGCCGTCTTCGAGCACAGGCTCGCCGACGGGACTCTGGAAGCGCGCTACCTCATCATCGACTGGGGCGCCTCGATGGGGAAGTGGGGCAGCCCGCTCACGCGCACCAAGTGGGACTGCGAGGGCTTCGCGTCGCAGAACGCGGATTTCGTCCGCGGCGTGAAGGACGGGCTCGTCCGGTGGGGCTACACGGGGCAGCGCACGGACGAGGCGACCGAGGGCATCAGGGTCGAGCACGTGCGCTGGCTCAACTCGTACCTCGACCGCGTCACCGACGGCCAACTCCGCGAAGGGCTCCTCGCCAGCGGCGCGGGGCTGGAGGAGGCCGAATGCTTCACGCGCGCCCTGCGCGAGCGCATCGGACAACTCGGCCGCGTCGCCGAACTCGGCGACGGCTACAGCCCCCCCTGAGCGCCGCGCGCCCGGCTTACGTGGCGACGGTCTTCCTCTTCGGGCCGCCTCCTCCGCCGCCGCCCCCGTCTTTCTTAATCACGCTGACGTGCCCGTCGCCCTCGATGTAGCACCGCTTCACCTCGCCGAGGCTCTCGACGCCCTGCTCGCGCAGCTGCGTCATCAACTCGTCCATCGTGA
>DASVQJ010000285.1:0-3568 GCA_036389235.1 Pyrinomonadaceae bacterium | reverse complement strand
CCGACGAGCTCGCTGGCGAGCACCTCGACCCCCAACGCTTCGGCCTCGCGCCGGACGGCCTCGAAGGCGTGGTGGAGGTTCGTCCGCTCGTAGCTCGTCAGGTTCATCGAGACCTGCACGACGCCGCGGCTCTCCAGCTCGAACCCGAGCGCCTTCAAGTGCAGCAGGCCCCCGCCCCTCTCGCGCACGGCGCGCGCGATGCGCTTCGCGACGCTGAGGTCGCCCGTCTTCAGAGTCACGTTGTAGGCGATGAGCAGGGGCCGGACGCCGACGATGCAGGCGCCCGCGGTCGGGTGGACGCGCGGCTCGCCCACGTCGGGCGCGCGCCCGGGGACGGTCGCGATCTGCTCGCGCAGAAGCTCGAAGCCGCCGCGCCGCACGTCGGCGAGGTTGCGCCGCTCTTCCTTGAGCGCCGCGCTCTCGTAGAAGTAGACGGGGACGTTCAACTCGTCCCAGATGCGGCGCCCCGCCTCGTGCGCGAGCGCGACGCACTCCCCGACGCTTACGCCGCGGACGGGGACGAACGGCAGCACGTCGCACGCGCCCATGCGCGGGTGCTGGCCGGCGTGCCGGCTCAGGTCAATCAACCCGGCCGCGCGCGCGACGACGCGCACCGCCGCCTCGACGACGACTTCGGGCGGCGCGACGAAGGTGACGACCGAGCGGTTGTGGTCCCGGTCGATGTGCGTGCCGAGGACGAGCGCGCCCGAGACCGACTCGACGGCCTCGACCAGACTCTCGACGACGCGCGGGTCGCGACCCTCGCTGAAGTTGGGCACACACTCGACGACGCGTTCCATGCCGGTCAATACTAACCCGCGCCTCGGGCGGGTTGCACTCCTCCGAATTTGAAATTTCGAATCCGAAATTTCAAATTCTTAGGTACACTCGACCGGACATCGCCAAGGAGACTCGCCTGATGCTCGCATTCGTCCTCGCCCAAGTCCTCCTGCTCGCGCCCGCGCAGGACGCGGCGGCGGCCGCTCCGCGCCCTTACAAACCCGAGTTCGAGAACGAGCGCGTGCGCGTGACGCGCGTCCGCTACGAGCCGCGCGAGAAGATCGCCTCGCACGACCACCCCGCCAACCCGACCGTCTACGTCTACCTGCGCGACAGCGGCCCCGTCCGCTTCATACACACCGGCGAGGAGCAGTTCACGCTCACGCGCCCGGCGGTCAGGGCGGGCGGCTTCCGCCTGAGCCGCGGCGCGAAGGAGACGCACCGCGTCGAGAGCCTGACCGACCAGTTGACCGAGTACCTCCGTGTCGAGTTCAAAGGGCTCGCCGTAGACCGGCAGGTCTTCCGCGGCCGCTTCCCGCCCGAGCCGCGCGCCGCACACCGCCGCGACATGAAGAAGGTCAGGTTCGAGGACAAGCAGGTTCGCATCACGCGGGTGACCTGCGCCGCGGGCAGGACGTGCTACGGCATGGGCGCGAGCGACGCGGCGTCGCTCCTCGTCGCGCTGACGCCGGCCCGCCTCAAGTCGGAGGTCGCCGGGACGGAGGCGACCCTGGCGCTCGGGCAGACGATGTGGTCGGAGGCCGGCGCGGCCCCTTCCTTCGTGAACTCCTCGGACAGGCCCGCCGAGTTTTTGAGAATCGACCTGAAGTAAGGTCCATTCTCTTCCGGCCATAACTGTGAGAACATTCGGCGCGGACTTACTTTCAAGGGGGCGAGCAGGGTGGGGGAAGCAGAAGCCATCGTAGACCGTGCGGAGCAGAAGGCGGATGACATCACGCGCGCCGCGCGGCCCTGGATAGAGCGGCTCGCGCGGTTCGGCTACGCGGCGAAGGGCGTCGTCTACGTCCTCATCGGCTCGCTCGCGGCCTACGGCGCGTTCAAAGGAAGCGGGGACAGCGCGACCGACTCGCGCGGCGCGCTCACGCAGGTCGTCCACCAGCCGTACGGTCGCGTCATGCTCGGCGTCGTCGCCGCGGGGCTCGCCGGCTACGCGCTGTGGCGCGTCGTGCAGGGGCTCAGGGACACCGAAGACAAGGGCACGAGCTGGAAGGGGCTCGCGGTACGCACGGGCTACGCGTGCATCGGCGTGGTCTACGCGGGGCTCAGCTACTCGGCCGTGCAGCTCATCCTCGGCCACGGCGCGGGCAAGGGCAGCGACGAGACGACGAGGGGCTGGACGGCGCTCGCGCTCATGTTCCCCCTCGGCCAACTGCTCGTCGGGCTCGTCGGGCTCGGCGTCATCGGCTTCGGCCTCTGGCAGTGCTACAAGGCTTTCACCGCCAAGTTCCGGCGCAAGTGGAAGCGGAACGAGATGAGCGAGCAGTCCCGCACGCTCGCCACGCGCGCCGGGCAGGTGGGCCTGGTGGCGCGCGGCGTCGTCTTCGGCATCATCGGCCTCTTCCTGATTCAGGCGGCCTGGTGGGCGCGCGCCGAAGAGGCCCGCGGCCTGAGCGGCGCGCTGCGCGCGTTGGAGCAGCAGCCCTACGGCCCCTACGTCCTCGGCGCCGTCGCCCTCGGCCTCGTCGCCTACGGCCTCTACATGTTCGTCGAGGCCCGCTACCGCCGGATGATTATTGATTGACGGGTGTCGGGTGCCGGGTGTCGGGTGTTGGTTTTAACCAACACCCGACACCCAACACCCGACACCCAACACCCAACCATGCCTTCTTCCGACCGTTTCATCAAAGAGCGCAAGGGCGCGTGGCAGCGGCTCGAAGACCTGCTCGGGATGCTCGACCGCTCGTCCTTGCGGCGTCTGAACCGCGAGGAGGTGCGCGAGCTGGGGCGCATCTACCGGCGCACCTCGTCCGACCTCGCCATCGCGCGCGCCGAGTGCCGCGACCCGCGCCTCGTCAACTACCTCAACAGCCTCGTCATCCGCGCGCACGGCCGCATCTACCGCGCCGACGCGGCCGAGGGCCGACACCGCGTCCGCGAATTCTTCGCGCGCGACTTCCCCCGGACCTTCCGGCGCACCTGGCGCTACACGGGGCTCGCCTTCGCCGTCTTCATGCTCTTCGGCGCGGCGAGCTTCCTCGGCACCTGGCACGACCCGGAGTTCTCCGACCTGGCGGGCGTGCCGGCCTTCGCGCGCGAGAGGATTCTCGAACGGAAGCCGCGCTGGTGGAAGGAGATCAATCAGGCGAACCAGATCGCCGCCACGGGGATCGCAACGCACAACATACGCGTCACCTTCAACGCCTTCGCGCTCGGCGCGACCTTCGGCGTCGGCACGCTCTACTACATGGCCGTCAACGGCCTGAGCATCGGCAGCGTGCTCGCCCTCACCTTCCACGCCGGCTACGCCGACGAGTTGCTGACCTTCATGGCCGGCCACGGCGTCATCGAGCTGACCTGCATCTTCATCGCGGGCGGCGCCGGCATGCTCTTCGGCACGGCGCTCATCTTCGCGGGCGACCGCCCGCGCTTCGACAACCTGCGGCTGCGAGGCCGCGAAGCCGCACAACTCATCACGGGCTGCGTCCCCCTCCTCGCCGTCGCCGGCACCATCGAGGGCTTCATCTCCCCCGCCCCCGTCCCCGCCGCGATTAAATACGCCGTCGCCGCCGTCACCGGCCTCGCGCTCTACTCCTACCTCCTGCTCGCC
>DASVQJ010000284.1:0-22015 GCA_036389235.1 Pyrinomonadaceae bacterium | reverse complement strand
TACAAGTTCCCGTTTCCGAAATACGACCTCGTCGTCGTCCCCGAATTCGCCTACGGCGGCATGGAGCACGCGGGCGCGACCTTCCTGCGCGAGGAGGGCGTGCTCTTCCCCTCCGACCCGACGACGGCCGACCTCGCGGCGCGCGCCGAGGTGATTCTGCACGAGGCCGCGCACCAGTGGTTCGGCGACCTCGTTACCATGCGCTGGTTCGACGACCTCTGGCTCAAGGAGGGCTTCGCCACCTTCATGGCCTACAAGGCGTTCGAGCGCGTGATGCCGCGGCTCGACGCCTGGAAGGTCTTCCACCTGCGCACGAAGCCGCTCGCCTACCTGACCGACGTGACGAAGGGCACGACGCCCATCTGGCAGGAGATCGCGAACCTCTCGGCGGCGAAGTCGGCCTACGGCAACATCGTCTACCGCAAGGCGCCTTCGATGCTCAGGCAGGCCGAGTTCTACCTGGGCCCCCGCGAGTTCCGCGACGCCGTCCGCCTCTTCGTCAAAGAGCACGCCTACGCCAACGCCACCTGGGAAGACCTGGTCGGCGCCTTCGAGCGCACTTCGGGTCGGAAGCTCGACGCGTGGGCGGCGGCGTGGGTCAAGCGGCGCGGCATGCCGGACGTGCGCGTGCGCTGGGTTCTGAACCGCCGCGGCCTCCTCCACGGCCTGGAGTTCGAGCAGCGAGACGCGCTCGGCGAGGGCGGATCGTGGCCGATGCGCGTCAAGGCCCTGCTGGCGCCGGCCCGCGCGGGGGCGCCGCCGGACGTGTTGACCGTCACGCTGCCGGGCGCGGGCAAGACGCGCGCGTACGTCGCCGCGGGCAGGAGCCGGCCGGCCTTCGTCTTCGCCAACTTCGAGGATTACGGCTACGGCCGTTTCCTGCTCGACGACGAGAGCCGCGCCTACGTCGTCAAGAACATGGGCGCCGTCAGGGACGACTTCCTGCGCGCGCTCCTCTGGGGCTCGCTCTGGGAGTCGGTGCGCGAGGCCGAGCTGGCTCCGGCCGACTTCGTGCAACTCGCCGTCCGACAGGCGCCGTCCGAACAGGACGACGTGATGCTCGCCTTCGTCCTCGCGCGCGCGCAGACGGCCTTCACGCGCTTCCTCTCCGACGCGCAGCAGAAGGCGCTCGCGCCGCGGCTCGAAGGGCTTCTGCGCGAGCGGATGCTGAACGCCGCGACGCCGGGGCAGCGCATCACCTACTTCCGCACGTACCGCGAAGTCGCCACGAGCCCCGCCGCGCTCCACGACCTGGGCGACATCCTCGCCGGGAGGCTTCAGGTGCCCGGCATGACCCTGCGCTCGCGCGACCGCTTCGACATCATCCGCGCGCTCGTGGCCGCGGGAGACGCGCGGGCGCCCGAGCTGCTTAAAAAGCAGAGCGAGGCCGACAGGACGGACGACGCGCGCCGCTACGCCTACGCGGCGGGGGCGGCGGCGCCGGACGCCTCGGTCAAGAAGAGGTACTTCGGCCAGTTCGTCAACGATAAGGAGCTGGCCGAGAGCTGGATCGAGGCGGGCTTCGGCCCCTTCAACACGCCGCAGCAGGCCGCGCTCACGCTCCCCTACCTTGAGCCCGCGCTCGCGGAACTCCCGACGCTCAAGCGCACGCGCAAAATCTTCTTCGTCAACGGCTGGCTCGCGGCCTTCATCGGCGGCCAGTGCGACGCGCGCGCCGCCGGGGTCGTGCGCGACTTCCTCGCCCGCGAACAGTCGCTCGACCGCGACCTGCGCCTCAAGGTCTTGGAAGCCGCCGACGGCCTTGAGCGCTGCGTCCGCGTCCGCGCGAAGTTCGCGGGCGGGACGCCCGACGCCGCGCGCCGCGCCCCGTGATAGAATCCGCCCCGACCCGAGTTCACCTTTGAAGGGCGCCGCCACGACCCGGGAGTGAGAAGATGACCACCCAAGTCTTAGAGCAGGCAACCGAAGAACGCCTCATCCGACGCCGAGCGTCCGCCGAAGAGTTCTGGTCGCTCCCCGAATCGCTTATGCACATCGAGTACGTTGATGGGCATATCGTCACAATCCCTACGCCATCCTTGTTTCACCAAAGGGCTCTGGGCCGTGTCTTCATTGCGCTATACGACTTCGTGGAAGAGGACGGGCTTGAGAAAGCCGCGGGAGGAAAGAAGGTAGGCCGGCTGTTCGTTAAACCGCCGGACGTGGCGCTGCCGAGCGGCGATGTCGTCCAGCCCGATCTTTTCTTTTTGGCCGCGGGAGACGCCAGGCGCGCGGCCGAGGAGCAGCGCGTAAGGTGCTCGCCGCCGTTCGCCGTCGAAGTCCTTTCGTCCGCCACAGCCGAGCACGACACACTAACGAAGTGGGCGTTATACGGGAAGAACGGCGTGCGCGAGTACTGGATTGTTGACGCGGAGAAGCGAACCGTCGCGCAGCTCGTGCTCCGCAGGAGGCATCACGTGCTGACGGAGCCGGGCGAGTCGGACACGATAAAGGCGTCGGTGCCGGCGGGCTTCGAGATGACGGTCGGCGAGCTGCTCGGCGTCTGAGGCGCCTCAGTTTCCAGGACGAGGGCGGGGAGATGCTGAAGGACGGGCGGCTGAGGATCGTCACCTACAACGTGCACAAGTGCGTCGGGCTCGACCGGCGCGAGCGGCCGGGGCGCATCGCGGCCGTGCTGCGCGAGGTGAACGCCGACGTGGTCGCGCTGCAAGAGGTCGTGAGCGTCGAGTCGGACTCTTCGCGCGAGGCGCACCAGGCGCGCTTCATCGCGGAGGAGCTGGGCTGCCAGTTCCACCTCGGCGAGAACCGCAAGCACCGCGGCGGCGCATACGGGAACGTCGTGCTGACGCGCCTCTCGGTCGCGCACTGCCACAACTACGACATCACCTGGCGCTGGCAGGAGCCGCGCGGCGCGCTGCGCGTGGACGTCTCCATCGACGAGCCGGGCGCTTCGGTCGTCCACCTCTTCAACATCCACCTCGGCACGGCCTTCGTCGAGCGCCGCCACCAGGGGCGCAAGCTGTGCAGCGACTCCGTCCTGCGCGACCCGAAGCTGGAAGGCCCGCGCGTCGTCCTCGGCGACTTCAACGAGTGGACGCACGGGCTGGCCTCGCGCCTGCTCTCGCAGGAGCTGCGCAGCGCCGACCTGCGCCAGCACCTCCGCACGCGCCGCACATACCCCGGCGCGCTCCCCTTCCTCCACCTCGACCACGTCTACTACGACCACACGCTCGAACTCGAACGGCTCACGCTCCACCGCAGCCGCCTCTCGCTCGTCGCCTCCGACCACCTGCCGCTCGTCGCGGATTTCAAACTGGCGAGGGCGTAAGGGCGGCGCGGGCGGGCGGAAGGGTCGAGCCCCGGCGGGCTCCCGCTTTTGCCTTTTCACTTTTGTCTTTGGTAACTTTCCCGCGGGGGTTCGCGGGGATGGGTTTCAAGGCTTTAACGCCGAAGGAGTTCGGGGAGCGCGTGCGCGGCGGCGAGGACTTGCTGCTGGTGGACGTGCGCGAGCCGGAGGAGTACGAGCTGGCGCGGGTCGTGGGCGCGAGGCTGCTGCCCCTGAGCCTCTTCAACGAGTGGGCGCCGACGCTCGACCCCGACCGCCCCACGGCCTTCCTCTGCCACCACGGCATCCGCAGCGCGCAGGTCTGCGCCTACCTCTCGCGCCAGGGCTTCGACAAAATCTACAACCTCTCCGGCGGCATCGACCGCTGGTCGCTCGAAGTAGACCCGTCCATCCCGCGGTACTAACGATGAACGATGGGCAGGGATAAGGGTGTTGGGTGCCGGGTGTCAGGTGCCGGGTGTTGGCCTTAACCAGAACCCGACACCCAACACCCCTCCTCCTTCATACTTCCGATCATGAACGACGCCGCAGCCGTCATCGACGCTCTGGAGAACGCGCCGGCCGTCATCGTGCCGCTCGTGCGCGAGGTGCCGCGCGCGGTCTCGAAGCGCAGGCCCGCGCCCGGGCGCTGGTCGGCGCACGAGCACGCGTGCCACCTCGCAGACGTGCACGCGCTCTTCTTCGCGCGCCTCGCACAGTTCCTCTCCGAAGGGCGCCCGCGCATCGAGCCCTTCGACCCCGGCAAGCAGCGCCCCGACGGCGAGCTGCTCGAAGTGGATTTAGACGACGCGCTCGCGCGCTTCACGGAAGACCGCCGGAGGCTCGTCGCGCGGCTGCGCGAACTCCCGCCCGAGGTCTGGCGGCGCGAGGCCGACCACGCCGAATACTCGCACTACACCCCCCTCATCATGTTCCGCCACCTCGCCCTCCACGACTTCCTCCACGCCTACCGCGTCGAGGAGCTGCTGCTGAAGCGGGACTGGGACGACGAGGCATGAGCTACACGGAGGAGCACGCCTCGGCCTACCCGGAGGAGTACCTGGCGGGCATCGACCTCTACAACGCGGGCGAGTTCCACGCGGCGCACGACGCGTGGGAGGAGCGCTGGCGCGACGACTGCGGCCCGCGGGAGAAGCTCTTCCTCCAGGCGCTCATCCAGTCGGCCGTCGTCTTCCACCACGTCGAGATCGGCCGCCGCGGCGCCGCCCGCCGCATGTACCGCATGGCGCTGGAGAAGTTCGAGCGCCTCGGCGCCGCGCGCTTCATGTCGCTCGACATCACAGACTACCTCGCGCAGCTCGCGCGCGCCGTCGCCTGGCTCGAAGCGGCGGAAGACCCGCGCGACGCCGTCCAGCCCGCGGACTTCACCCCGCCGCACATCCGACTCCTGCCCGGCGTGATGGACTACGACTGAAGCGCGTGCTCCTTTCCTCGCGCGGCGTTGTGATTTAGAATCGGCGCAAGCATTCAAACAGCAGCACGGCCGGGAGGGGTGAGGATGTCTCAAGTGGAGGTACTTGAAGGCGCGGAGGAGTGGCGCGACCGTTACGCGCGCTGGAAGCAGATCAACGAGCTGCGCGGCTCCGACGTGGGCGAGCACTACCCCTGGGTCGCGAACCGGCGCGCGCCCTTCCGCCCGGCGCGGCGGGCGCTGCCGATGCTCAACCTCGCGCTCGTCACCTCGGCCGGCGCCTACCTCGACGGCACCGAGCCCTTCGACACGCAGACCTTCGGCGGCGACACCTCCTTCCGCGAAATCCCCGTCGAGGTCGGCCCCGAAGACTTGCAGTGGACGCCGCGCGGCTACGACCCCGCGCACGTCAAAGAGGACATGAACGCTCAGGTGCCCATCGACCGCCTGAAGGAGTTCGAGGGCAACGGCATCATCGGCCAGCTCAACCCGGTCTTCTGGAGCATCTCCGGCTTCATCCCGAACGCCGCGCGCTTCGCCGCGACCGGCTTGCAGCAGCTCGTCGAGCGCGTCCGCCGCTACGAGGTGCAGGCGGTGCTGCTCGTCCCGGCCTCGCGCCTCTGCCACCAGACGCTCTCCCTGGCCGCGCGCGCCATCGAGGCCGCGGGCGTCCCCACGATGACGCTCGCCGTGGACCGCGCCGTCGTCGAGGCGGCACGGCCCCCGCGCGCCGCCTACTACCCCGGCGAGTTCGGCTGCGTCGTCGGCAAGCCCGGCTGGCCCGAGTACCAGCGCCGCGTCCTCGACGAAGCCCTCCGCCTGATAGAGCCCATCGACCAGCCCAGCGTCCGCAACCTCAACGTCGCCGCCTCCACCGAGGTCGAGATGGAGCGGGGCGAAAGGTAGCCTTCCAAAATCAGAAAGCACGCCGAGCCCGAAAGGAGACGCATGCACACAACCCTTACGCGCCGCGCGGGCGGCCGGCTCCTCCCGCTGCCGTGCCTTTTGCTGCTCGCCTGCTTGAGCGCGTCCGCCGCGCCGAGCGCCTTCACCGTCTCGGCGAACAGGCATTACTGGCTGAAGGACGGCGTGCCGTTCGTCACCGTCGGCTTCAACCGCTACGACGTCTGGAACACGACGGATGCGGCCAACGACGGGCTGACGGTCGCGCAGTACGTCCAGCGCATGGCGCAGAACGGCGCGAACGTCATCCGCGTCTGGGCCGAGCAGGGCGACCAGAACGCCTCCGGCGACTACTGGCTCGAATACCCCGCGGGCGTCTACCGGCCGACGCAGGCGGCGCGCCTGGACGAGCTGTTCGACGCCTGCGACGCGTACGGCGTCTACGTCATGATCTGCCCCTGGGACACTTACAACATCAAGAACAACTGGGCCGCGCACGCCTACAACGCGGCCAACGGCGGGCCGTGCAACACGGCCGCCGAGGTCATCACGAATGCGAACGCGCGGGCGCGCGTCAAGAGCAAGATTCAGTACATGTACAACCGCTGGGGCTCTCGGCCCAGCTTCTTCCTCTGGACGTTCAACGAGATCGACATCCTCAACACCAGCTCGGCCGCGCAGCAGGACTTCGCGCGCGACGTCGGCGCGTACGTCAAATCAATCGACCCCTATCACCCGTTCACCGTCTCCTTCACGGGGACGGGCGCGGGCAACCCCTCGGTCGTGCAGCTCGCCGAGGTCTCGGCGGCCGACATACACTTCTACGGCGCCATCTCGGGGACGGGCGGCGTGGCGAAGGAGAACGAGACGGCGGCGGTGCGCGACGGAGGCTACCTGAACTTCGGCAAGCCGCTGGTCTTGAGCGAGTGGGGGCAGACGCGCAGCGCCAACTCGGACGATTTAGTTAACGCGCTCGCGTGGGGCGGGATAGCCGTCGGGTCGGGCGGGGCGGGGATGGTCTGGACGGACAAGTACACCTACGGCGGCATCAAGGCGAGCCACCTCGCCATCTTCAAATCGCTCCGCGACTTCACGGCGACGGTCAACTGGCCGGCCTTCATGGACAACCACCACGCCTCCGCGACCGAAGTCACGGACGGCGCCTCGGCCGTCAACACCTACGCCTGCCTGAACAGGACGCAGGCCGTCGTCCTGCTCGTGCACAGCCGCGTCGGCTCCTCGACGGCGACGACCGTGACCGTCTCGGGCCTCGACCCCGGCACCTACACCGTGGACATCTGGCGCACCTACGCGGGCGGCAAGTACGGCACCGCGACGGCCGCGACGAACGCGCAGGGGCAGCTCGTCGTCAACGCGCCCGCCATCCCCACCATGCAGGCTCTCTACGTCCACCAGTAGCGTAAACCCTAAGCCGGTTCAACACAGAGACACAGAGACACAGAGACACAGAGACACAGCTTGAGGTTATTACTCAACAAGCTGTGTCTCTGTGTCTAAAGCTTTCTTAATCCGCGTCCGAAGCTTTAGGGGCGCGAGCGGTGGCGGCGGCCGACGCCGATGCGCTCCTGCACCAGCGCCTCGACTTCGAGCGGGACGCCTTCGGCGCGGGCGCGGCGGATGAAGTCGGCGTCGATGTTGAAGATGCGCATCTTGACGAGGTCTTCGACGTCTCTAACGTTAATTCCCTCGCCCCGGACTTCGGCGACGAACTCGGGCGTGACTTTGAAGATGCGCATCTTGACGAGGCTCTCGAACGGCTCCTTGTCGAAGCCGAGGCGGGCGGCCTCGCGGACGAAGTCGGCGTCGATCTTAAAGATGCGCGCCTTGACCAGCTCCTCCATGCGGAGGCCGGGGAAGCCGCTCGCCTTCATCTCGCGCATGAACTTCGAATCGACCTTGAAGATGGCGGCCTTGAAGAGGTCGTCCACTTCGAGCTTGCCGAAGTCGGCCGCGAGCAGGTCGTCGGCGAGCGCCGTCGTCACGTTCAGCATCGCGGCCGCGAAGAGCTTGTCCTCCGGCTCGCCGCGCTCGTGGTCCCGCATCGAGATGTTCTCGAAGTCGAACCCGCGGCTCCTCATCGCCCCGAGGAAGCCGCGGTCGGGCGTGAAGGTGAACGTGCCCGAGCCCTTCCCGTTCTGGAAGCTGCCCTCAAGGTCGACCCGGCCCGCCTCGCGCACGAGCGCGAACCGGACGGGGCCGCTGCCCTGCGCCTGCTCGCGCGTGATGCCCTGCAACTCCGCGAAGTCGTAGGTCTGCCCCATCTGGCTCCGCCCGCCGCGCTCTGTGCGCCGTTCGAGCGAGAGGTGGAGGCCGTCGCGCTTCTCCCACGCCTTCTCCTCGTCGGCCTTCTCGTCTAACTTCTCGAACTTCTTGCCGAACTTCCGGCCGTGCTGCTCGTCCCCGACCGAGCCCGTCCAGGTGCCCGTCAGCGAGTCCTGCGCGAGCGCGGCCCGCGAGCCGGCGGCCAGAGTCAGCAAGGCCACCGCGACGGCGGCGCGCGTCCAAATCCTTAGATTAATCTTCATCACAACGTCTCCCCGGGATAGAATTTTCAGCGGCGCTACGAACAGGAAACACCGCGGCCTGGTAGTTTGTGACAGAAAAGTCCCCCGGGTTTCAGTTTCGGGCAAGAATAATGCCGGCGGGCGGAACGTCCCGGGCTCACTGTAGAGATATGCCCAGTATCTTCGGGTCCCGGGCGAACCTCGCCAGCGCCTCCGCGTTCACCTTCGCGCGGATGACGGTCGCCTGTTCGCCGTCGAGCGTCACGATCATCACCTTCAGGTTGTCGCCGGCTTCGCGGACGTAGACGTGAGTCTGCCCGGCCCCGCGCCCGGAGCGGACGCGCACGAGCGGCCTCCACCCCGGCCCGAGCGACTGCCCGATGGCCGCGCCGAGCCCCGACACATCCCCCGCCCGCGTCAGGTCTTCGAACACGGCCAGCTTGAAGCTCTTCACGCCGGCCGGGCGCACGAGCCTGGTCGCGAAACCCGCCAGCCCGAGGAACGGGATGCGCACCTTCTTGCCGCCGCACGCCGCGCGCACGTTCCTGACGACGGCGTCGAAGTCGTCCGCCCTGGCGGTCGCCGGGGCGGAAAGAGAGAGGGCCAGCAGGAGGGCCGCTAGGGACGCGTACGTTCTCGCCCGGGTCATGCCGTTCACTCCTTCCCTTCCCTGTAGAGTTCGAGCCTCGGGACGCTGAAGCGCCCCTCCAACTCCCGCAGCCGCTCGATGTCGATGTCCCCGGCGACGTGGACGTAGACCAGCTCGCGCGGCGAGGAGATGACCACGGCCAGCCCCTTTAACTGTGCGCCCGCGGACGAGAGGAAGACGTCGACGTTGCCGCTGTTGTACTTCCTGCTGCGCACCCCGACGACCCTCGACCACTCGGGCGAGCGGAATCTGGCCCGCAGCGCCTCGACCTCCGAGGGCTGGTAGGCGCCCTCCCGCTCGAACCTGAAGGCGCGGACGTAGACGCCCTTGAGCCCCGCGACCAGCGCCTTGACGGCCCTCTCGTCGGGCTTCCGGTCGGAGAGCGCGCCGGCCGCCAGCCGCAGGACGTGGTCGTCCACGGTTATCTCAACCGAGTCCGTGGCCTCCGCCTCGTACTTTTCGAGGCCCGGCGGCCGCGGCGGGGTCGCGTTCTGCCCGCCGGCCGAGGCGGGCGTGAGCATTAACGACGTGAGCGCGAAGCACGCCAACACGCATCCCGAAAGTTTCATAGACATTCCTCTTTCCAATTCGTCGAGCCGGTGGGAAGAGTCCCGGTAGCTTTGGCCTTCCGGGTATTAATGACGCGGCCGGCGCCGCGGGCGTTAACAACGCCCGCGGACTTGGCGGGGGTCTTTAGCGTGGGTCTTTGAAGAGGACGACGTCGCTCGTGGTGAGGCCGTTGGCGAGGAGGAGGCGGCCGTCGCGCGAGATGTCGAAGGAGTAGAAGATTTCGCGCGCGTAGTTTGTGATCTGCCGCGGCCCGCCGCCGTCGAGCGGCTGGAGCCGCAGGTTCGTGACGCCGTCGCGGTAGTCGGTGTAGACGAAGGCGCGCGCGTCGGTCGTCCAGTGGATGGAGGACATGCCGTTGGCCTCGTTCTGCGGCACCTCGAAGACGCGCGGCTCGCCGCCCTCGGCCGGGATGAGGGCGATGCCCCACGGCGCGCCCGGCTTCTCCTCCTTGTGCCAGTAGGCTACGACGCGCCCGTCGGGCGAGACCGAGGGGCGCATCGAGAGGTCTCTGGTCAGACGCTCGGGCGTCCCGCCTTCGATGGGCACGCGCCAGAGGCTCGTGCGCGACCCCTCGCCCGCGTGCTCGTAGACGACCCAGCGGCCGTCGCGCGTCACCTGCGGCCAGTTGCTATTCTCCTCGCCCTGGGTCAGCCGCACGGGGTTGCTGCCGTCCCTGTCCATGCGCCAGATTTGCCAGGCGCCGGAGCGGTTCGAGTGGAAGAGGACGTAGCGCCCGTCGGGCGAAGAGACCGGCGCGTAGTTGCGCCCCGCCCCGGCCGTCAACTGCACCTGCCCGCTCCCGTCCGCCGCCATCTCCCAGATGTCCGAGTTCCCCGAAGCGTCCGACGCGAAGAGCACGCGCCCGTCCGGCGTCCACGAAAGGTCTACGTAGCGCCCCGCGCCCGAAGTGATCTGCGTCGTGCGCGCGTAGTCGGCGGCCGGCGCGAGGAAGACGGTCGTGAGCGTCTGGCTCTGCACGCCGGCGAGCGTGCGCGCGTCGGACGAAAGACTCAGGTCGCCGTAGTCGGTCAGGTCGCTCGTCACGCGCGCCGCAAGGCCCTCCGGGTAGCTGACGCGCCAGAGCTGCCGCATCGAGATGGTCTCGTCCATCCCCGACAGCAGAAGCCCCGAGCCGTCCGCGAGCCACGCCAACTGACCCACGTCGCTCCAACGCTTGCCCGGCGTCAGCTCGCGGAGCGCGCCGCCATCGACCTCCGCCTCCAGCACTTTCAGGAAGAAGCCGTTCGCGTCCGAGGTCTCGGCGGCGAAGGCGATGCGCTCGCCGTCGGGCGAGAAGACGGGCGCGACCGCGGCCGAGAAGTGCTCGGGGTAGTCGCGCGTGTTGACGGCGCGCTCGCCCGTCCCGTCCTCGCGCGCGGCGTAAAGGGTCTCGCGCGCGGCCCGCGCGTCCGCGACGACGAAGGCGAGGAGCTTGCCGTCGGGCGAGACGCCGACGCCGCCGGCCATGCCCTGCCGTATGCGCCGGACGGAGCCGCCGAGCGACGGCACCTGATAAAGGTCGAAGCCCGCGCCCTCCTTCGCGGCCACGGTGTAGTAGATGTACGTGCCGTCGCGCGAGAAGGTGATGGCGCGGTAGTACGCGTCCGCGGGCGGCACCAGGCGTACGCTGTTCGAGACGGCCACCTGCCGCACCCAGAGGCCCTGCTTGCCCGCCTCGTCGATGACGTAGGCCACTATCTTCCCGTCGGGCGACAGCGCCGCGCGCCTCACGTTGCCCGCCGACGTAATCTTCGACACCGCCGCGTTCTGGAAGGCCGGCCGCTCGTCGCCCCTCCGGCCGAAGTACCAGACACCCGACCCGATCACTAAGACCGCGGCGAGTGCGAGCGCCGCCGCGAGCAGCGGAAGGCGACGACGCTTAGGCTTCTCTTCGGCATGCGCGGGGCTGTCGCGACGAACGACGGCAACACTCTCATCCGTCCTTAAAGCGTCGGCCTTCGTCGCCTGCAACGGCGAGGTCGTGTGAACCGTGTTCGCGCCCGCCTCGGTCGTGTGCGGCGCCTCCCAGGAGCCGACGCGGCGGAGCAGCCCCTCGAAGCGCGCGTCGCCGCGCAGGCCGTCGAGCCGCGGGTCTACGCGGACGAAGGCGAGCCCGACGGCGTGCTCCTCGGCCGCGCGCCCGAGCCATTCGAGCGCGCGCTCCCTGTCGCCGAGCAGCGAGTAGACGACCGCCACCTCGTATGCGAGCGCGCCGCGCGCCGCGCCCTTCGACGTAAGCTTTTCGAGTTCCGCGCGCCCCTCGTCCGGGCGGCCGCACGAGGCGAGCACGTGCGCGTACTTGGCGCAGGTCGTCGGCGAGTCGCCCGCGAAGGCGCGCTCCTGCTCGTAGACGGCCAGCGCCTCGTCGCACATCCCCTTCCGCTCGTAGCACCAGCGCAGGACGATGTGCGTGGACATCGACCCGGGGTCGAGTTCGAGCGCGCGCCGGCACTGCTCAATCGCCTCGTCGAAGCGGCCCGCGAGGAAGAGGACGTTCGCCACGCCCGTCGCCACCACGGGCGAGCGCGGCGCCGCCTCGCGCGCCCGCCCGATCTCCGCGACGGCCTCCTCGTGCCGCCCCATCGCCGACAGGTTGAAGGCGTGCCAGCGGCGCGCGACCGCGCTCTCCGGCTTCAGCTCGACGGCGCGCGAGAGTTCCCTCTCCGCGCCCTCCCAGTCGCGCTCGTAGTAGAGCTTGACGAAGCCGAGCGAGGCGTGCGCCTCGGCGAGCGTGTCGTCCGCCTCGACCGCGCGCGAAGCGGCCGCGACCGCCTTCTCCCAAGCGCCCGCGGGCGGCGGGTCGACGTACCAGTTCAGGAGCGCGTAGCAGTCGGCCAGCTCCGACCAGGCGGACGCGAACTTCGGGTCGCGCTCGACGGCGCGCTCAAGGCGCTCGACCGCCTGCCGGAGCCCGTCGGCCGTGCGGCGCGTGGCGAAGTAGCGGCCGGCGACGTAGAGCTGGTGCGCCTCCTCGTCGTCGGTGAGGCGCGGCCCCGTCGTCGGCGTCGTGTGCACGCCCTGCGACGGCATCATGCGCGTCGGCCCGGTCGTGCGCGCCTTCAGGGGGTCGCCGGTCGTCGCGCCGGGCTCGCGAGCCGACGCGCCGTCCGTCCTCGCGGCGCGGTCGCGCCCCAACCCGTCGCCGGTCAGGTGCGGCAAAAGCGCCTGCGCCACCTGCTCGGAGACGGAGTCCTCGACGGCGAAGAAGTCCGTAAACTTCTCGTCGAACTTGCCGGCCCAGAGCGGCGAGCCGTCGCGCGTGCGGACGAGCTGGACGGTGACGCGGACGCGCTCGCCGCCGCGCTGGATGCGCCCGTCGAGGACGTAACTCACGTCGAGCTCGTGCCCGGCGAGCGCCGCGCTCTGCTCGCCGTCGAAGTACTTGATGACGGAGCTGGTCGGCCGGACGACGATGCCGCCGACGTTCGAGAGCTTCGTGATGATGGCGTCGGCCATCCCCATCCCGAGGAACTCGTCGCGGTTCTCCTCGTGGCTCAGAGTCTTGAAGGGGAGGACGGCGATGGACCTGGCGCCGGTCGCGGGCTCGGGCTCGCCGACGCGCGTCTCGGCCGTGGCGGGGAAGTAGGCGGGGGCGCCGACGGGGCGGCCTTCGAGGTAGTGCTCGATGTCGCGCGCGAACTCTTCGACGGTCTGGTAGCGGCGCTGCGGCTCCTTGCGCAGAGACTTGAGGACGATGTTGTCGATGCTGCCCGACAGTTGCCTCCTCAACTTCTCAAGGCTCCCGTCGCGCACGCGGCTGACGGAGTCGGGCGTGATCTCCAGTGGCTCGCGCCCCGAAGAGGGGATGACCTCGATGAGGTTGACGGCGACGCTCGGGCGCTCGGGCTCCTGCTCGCAGATGACGCGCGCGATCTCCTCGGGCGAGCGGCTGCGCAGGGTGTAGGGCCTGTGCCCCGTGAGCAGGTCGTAGAGGAGGACGCCCAGGGAGTAGACGTCCGAGACCATCGTCACCGTCTCGCCGCGCACCTGCTCGGGGCTCGCGTACTCGGGCGTCATCAGGCGCATGGCGAGCGTCGTCGGGTCGAGCGCGCGGCCGCCCATCTCGGGGTTGAGGAGCTTGGCGATGCCGAAGTCCAGAAGCTTCGGCGTGCCGTCGGCCAGCACCAGCACGTTCGAGGGCTTGAGGTCGCGGTGGATGACGAGGTTCTGGTGCGCGTAGGCGACGGCCGAGCAGACCTTGAGGAAGAGCCGCAGGCGCTCGGGCGTCGAGAGCTTGTGCGCGTCGCAGAACTGGTTGACGGGCAGCCCCTCGATGTAGTCCATGACGAAGTAGGGCAGCCCGTCGTCGGTGGTGCCCCCGTCCAGGAGGCGCGCGATGTTCTGGTGTTCGAGCGAGGCTAAGATTTGCCGCTCCTGCCGGAAGCGGCGGAGGATGAAGTCTGTGTCCATCCCGCGCTTGACGAGCTTGATGGCGACGCGCTTCTGGAACTCGTCGTCGGCGCGGACGGCGAGGTAGACGGCGCCCATCCCGCCGCGGCCCAGCTCGCGCACGATGCGGTACGAGCCGACGCGGCGGCCGATGAAGGGCGCGTCCTCGTCGAGCCTCGCGGGGTCTGTGATGACGCCCGCGACCGCGGGCTCCTCGATGAAGGAGCCGGCCGCGTCGTGCGAGCGGATGAGCAGCTCGACCTGCCGGCGCAGCTCCGCGTCCCCGCCGCAGGCTTCGGCGAGGTAGGCGTCGCGCTCGGCGGGCGCGAGGTCGGCGGCGGCGTCGAAGACGCCCTCAATCTGCTTCCAGCGTTCGGGTGTCAAGGGGGAACGTCTCTAACAAAGGGGCGGCCCGGCCGGACTGCTTCAAGTCTCCGGCCCGCCGCCGCCCACGGAAAAACATCGCGTGTCTGTCAGATGATTTTCGGGAAGTGACGGATGCTTTGCCGCGGGGCGCCGTGCCGTATCGGTTGCTTCCAAGGAGAGGCAAGACATTTGACTTACGCGCGGCGATTATAACAAACGGAGGGGGCGCGTGAAACCGGCCGGCCGGCGGGCGGGAAAATCCCTCGGTCACTTCCGTTAAGCCGTGCGCGGTATCAGTCGAGGCTTGAGGTTGAAGTAAAGGGCGGATAACCACGGAGGCACAGAGGACACGGAGACGGCACAGGGAGTTGAATCCCTCTGTGCCGTCTCCGTGTCCTCTGTGCCTCCGTGGTTATCCGCCCTTCACTCAACCCTCAAGTGACAAGAGTTAAGGACGCAGCCGGCTAGGAGACGAAGGTGAGGTAGATGTGCGCCTTCTGGCGGAGGAAGGCGAGGGCGGTGGGGAGGTCGCCCTCGCGGAAGGACTGGAGGATGTGCGCGGGCGCGCCGTACTTCTCCTTGAGGCACTTGTAGGAGGCGACCCACTCCTTCGGGTTGCCGGCCGCGCCCGCCGACATCGCCGCCCAGACGCGGTAGAGGTCGGCGTAAGCCTGGACGGAATGCCTGAGCGCCGTCTTCTTCCGGCACTCCGGCAGGTCGAGCAGCGTCCGGTTCACCTTCGAGAGCGCGAGCATCACCTTCCGCTTGTACTCCTGCCTGTCCACGCGCTCGGGCGGCAAGTCCTCGCCCTCCTCGTCGAGGAAAGACCGGCTGAGCTTCTTCAGCGCGGTGACGCCCAGTCTGATCGACTTCGTCTGCGCGAGCGAGAGCGAGAACTTGTCCTCGTCCTCGCCTTCGACCTCCGTGTAGCGGACGCCGAAGCCGACGCCGGGGAACTGGTTCGTCACCTCGCCCCAGACCTTGACCCACTCGCCGTCGTGCAGCTCGACCTCCAGGCGGATCAGCTCGCGCAGCGTCGTCTGGCTCTCGCTGAGGACGAAGCAGCCGCCCGCGCTGATGTCGCTCAGAGTCCCCTGGTAGCAGCCGAAGAGCCCCTCCCAGCGCACGCGCAGGTAGATGCTGATGCGCTCGTGCTGGCGGCGCTCGATGGGCTCGATCTCGTCCACGGGCACGACCGCGGTGTCGGGGCCGAGGCCCTCGGCGTCGCGCGCGTAGACGGGCTCGTCTTTCGTCGTGTCGGCGGCTGTTGACATGACCCTTCCCTACTCCCACACGGGCGCGGACGAGTGGGCCTGCACGCCCCGCAGGGCCTCGCGCATGCCGACGTGGTGGATGAGCGTGCTGAGGTACTGCGAGAACTCGTGGAGGACGGACTCGAACTCCTCCATCTCCTCGAAGGCGCGCTTCACGTCGTCCACGTAGCGGCCGAACTCCCCCCAGTCCTTGTACATCAGGAAGTGCATCGTCTCCTCGCGGAAGTGTTCGAGGTGGCGGACGAGCGAGTGCTTGAGCAGGATGCCGCTCGAACCCTCGGCGGCGGAGACCTTCTGCCGGAGCGCGTGCAGCTCGCGGTAGAGCGTGAACGAGTTCTCGACCTTGCTGCGGTAGTCCTCGAACAGTTGCTCGCCGGTGACGCCGGGCCTGAACGCCTGCGCGAGCGTGATGGCCGTCTGCTGGAGGCAGTTGTGCAGGAGGCCCCAGGCGCGGCTGAGGTCGGCCCGCGTGTACGGGCGCGTCTCGTCCGTGAGGCCGGGGAACTCCTGCCGGAAGACCTTCGTCAGCTCGTGCCCGATGACGAAGCGCATGCCGTCGAGCACGTCGTGCACCCTGCGCGGGAGGCGTGCGCCGCCCGAGACGGCCTCGGTCACCAGCGAGAGCAGCGAGGCGCTCTGCGACCTCACCTCCTCGAAGAGGAGCCCGACGCGCACGGCGCGCGGCTGCGTCAGCGCGCGCTCGATGACGGCGAGCGTGTCGAGCGTCTTGAGCAGGCGCGCGAAGGTCGAGCCGACCAGCCCGCGCAGTTCGGCCGGCACCCTGCCCGAGACGATCTCCGCGAAGGCTTGGGGGAGGTCGTGCGTCGTGTTCGCGGGGGCGGGCTCCGGCGCGGGCCGTGTGACGGACTGCGGCGCGTGCGGCGCGGGCGCGGGCGGCGCGGGGGTCGCGCCGGCCTGCGGCGTGTGCGTCGCGTTGGGCTCGAATTCGGGTTCGGGCGCGGGCGCGCGGGTCGGGGAGTCTTCCCAACGCGCGGGCGTCGGCCAGTCCATCTCCCCGAGGTCGATCTCGACTACGAACTCATTGTCCGGGGTTGTGTCGCTCACATCGTTTTGGGGGAAGCCCCGCGGAGGGGGCCGGCTGCGTACGCGTGCGTCCCCGGTGCGGGCGCCGAGTCGGGGTAGGCGGCCGCACCGAGGACGGGGGCGAGGTGGGACTGCTTGGCGCTACTTCGTCTCGGAGAGCGCCGCGATGTAGCAGCCGCGCGCGGTCGCCGTCAGCGGGTCGGAGGCCATGCGCACCTCCGAGAGCGGGACGGGGAAGTCGCCCTCGGCGCGCAGGAGCTGTTCGAACTTCTGGAGGAAGCCGGTCGGCCTGGCCGTCCCGCCCGCGAGCACGACCGTCATCGGGCGGTCGACCTTCGGCAGCTGGCCCGACTTGGCGAACTCCGAGCGCAGGCGGTCGATGAGCGTGCGCATCAGGTCCTCGTAGAAGATGTGGAGCGCGCCGGTCATCTCGTCCTTCGGCGGGCGCGAGAGGTCGAGCTTCTCCTCCTTGAAGAGGCGCACCTTCGTCGTGTTGTTCTCGCCCATCACCTCGGCCACGTTGCGGTCGATGTAGTCGCCGCCCTTCGGCACGCTGAAGGTGATCATCGGCATCGACATGAACGAGACCGAGACGTTGCACATCCCGCCGCCGAAGCTGAGGCCGATGCCGGTGAAGTTCTCGTCCTGCAACTCGGAGAAGACGACGGCCTGGCCCTCGTTCAAAGCCTTCGCGTTGTAGCCGAGCGACTGGAGGAAGTTCTTCAGCACCGCCTCGTGGTAGACGAGGTTGCCGCTGACGCCCTCGCCCCGGCCGGGGACGCTGAAGCAGAGCACGTCGTTCCTGCGCGCGCGCGGCACCAACATCTGGATGATGCGCTGGATCATGTGCTGGCTGTTCTCCTCCTTCGGGTTGATGAGCCCCTCGCTCATCGGGCGCCGCGCGTCCGTGTCGAGGAAGCTGGCGAAGAAGTCGGAGTCGTTGCCGTAGACGTAGAGGTTCTTGCAGTTGCGCTCGTAGACCATCCCGCGCTGCCTGAGCATGTTCTCGGCCATCTCGGAGACGGGGACGGGGACGAAGGCGTTGAGCTGCGAGCGGCGGCGCTCGCCGTCGGGGCCGTCGGCGACGACGATGCGGCTGGTGCCGATGTCGAGGCCCACGGGGCCGGACTTCGTCGTTTCGTGGGCTTCCGTCTTCGCGCCCGCGGGGGCCTGATTCTTCTCTTCCATTTTCATCTCCTCGGAGGTTTCTATTTTTTATCGTGGGGACGGTCTTGAGTTCAGACTGTCGGCGGAACCGCTGGGGCGGCGAGTCCGCCGCGGCGTCGTCACGCAGGCTTGCAATGCGTGTGCCTTTACTGGAACCGGGGAGGGCCACTTCCAGAAATCCGGGGACGGACTTCCAGAAAACTCGGGCTCAGACTTTCAGGACTCGGGGCCGGACTCGGCCGTCGAGGCGTCGCGCGACTCGAACTTCTCCGCGCGCAGCACCGCCCGCTGCGCCTCCATCCGCGCGCGGTAGAGGGCGCGCATCCGCCCGCGCAGCTCGTCGGCATCCCCGCCCTCGCCGGCGGCGCGGCGCGCGAACGCCTCTTCGCCCGCCGCCACGCCCGGCCACATCCGCCCGCCGAGCAGCGCCGCGAGTTCCGGGTCGTAGCCGAAGCCGAGTTCGGCCACGCTGGCGGGCGCGACCGCGTACTTGTCCGAGAGCCCCATCGCCTCGAACGGGAAGCCGCGCGCCCAGTCGTGGTGGAAGGCGATGCGGCCGTTCGAGGGGTTGACCGAGACGAGCCCGTGCGCCGTGCAGTTGGCGTCGTCGATCTGGTAGCGGCTGCGTAAGACCTGAGTTAAGAGGCGGCCCGCGAGCACCTGCGCCTCGGTCAACTGCTCGCCGCCCTCGGCCACGTCCGCCTTCGTCTCGAAGCAGACGCCCAGGAAACTCTCGTTCAGGCCCGTGTAGACGCCGCGCCCGTCCGACCAGACGGAGTTGCCCGCGTGGAAGGCCGCGTCCTCGTCGCGCACGACGCGGTAGACCTGCCCGAAGCGGTCGATGACGTAGTTGTAAGACTTCCGGTCGCGGACGTAGGCGAGCAGGTTCTTCGAGCGGAGTTCGATGGAGCCGCTGTTGCCCTCGTTGAAGGGGAGCAGGACGCTCTCGGAGGTGTGGTAGACGATGCCGACGGGCGCCGTCTGCGCCCCGCCCTGCGCCTCCTTCGCGCCCGGCCGGTAGACGAGGTAGCGGCGCGGGCGGTTCGAGGTCTCGAAGGTGTTGATGATGCGCGCGCCGTTGCTGTAGCGCTCAAAACCGTCGCCCTGCTCGACCAGCCAGACCTTCTCGGGCTGGTAGGAGGGCAGGTGCCCGGCGAGCCCGGGGGCCACGTCTTTGTCCGCGGCGTAGACGCGCTCGACGCTCTTGTAGCGGCCGACGAGGTATTCGTTGGCGCGCGCCGCCGTCCACGCCGCGCCGCGGTAGGCGGCGAAGCAGAAGGCGACGAGGACGACTGCCGACACCGCGTAGAGGGGGCGGCGGAACTGGTAGCAGCGGAAGAAAATCCGCGAAGAGAGCGGCGCCTGCTTGTGCAGCCCGAGCAGGCCGCGCTTCCCGCCCGAGTCCGACGGCAGGAGGTGGCTGACCTCCCGGAAGATCAGCACGTAGAGCGAAAAGTCCAGGAGCTTTTCGAAGAGCCCGTACTTCCGAAGCATCGCCCAGCGGCCGAGCGTCTCCTCCATCCGCGCGCTGCGCTCCGCCTGGAGCGCGAGCGTCTTGTTGAGGAAGCGCAGGCGCACCTCGGGCCTCGCGAAGAAGCGCGCGTAACTCTCGACGATCTTGAAGTGCGAGGAGGCCGATCCAGAAATCGCCGCGTCGCTCAACACCTGGTGTGGCAGAACCGTGGCCATCTCCACCCTCTGTTCTAAACCCTTGCGGACTCCTACTTCTGCACGGGGACGACGAGGGCGGCCGCGGCCGCGCCCTTCGCGCGCAGGGCGGCGACCGCCTGCGCGGCCCCTTCGCGGTCGGCGAAGCGGCCGACCTGCACCCTGTACCAGGTGCCGCGCCCGGGCAGCTCTGCCGCGGCGACGTTCGCCTCGAACCCGGCGGCCCGCAGGGACGAGACGCGCGCGTTGGCCTCCGACTGGCTGTTGAAAGAGCCGACCTGCGCCGTGAACTTACCCCCCCCGGAGGCGACCGGCGCGGGCGTCTCGACCCGGGCTTTCTCATCCGCCTTCGGGGCGGCGGCGGGCGCGGGCCGGGGGGCCGGCGCGGGCGGCGCGGGCGGCGGCGCCTCGGCCTGCGCGGGGGCGTCGTTCGCGGCCGTGGACTTCGGGGCGGGAGCGACCGCGGCGGGGGCGCTCGCGGGCGCGACGGCCTCGGCCTTCGCGGCCGTTTCGTCGGCCGCGGGGGCGCGTTTGGCGGAGCGCGCGTCGTTACGTTTGGAGGGGAGCGTGACCGCCTCCGCCTCGCTGCCCGACCTCACCCAGCCGAGCAGAAGGACGAGCACGGAGCAGCAGACCGCCGTGAAGAGCAGCCAGGCGGGCGCCATCTTGAGCACGCGGACGCCGACCGCGAACGGGTCGGGCGCGGCGGCGCCGCGCGGCGGCGCGGGCTTCGCGGGTTTCGGCCTGGGGGCGGGGACGGGGGGCGAAGGGGGCACGTACTCGATGACGGCCTTCTCTGCGTCCACGACGGCCGGGGCGGGCATGTCGTCTTGGGTCATGGCAACTCCAATGTTCTCCGGGGGAGAATCGAAAATGGGTTGCGAGCGCTGCGAGGCGCACTCGCACGTCTACACTTCCACGCTGACGGTTACAAGTTTCATGCCCCGCCCCGCCCCGAAAAAAAATTTGTCCACACCGGCACGCGGCGGGCTTTTCCCCTTCCGGCGACGCCCCGCGGGTGACGCGGCGCGCGCCTGTGACGCGGTTTGTCACCCGAATGATGCCGCGTTTTGTCACCGCGTCACGCCGCCGGCACGGGGCGCTCCGCTCATACCGCTCAAAGCCGCGCATTGTCCGTCCGCCGCCGAGCCCCCGGAAAGTTCGGCGGCGGGAACGAGCCTTGCTTGAGAATCCGTGATTTCCCCTCCCCGCGCCCCGGCCGCGGGCGTGGGGCTTTAACTTTGAAGAGAGAGAGAGCAGCACTCCCTCCACCTCGCCCTTCGTTTGAAAAGACCCCGCCAGCCATTCGCCGCGGAAGACACAGGGATGCCCCTCCGATGATCCTGACATACACGAAGCGCCCGGCCCGCGCCTACGCGCTCGCGGCCGCCCTCCTGGGCTTAGCCGCGCTGGCCGTCTCGCTCCCGGCCTCGGCGCGTCTGCTCTGGGACGCACGCTACCTCATGCTCGCCTTCTGCGCGCTGACCGTCGGCACGCGCGTCTACTTCAAAGTCCCGCACGCGGCGAGCGCCGTCCCGCTCTCGGCGGCCTTCGTGCTGCTGGCGGCGCTGCTCTACGGCTTCGGCGCGGCCGTGCCGCTCGCGGCCGCCGCCGCCGTCGTCTCTTCGCTCAGGCTCTCGCGCCGCGGCGCCTCGCTCCTCTACGACTCGGCGCCCGCGGCGGTCGCGACCCTCCTGACGGGGTGGTGCGCGCACTGGCTCGGCCTCCTCTCGCCGAAGGCGCCCGCGTTCGCGGCGGCGTTGGCCGCGCTCCTCTTCTCCTTCCTACAGTCGGCGGTCGTGGCGGCGCAGCACACCGCCTACGGCCGCAGCGGCGCCGCGCGCTCCTCGGCGCGCGCGTTCCTCGACGCGCTCGCGTGGACTTTCACCGCCTACCTGCTCACCTCCACGCTCGCCGCGCTCTCGGCGCAGGTGCCCGCCGGCTTCGCGCTCGACGCGTTCCTCGCGGTGGCCTCGGCGGCGGCGGCGGCCGACGCGCTCTACCAGGCACACCGCGGCGCCCCTTCGGCCGAGCGCGCGTGGCCCGGGCACCGCGGGCGCGAACAGTTCGCCTCGACGCACGCCTTCGCCGCGGCCTTCGAGCACGCGGCCATCGGCATGGCGATCCTCTCGGCGAAGGGGAACCTGCTCTGGGTCAACCGCTCGCTCTGCGACTTCCTCGGCTACGCGGAGTCGGAGCTGATGTATTCGAGCCTGAAGGCGGTCACGCACAAGGACGACTTCGTGACGGCGGTCTCGGGGCTCAAGAGCATGCTCAAGCGCCGCTCCGACTTCCTCCAGATGGAGGTGCGCCACGAGCGCCGCGGCGGCGAGCAGGTCTGGGCGCTCTGGAACGTCGCGCGCTTCCAGGACGGGCGCGACGACGAGACCTACCTCATCCTCCAACTGCAAGACATCACCGAGCGCAAGCAGTCGGAAGAGCAGCTCCGCCACGACGCGTTCCACGACCCGCTGACCGGGCTGCCCAACCGCGCGCTGCTGCAGGACCACCTCGAGCTCGCGCTCGCGCAGGCCGAGCGCGGCGGCGCCGCGCCGGCCGTGCTCTTCCTCGACCTCGACGGCCTCAAGGACGTCAACGACCTGTTCGGGCACGCCGACGGCGACGCGCTGCTCGTCGCGGTCGCGCGCCGGCTGCGCTCCGTGCTGCGCCCGACCGACACCATCGCGCGGTTCGGGGGAGACGAGTTCGTCGTGCTCTGCCCGCACGTGCAGGACGCACGCG
>DASVQJ010000283.1:0-15214 GCA_036389235.1 Pyrinomonadaceae bacterium | reverse complement strand
GTGGCGCTGGCGGGGCGCGCCGGCGGGGCGATGAGCTTCGCCGAGTTGCTCGCCCAGGCGCGCGAGGCGGTGGCCGGGGCGCTGGCGCATCAGGAGGCGCCCTTCGAGCGGGTCGTCGAGGAGGTCGCGCCCGAGCGGGGCACGGCCCACTCGCCCCTCTTCCAGGTCATGCTCACGATGCGCAACGACGAGCGACAGCCGTTGCTGCTCGAAGGCGTGAAGGCGACGACGATCCCCTTCGACCAGACGACGGCTAAATTCGACTGGCTCCTCTACGCCTTCCCCGCCGAGGGCGAGCTTCGGCTGTCGCTCGAATACAGCACCGAGCTCTTCGAGCGCGAGACGGCCGAACGCGTCCTCGGGCACTACGAACAGTTGCTCAAGGCGGCCGTCGAAGACCCGGGGCGGCGCCTGTCCGAGTTGCAGATATTGACGGAGGCCGAGCGCCGACAGCTCCTCTTCGAATGGAACGACACGAAGGCGGCTCTGCCGTCTCGGCTCTGCCTGCACGAACTGTTCGAGGCGCAGGCCGAGCGGACTCCCGACGCCGTGGCCCTCAGGTCCGGGGCCGATGAGTTGAGTTACCGCGAATTGAACGAGAGGGCGAATCGTCTGGCGGCTTATCTCGCCGCGCGCGGCGTGGGGCTCGAAGACAGAGTCGGGCTTTTGCTGGAACGTTCCGTCGGCATGGTGGTAAGTCTGCTGGCGGTGCTCAAGGCCGGCGCCATGTACGTGCCGCTCGACCCGCGGAGCCCGGCCGGGCGCCTACGCGCCATGATAGACGACGCGTCGTGCCGGCTCGTGCTGACGCAGCAGAACACGCGCGGTCGTCTGCCGGAAGGGGCCGCCGCCGAACTCTGCCTGGAGGTAGAGGAGGCGCACATCAACGCGCGGAGCGACGCGAACCCTTCGAAGCAGATCGACCCGGCCAACGCCGTCTACATGATCTACACGTCCGGCTCGACGGGGAAGCCGAAGGGGGTCGTCAACACCCACCTCGGCATCTGCAACCGGCTCCACTGGATGCAGCGGGCCTACGAGCTTACGGCCGACGACCGCGTCTTGCAGAAGACGCCTTTCACGTTCGACGTGTCGGTCTGGGAGTTCTTCTGGCCGCTGGCGGTCGGCGCCCGCCTGGTGTTGGCGAAGCCGGAGGGCCATCGGGATAACGAGTACCTGATCGACCTCATCGTGAAGGAGTCCGTCACGACGCTGCACTTCGTCCCCTCCATGCTGCGGCTGTTCCTTGAGGAGCGCGGGGTGGAGCGTTGCGCGAGCCTGAGGCGGGTCATCTGTAGCGGCGAGGCGCTGCCTTACGAAGTTCAGGAGAGGTTCTTCAAGAGGCTGGACGCGGAGTTGCACAACCTGTATGGCCCGACCGAGGCGGCCGTCGATGTCACGTTCTGGAGATGCGAGTCGAGCCCGGGCAGGCGGAGCGTGCCCATCGGGCGGCCTATCGCGAACACGCAGGTCTACGTGCTCGACGCGCAGCTCGAACCCGTGCCGGTCGGCGTGGCCGGCGAGCTGTACCTGAGTGGGCTCGGGCTGGCGCGCGGCTACTGGGGGCGGCCCGGCCTGACGGCCGCCAGCTTCGTCCCTGACCCGTTCGGCGGGGACGGCCGGCGGATGTACCGGACGGGAGACATCGGGCGCCGGCTGCGTGGCGGCGAGTTGGAGTTCCTCGGGCGCGACGACGGGCAGGTCAAGCTGCGCGGCCACCGCATCGAGCTGGGCGAGATCGAGTCGGCGCTCCGCGCGCACGAACGCGTGAGCGACGCGGTCGTCTTGCTGCGCGAGGCGGCGGGGCGGGGTCAGACTTTGGCCGCCTACGTCGCGGCACGCGGCGGGGTCTGGCCCGGCGCGGAGCGCGAGTTGCGCGAGCACCTGCGCGGGCGGCTGCCCGATTACATGATGCCGGGGGCGCTGGTCATACTGGACGAGTTACCGCTGTCGGCCAACGGCAAAGTAGACCGCAAGGCGCTGCCCGCGCCCACGGAACGCGCCGCGGGCGCGGCGGAATATAAGGAGCCCCTCACGGCGCTTGAGCAGAGCATCGCGGCAATCTGGCGCGAAGTGCTGGGACGGGAGAAGGTCGGGCTGGAAGACAACTTCTTCGACCTCGGCGGCCACTCGCTGCTGCTGATTCAGGTGCGCAGCAAGCTCGGCGCGACGCTGGGGCGCGAGCTGCCGGTGCTTGAGTTATTCGAGTATCCGACGATCAGCTTGCTGGCGGCGCGGATGAACGAGCAGTTGGAGCCGGGCGACGCGGGCAACCCCGCCGAGCAGTTGATGGCGCAGGCGCAGCAGCGGGCGCGGACGCGGCGCCACTCCGAAGCGGACGGCGACCGTGCAATCGCCGTCATCGGGATGGCCGGCCGCTTCCCCGGCGCGCGCAGCCTGGAAGAGTTCTGGAAGAACCTGCGGCTCGGAGTCGAATCCGTCAGCCGGTTCAGCACGGAGGAGGCAAGGGCGGCCGGGGTCAGCGAACGCCTCCTCTCCGACGAGCGCTACGTACGCGCCGGGAGCGTGCTCGACGACGTCGAGTTGTTCGACGCCGAGTTCTTCGCCGTCACGCCGCGCGAGGCCGAGATTATGGACCCGCAGCAGCGCATCTTCTTAGAGTGCGCGTGGGAGGCCATCGAGAGCGCGGGCTACGACCCGCAAGCCTGCCGCCGGCCCGTCGGGGTCTTCGCCGGCCTCAGCATGAACACGTACCTCACGCGGCTCTACGCGCACCGCCCGCTGCTCGGCACGCTCAACGGTATGCACATGCAGATGGGCAACGACAAAGACTTCATCAGCACGCGCGTCTCCTACAAGCTCGGGCTGACGGGGCCGAGCCTGACCGTGCAGACCGCCTGCTCGACCTCACTCGTCGCGGTGCACGTGGCCTGCCAGAGCCTTCTCAACGGCGAGTGCTCGATGGCGCTCGCGGGCGGGGCCTCAGTCAGATTTCCGCAGCGGGCCGGCTACCTCTACCAGGAAGGCGGCATCCGCTCGCCGGACGGCCACTGCCGCGCCTTCGACGCGGACGCGGCCGGTACCGTCAGTGGGAGCGGCGTCGGGGTCGTGCTGCTCAAGCCGCTCCACGCCGCGCTCAGGGACCGAGACCCCATCCAGGCCGTCATCAAGGGCTCGGCCGTGAATAACGACGGCGCCCTTAAAGTCGGCTACGCGGCGCCGAGCGTGGCCGGACAGGCCGCGGTCGTCGCGGAGGCGCAGGCCGTGGCCGGCTCAAGCCCGGAGTCGATCACCTACGTGGAGGCGCACGGCACGGGGACGGCGCTGGGCGACCCCATCGAAGTGGCCGCGCTGACGCAGGCGTTCGGGAGGCCGAACGGGCGCGGGCAATTCTGCGCGCTCGGCTCGCTGAAGAGCAACGTCGGACACCTCGACGCGGCGGCCGGGGTCGCGGGGCTGATTAAGACAGTGCTGGCGCTCAAACACCGCGAGATACCGCCGAGCCTGCATTACGAGCGCCCCAACCCGGAGATTGATTTCGAGCACAGCCCCTTCTTCGTCAACGCGCGGCTCCGCCCCTGGGAAGTCGCCGGAGGTCAACCGCGGCGGGCCGGGGTGAGTTCCTTCGGCATCGGCGGCACCAACGCGCACGTCGTCGTCGAAGAGGCTCCGGCGGCCCCCGAAGCCGAAGGGGCGCGGGCAGCCGGCTGGCAGTTCCTCGTCCTGAGCGCCCGCAACGAAGAGGCGCTCGCCGCCGCGCGGGAGCGCCTGGCGACGCACCTCGAAGATCACCCCGGGCAACCGCTGGCCGACGTGGCCTACACGCTCCAGGCCGGCCGCAGGGCCTTTGCGCAACGGGCGGCGGTCGTCTGCCGCGACCCGGGCGAGGCCGTCGCGGGATTGCGCCAGCGGCCGGGCGGCGGCGCGGCGCTGGTGACGCGCGGCCAACAACTACAACCCTGCGCGGGCGTCGCCTTCCTCTTCCCAGGGCAGGGGGCGCAGCGGGTGAACATGGGCCGCGCTCTGTACGAAGCGGGCGGCGAGTTCAGTCGGGTCGTGCAGGAGTGCTCGGCCGCGGCGCTCAAGACGCTCGGCTACGACCTGCGCCGGGTTCTCTACCCGCACCCCGGGGGCGAGGAGGAGGCGCGGCAAGCTCTATCGGAGACGGCGGTGACGCAGGTGGCGCTGTTCGCAGTCGAGTACGCGCTCACACGCCAACTCGGCGAGTGGGGCGTCGTCCCGCAGGCGATGCTCGGCCACAGCATCGGCGAGTACGTAGCCGCGTGCGCGAGCGGCGCGCTCAGCCCGGCCGCGGCCGTAGAGTTGGTGGCCGAACGCGGAAGGCTGATGCAGCAACTGCCGCGCGGCGTGATGCTGGCCGCGAACATCGACGAGGCGGGGCTGCGCGCCGCGTTAGCGGCGGTCGACCCCGGCGGGCAGCGGCTCTGGCTGAGCGCGCTCAACGCCCCGGAGCGTCACGTCGCCGGGGGCACCCCGGAGGCGGTCGCGGAGTTGGAGCAACATCTCGCGGCCGGGCAGGTGCGGACGCACCGCCTGCACACGTCACACGCGTTCCACACGGGCATGGTCGAGCCGGCGCTTGAGCACTACCGCGCGGCGCTCGAAAGGGTGGAGTTCGGCGCCGAGTCCTCCGTGCGCTACGTGTCGAACACGACGGGGCAGTGGGCGACGGCCGCCGAGGCGCGCGACCCCGACTACTGGCTGCGGCACATGCGCGAGCCCGTGCGCTTCGCGGCGGGGGTGCAGACGATAGCCGCCGAGGGCTCCTGGGTCTGGCTCGAAGTGGGGCCGGGGCGCGCGCTGGGCCGCATGGCGAAGCAGCAGTTAGCGGCGGGGCAAGCCTCGTCTCCGCACGAGGTCGTACACACGCTGGGCGACGGCGGGGAGAGAGAGTTGGAAGAGCTTTTGCAGAACGTGTCGCGGCTCTGGACTCGGGGCGTCAGCCTCGACTGGCGCAAGCTGCGCGAGTGGGGCGCACGCCAGGCCGGCGTCGAGCCACTCAGCCCCCGCAGAGTGTCCCTGCCCACGTACCCGTTTCAGCGCCGGCGCTTCTGGCTCGACCCGCCAACGGGGGCGGCCGACGAAGACGAATCGAAGCGGCCGCTGCCGGGGAAGCTTGACGCCGACGATTGGTTCTACATCCCGTCGTGGAAGCGAACCGCGCCCCCTTCGCCGTCGGACGCCGCGGCCCTCTCGCGACAGAGACTTGAGTGGCTGGTCTTCGCCGACGAGACCGGGCTCGCGGCGCAGTTCGCAGACGCGCTTGGGCGGCACGGGCAGGCGGTGGTCAGCGTGCGACCGGGTTCGACCTTCGCACGGCTCGACCGATCAACCTATCAACTCGACCCGCGGCGCCGCGACGACTACGCACGTTTAATCGGCGAACTGCTGGCCGCGGATCGTCTCCCGCAGAGGGTGGCCCACTTCTGGTGCGTGTCGGACGACGCGGGCGAGCCTTTAAGTCTCGACTCGTTGGAGCACTACCAGTGGAAGGGCTTCTTCAGCCTGCTCAGCCTGGCGCAGGCGCTTTCGGCGCAGACATTGCCGGGACCAGTCGAGGTCGGCGTCGTCTCAAGCGACATGCAGCCCGTGACGGGCGAAGAGGCGCTCAGACCCGAAAAGGCAACGCTCGTCGGGCCGTGTCGGGTCATCTCGCAGGAGTTCCCGATGCTCAACTGCCGCGGCATCGACGTGACGACTCCCGCCGACGCCCCGGGGCGTGACAGACTGGGCCGGCAACTGCTGGATGAGTTGGCCGCCGCGGGCGGCGAACGCTTCGTCGCCTACAGGCGCGGCCGCCGCTGGGCGCCGACGTTCGAGCCCTTCCGCCTCGGCGGCCTCGACTCGCCGGCGAGGTTCAGGCCGGGCGGCGTCTATCTCATCACCGGCGGCCTCGGCGGCGTCGGCCTCTCGCTCGCCGAACACATCTCAGCCGCCCGCGCCAGGTTCATCCTGACGGGCCGTTCGGCCTTCCCCCCCGAGGCTTCGTGGGAGGCGTGGCTGCGTGAACACGAGCCCGACGACCCGTCGAGCCTCGTCATCCGCAGACTTCAATCGATTCAGGCGAAGGGCTCGGAGGTGCTGGTCTGCCGCGCCGACGTTGCCGACGAGGACGCCATGCGCGAAGCCTTGAGCCTCGCCGAGCGCAGGTTCGGCCCCGTCCACGGCGTCGTCCACGCGGCGGGCGTCGCCGGCGGCACGATGGTCCAGCGCCGCTCCGGGGAGTTGTTCTCGGAAGTGCTGCGGCCGAAGACCGCGGGTACGCTCGTGCTCGCACGCCTGTTCGAAGACCACCCGCTGGACTTCATGGCGCTCTGTTCCTCGACGGCCGCGCTGCTCGGGGGTGTCGGCGGCGCGGACTATTGCGCCGCCAACGCCTTCCTCGACGCCTTCGCGCAGTACGCGTCCGCGAGGGGCCGGACGGAAGTTATTTCGGTGAACTGGGACACGTGGCGCGACACGGGGATGGCTGCCGCCATCGGACGTACGCGGCGGCCCGAACAGGCTGCCGTAGTCTCAACGCGACAAGAGGGGACGGGCCACCCGCTGCTCGAAACGTGTCTGGTCGATACCCCTTCCGAACAGGTCTACGAGACGCTCCTCAGCGTGAAGCGTCAGTGGGTGCTGGACGAGCACCGCATCCGCGGAAGCGCCGTAGTTCCCGGCACCGCCTATCTTGAGATGGCGCGCGCCGCGCTGGCCCGCCGCGCGCAGGGGGCGGAGGTGCGTCTGCGGCATGTGACGTTCATCTCCCCTTTGCAGGTCGGCGACGCGGAGGAGAGGGCGCTGCGGGTTACGCTCAGGAAGAGCGCGGGCGCGTACGACTTCACGGTCATGAGCCGGCCCGCCACACACAACGGCTCGGAGCCGCCCTGGGAGCAGCACGCGGCCGGTTCGCTCGACTGTCCGGAGCCGGAACCTTCGAGGTTCGTGGACATCGAGGCGATTAAGCGACGCTGCGAGCGGCAGGAGTTGGAATCGCTGCGCGGGGGGCAGACCTCGCAGCGTAGCTACGGCCCCCGCTGGCAGACCGTCCGCGAAGTCTACTTCGGCGCGGACGAAGGCTTGGCCGTCCTCGAACTCCCCGAGGAGTACGTCCCCGAGTTGGGCACACTCGGCCTGCACCCCGCGCTGTTGGATTTCGCCACCAGCTTCCTCGCCGGCCGTTACGCCGCAGGCGCGAGCTTCGTCCCCTTCAACTACGAACGGCTCAGGCTCCGCTCCCCGCTGACGAGCAGGCTCTACAGTTACGCGAAGTTAATCACGGCCGGAGGCGACGACGCGCGCCGCCGGCAGTTGGCCTTCGAGCTGCACGTGGCGGACGAGAACGGGAACGAGTTGCTGACGGCCGAAAGGTTTACGATGAAGCAACTCGCCGAGCCGCCCTCACAGGCCGCGCCCGCCGCGACGCGGGAGGACGTGCCCGCCGGGTCGGACGGCCGCGACGCGCAACGCCCCGCGCCGCAGGCCGAGCCTTACGGCCTGCGCCCCCACGAAGGCGCGCGGAGTTTCGAGCGCATCCTCTCTGCGGCCAACGTGCCGCAGGTCGTGGTCTCGACCAGAGACCCGTACGCCCTCGACCGCCACTACCAGAAGCTCAAAGCCTCCGGCGGGCTCAGGGCGCCCGACGGCGAGCGCGTCGCGCGGCGCGACGCGCAGCACTCGCGGCCCGAGGTCGCCAGCGCCTATGCCCCGCCCCGGAACGAGTTGGAGCAGACCCTCGTCAATATCTGGCAGTCCGTACTCGGCATCGACGGCGTCGGGGTAGACGACGACTTCTTCGAACTCGGCGGCGACTCGCTGGTCGCGCTTCAACTCATGGAACGGTTGCGCGAGGTCTTCGAGATGGAGCCACCGCTGCCCCGCTTCTTCGAGTCGCCGACCGTCGCCGGACTCGCCCTACTCATCGTGCAGCAGCAGGCCGAGACGACCGACCAGGCCCTCCTCTCACAAATCCTGACGGAGTTGGAGCAGGCCGACAGCCCGGCCGCGGAGTAGCGCCCCCAATACCTCCCGGCAGTCCGGCCGGACTCTTCCGGCGACGCCGAGCCCCATCCCGCGACACCTCATTAACAGTCTCAAACGCGAGTTCGCTTTCGCGCCGCGAAGGAGTCCGAGTGATGGAGATGGAATCCCTCCTGACCATGACGCCCCCCGACCTCGCCGCGACTATTAGCCAGATCGGCAACACGCCGCTGAGGGCCGTCTACCTGAATATCGACGGCGTCGTCCGGAAGCTGTATCTGAAGCTGGAGGGTGAGAACCCGGCCGGGTCGGTCAAGGATCGGACGGCCCTCGCGCTGATCGAACACCTCGAAGGGCTGGGCCGGATGACGCGGGACTCGGTGGTCATCGAATCGACCTCGGGCAACCTGGGCGTGGCGCTGGCCCTCATCTGCCGCGCGCGCGGCTACAGCTTCGTCGCGGTCGTGGACCCCAAAGCGACGCGCGAGAACGTCGAGCGCATGCGCGCCTTCGGCGGCACGGTGGTCGAAGTTCACGAGGAGGACGCGAGCGGCGGCTACCTCCTGACCCGGCTCCGATATGTGCAGGAGACATGCCACACTTCGTCCAGGTACGTCTGGACAGACCAGTACTCGAACGCCGCCAACCCGGCGGCGCACTACGCCTACACGGGGCCGGAAATCTACCGCCAGATGAACGGACTGGTGGACGCGGTCTTCGTCGCCGTCTCGACCGGCGGCACGCTGGCCGGCATCGGCCGTTTCTTCCGCGAGCGGAGCCCCGCGACCCGCGTCATCGGCGTCGACGCCCACGGCTCGGTGGCCTTCGGCGGGACGCCGGGGCCGCGCCACCTGACGGGGATCGGCTCGGCGCAGCGGTCAATCTTCCTCACCCGCGAGGTCTACGACGAACACCTCTTGATCGGCGACGGAGAGGCTTTCACCTTCTGCCGCGCGCTCGACGACGCGACCGGCATCAGGGTGGGCGGCTCGGCCGGGGGCGTGGTCGCCGCCTGCGCCCGCTACCTGCGCGCGCACCGGGAGGTAGAGCGCGTGGTCTGCCTCTGCGCCGACCGCGGCGAGAACTACTCGTCCACCATCTACGACGACCGCTGGCTTGAGCGGCAGGGCATCCGCGCCTCGCCCGACAGCCTGCCGCCGTACGTCCGCGACATCGCCCCGCACCCGGCCAAGATATTTGCGTGAGCGAGATGTGGCCCACCCGCACGACCTCTTATTTGCTGGAAAGGCAGCCTCAACGTTAAAGCCATGAGCAAGAGAATAGCCGTCCTCTGTTCGGACGACGCGCACCACAAGTATCTGGTCGCCCTGCTGCGCTCAAGGTTCGACGTCGCCGCGGTCGTCGTCGAGCCCGCCCGCTGCCAGCGGCGCCGCCTGCGCAGGTCGTCGCGGCGCCGCGACTACGCCTACGCGCTCTACCACCACCTGAGGCGCACGGTGCTGGGCCTCAACCGTTACCGCCGCCGCCACTTCGCGGACCTGGCCGGCGCCCCGGCCGACGTTTTCGACGGCGCGCTGACGGTCGAGGACATTAACGACCCCGCGGTCGCCGAGTTGCTGGAAGGGCTCAAGCCGGATTTGACCGTCATCATCTGCACATCGATTCTGAAGGAGCGCGTGCTGGCGGCGGCCGGGCCGATGGTCGTGAACGTCCACGGCGGCTACCTCCCTTACTACCGCGGCAACCACTGCTTCTTCTTCGCGCTCTACCAGAATGAACTTGACCGCATCGGCTCGACCATCCACTTCGTGAACGCGGGCATCGACACCGGCGACATCATCGAGGTCGTCGTCCCGCGCATCGACCCGTGGGACAACGCCGAGGCGCTCTACTGCCGGGCCGAGAGGCTGGCGATTGACCGCCTGGCCGAACTGCTCGAACGCTGGCAGCAGTCCGAGTCCCTCCCGCGCCACCCGCAGACCGTCCGCGGGCGGCTCTACCTGACGCGCGACCGGAAGCCGCACCACGACCTGATTCTATGGCTCAGGCGTTGGCGGGCGCGTCTGTTCGGGCGCGCCGCCCGGCCCACCGCCGAAGCCCCCAGGCGGGAGCAGGTCACGCGCTCGGACCCCGGCCGACTCTGAACGGAGATTGCAGATGCCCGAGCCGAAAGCGGTCTACTTTTTTTGCCGCGACCTGACGAAAGACCCCGTGGCGCCGCGCGTCTTCGAGGCCGCGGTGGGGCTCACTTCGCCGCGCGAGACGGGGCTCGTAATCGACGGCGACCCGGTGCTCGTGAGCCGCGGCCCCGGCGGCGAGAGCTTCTTCTACGTGCGGACTGAAGTAGTCCTCAGCCACGACTTCGCGCGCTACCTCCCGGCGCTCGGCGATCACTTCGGGGGCTTCGACTTCGCGGGGCTGGTGAACTGGCACGGCGGGGCGAAGGCGCCCGACGGCATCCTCACCGTCCACACGACGGGCGACGTGGTGACGGGCCACTACGGCCCGGCGCACCCGCTCTACACGCGCAACCTGCTGCTCGCGCTCGAAGCCAACCGGAGGCGCGCCGGCCTCGACGCCTTCCGCGTCACCACCGAGGCGACGCACTGGTCGGGGATTCCCTACGGCGGGCGGCCCGAACTCATCCCCGACTTCCGCGTGCCGCTGGTCGACGTCGAGATCGGCAGCGCCGAAGGCAGTTGGGCCGACCCGGCCGCGGCGCGTACGGTCGCCCTCTCGCTCCGGGAGGTCTTCGGCGACGCGACCAACGGCCGCCTGCGGTCGCTGCTGTGCGCGGGGGGCGTCCACCTCGAAGCCGTCTTCGCCTCGGCGGTCCTCGACAGCACGGCCGAGCGCCCGCTGGCGGTGTCACACATCCTGCCGAACCACTGGGTCGTCGAAGGCGGCTACGACCAGGAGTCGGCGCTCGACAAGCTCGAGTCGTGCGTCGGCTCCATCGTCGGCGGCATTCACGCCGTCGTCGTCCACGACGACCTCAAGGGGCGCTACAAGGCGACGTTCCGGGCGGCGGCCGAACGGCTGGGCCTGCCGCTCCTCAAGCACCGGGCGCTGCGCTCGCCGGCCGAACTGCCGCTGTGGGCCGACTGACTCCCGGCCGAGGAAGAAAACGATGAGTGACCTGACCAAGCGCATCGCGCGACTTTCCCCGGCGCAGCTCGAAGCGCTCCGGCTGCGCCTGAAGTCAGAAGAGGCCGCGCCCCAGACACCCGCGCCCGCGGTCGCGCCGCGGCGCCGCGAGACGAACGTCAGCCCGCAGTCGTTCGCGCAGCAGCGGCTCTGGATTCTGAACCGTTTGCAGCCGGGCAACCCCGCCTACAACATCCCCACGCCGATGCGCTTCGTCGGCCGCCTGGACGTGACGCTGTTGGAGCGCGTGCTCACCGAGATAGTGCGGCGCCACGAATCGCTCCGCACCAGGTTCGCGGCCGACGGCGGCGAGCCGGTGCAGATCGTCGAGCCGCCCTGCCCCGTCACGCTGGCCGTCACCGACATCGGCCACCTGGCGGAGGACGAGCGCGAGGCCGAAGTGCGGCGGCTGGCGAACCAGGACGCGCAGCAGCCGTTCGACCTCTCGCAGGCCCCGCTGTGGCGCGCGCGCGTGGTGCGCATCTCGGAGCGCGACCAGGTGCTGCTCCTCACGATGCACCACATCATCACGGACGCGTGGTCCCTGTCCGTGCTGCTCAGGGAGATCGTGCAGCTCTACAAGGCGTTCGCCGCCGGCCGGCCGTCGCCGCTGGCCGAACTCGAGATCCAGTACGCGGACTACTCCGTGTGGCAAAGGGAGTGGCTGCGGGGCGAGGTGCTTGAGCGGCAGCTCGCCTACTGGAAGCAGAACCTGGCGGGGGCACCCGCGCTGCTGGAACTGCCGACCGACCACCGGCGGCCGCCCGTCCAGACCTTCAACGGCGCGCGACTCTCCCTCAACCTGGGCAAGCCTTTGAGTGACGCGCTGGCGGAGTTCAACCGGCGCGAGGGCGTCACGCTCTTTGTCACGCTGCTGGCGGGCTTCAAGGCGCTGCTCCACCGCTACTCGGGGCAGGCGGACATCGTCGTCGGCTCGCCGGTCGCTAACCGCAAGGGCGCCGAGGTCGAGAAGCTGATCGGCTTCTTCGTCAACACGGTCGCCATCCGCACGAAGATTTCCGGCGACCCGACCTTCCGCGATTTCCTGCGGCAGGTGCGCGACGCGGCGCTCGGGGCCATCTCGCACCAAGACGTGCCTTTCGAGCGGGTGGTCGAGGAGGTCACGCCGGAGCGGAACCTCAGCCACTCGCCGCTCTTCCAGACCGTCCTCGCCCTACAGAACATCCGCATCGAGCCGTGGGACTTGCCGGGGCTCCAGTTACACCCCATCGAGGTGGACAGCGGGCACGCGAAGTTCGACGTCTCGCTCTCGCTGATGAACTCGGAGCAAGGCATCTCGGGCCGCCTCGAATACAACACCGACCTGTTCGAGGGGGGGACGATCAGGCGGATGGTCGAGCACCTGAAGGAGCTGCTCGGCGCGGCGGTCGCGGCGCCCGAGCGGCGGCTGCGGGAGTTGTCACTCTTGACGGGCGAGGAGCGCAGGCTGCTCGCCGAGTGGAACAACACCGCCGCCGACTTCCCGCGCCTGTGCGTCCACGAGCGCATCGAGCAGCAGGCCGAGCGGAGCCCCGAAGCCGTCGCCGTCAGCCACGAAGGCCACTCCCTCACCTACGCGGAGCTGAACCGGCGGGCCAACCGTCTGGCCCACTTCCTGCGGCGGCAAGGCGTGGGCGCCGAGGTGCTGGTGGCGATCCTCATGGAGCGCTCGTTGGACACGGTCGTGGCGCTGCTCGGCGTGCTCAAGGCCGGCGGCGCCTACGTGCCGCTCGACGCGGGCTACCCGGCGGAACGTCTGCGTTACATGGTGCGGGATTCGGGGGCCGGCGTCGTGCTGACGCAGGCGAAGCTCCGGCGCCTGCTGGAGCGGGAGGCGGAAGGCGGCCTTCGCGTCGTGTGCGTGGACGAGGACGAGGCGCGCGCCGAGCTGGCCTCCGAAAGTGACTCCCGCCCCGAGAGCGGGGTGGCGCCCGACAACCTCGCCTACGTCATCTACACCTCGGGCTCGACGGGCCGGCCCAAGGGCGCGATGATCACGCACGGCGCGCTCGCCAACCACATGTACTGGATTCAGGAAGCCCACCCGCTCGGCGCGTCGGACGCGGTGCTGCAAAAGACCCCGTTCAGCTTCGACGTGTCGGTGCTGGAGTTCTTCTGGCCGCTGATGGTGGGCGCGCGGCTCGTGCTGGCCCGCGAGCAGGCCGACCTCGACTACGATTACCTCACACGCCTCATCGACGACCGTCACATCACGGTCGTCTACTTCGTCGCCTCCGCGCTCCAGATGTTTCTGTCGCGCCGCAAGGGCGGGAGTTGCCGGTCGCTCCGGTACGTCTTCTGCGGCGGCGAGGCGATGCCGCTGCACGTCCAGAGCGAGTTCTTCCAGCGCTTCCCGGCGACCGAGCTGCGCAACATCTACGGGCCGACCGAGACGACCATCGACGTGACCTCGTGGGCCTGCGAACCCGTGAGCCGGGGCCTCAGCGTCCCCATCGGCCGGCCCATTGCCAACACGGAAATCCACCTGCTCGACTCCGCCCTCAAGCCCGTGCCGGTCGGCGTCGCGGGCGAGCTGTACATCGCGGGCGCGAACCTGGGCCGCGGCTACTGGCGGCGCCCCGCGCTGACGGCCGAGAAATTTATCCCGCACCCGCTCAGCAAGGACGCCGGGGCGCGGCTCTACCGCAGCGGCGACCTCGCGCGCCGCCTGTCCGACGGGCGTATCGAGTTCCTCGGGCGCATTGACCATCAGGTCAAGGTCAGAGGCTTCCGCATCGAGCTGGGGGAGATTGACGCCGCGCTGGCCTCGAACCCGCACATCTCCGAATGCCTGACGGTGCTGAGCGGGGCGAGCGCCGCCGACAAGCGCATCGTCTCCTACATCGTGCCGCAAGGGGACGACGTCACTAACTCGGAGCTGCGCGCCTACCTGCGCGAGCGCCTGCCCGAGTACATGACGCCGGGCGCCTTCGTCAGGCTCGCCGAGCTGCCGCGCACGCCGAACGGCAAGATCGACCGCGGGGGCCTGCCCGAGCCGGCCACGGCCGACCGCGATGCCGCCGCGCCCTTCGCCAAGCCGGCGACCGACCTTGAGCAGACGCTGGCCGGCCTCTGGCGCGAGGCGCTGAAGGTCGAGGCGGTCAGCCTCCACGACAACTTCTTCGACCTCGGCGGCCACTCGCTCCTGCTGGTTCAAATACACGGCCAGCTTCAGGAGAAGTTAGGGCTGGAGTTCTCCCCCATCGAGCTGTTCAGACATCCGACCATCGGCCTGCTCGCCGGCTACCTGCGCGGGCTCGGGGCGCCGGACGGCGGCGGCGAAAGTCCCGCCGACGAATGGCTGACGCAGGCGCGCGAGCGCGCGGCCGCGCGGCGGCTCGGGGCGAGGGCGGAGGGGACGGAGATTGCGATTATCGGGATGGCTGGCAGGTTCCCGGGCGCGTCGAGTCTCGAAGAGTTTTGGGAGCACCTGCGCGACGGCGTCGAGGCCGTCCGCGACCTCAGCGACGAAGAGATGCTGGCCGCCGGCATGAGCGAGCAGATGATCCGGCAGGAGCGCTACGTGCGCAAGGGCTGCGTGCTGGACGGCATCGAGTTGTTCGACGCCGAGTTCTTCGGGATGACGCCGCGCGAGGCGGAGTTGATGGACCCGCAGCAGCGCCTGTTCCTGGAATGCGCGTGGGAGGTGATGGAGGACGCCGGCTACGACGGCTCCAAATACGACCAGCCGATAGGGGTCTTCGCCGGCGCGGGCACCAACAGCTACATGTTCCAGCTCTACGCGAACCGGGAACTGTTCCTCTCGGTCGGCGGCCTCCAGACCAAGCTCCTTAACGACAAAGATTTTCTCAGCTCGCGCGTCTCATACAGGCTCGGGCTGAAGGGGCCGAGCCTGACGGTGCAGACGGCCTGCTCCACGTCGCTCGTCGCCGTCCACCTCGCCTGCCAGAGCCTCCTCAACGGCGAGTGCTCGATGGCCCTCGCCGGCGGCGTCAGCATTACCGTGCCGCAGAGGGCGGGCTACGCGTATCAGGAGGGCGGCATCATCTCGCCGGATGGGCACTGCCGCCCCTTCGACGCCCGCGCCGCCGGCACCGTCGGCGGCAGCGGCGCCGCCCTCCTCCTCCTCAAGCCGCTCGGCCTCGCCCTGCGCGACCGCGACCGCGTCCGCGCCGTCATCAAAGGCTCGGCCGTCAAC
>DASVQJ010000282.1:0-3335 GCA_036389235.1 Pyrinomonadaceae bacterium | reverse complement strand
CCCGTGGAGCACGCGCCCTGCGCGTTGATGACGCGCTGCCAGGGGACGGTCTGGTCGGCCGAGTGCATGACGAAGCCGACGGTGCGCGCCGTGTAGCCCTCGCCGAGGATTTCGGCGAGCTGCCCGTAGGTCATCACGCGCCCGGAAGGTATCCGCCGCACGATCTCGAAGACGCGCTCGCGGTAGCCGCGCGAGTTAACGTCCACGGCCTCGGCCTTCTCCTGCGCGTCACCCTGTTCGTTCGCCATCCGGGGGTCTTCCTCCTGCCAGCGTTTCTTGAAGGTCTTGCGGTGCTCGTCCCACCACGCGCGCCACTCCCTGATCGAACGTTCGCGCTCGGCCCGCGGAGCCGCGGGGCGGAAGGAGAGTCAGGTGTCGGTCGCGTCGCGCAGGCACATCTCGGCGATGAAGCGCGTTCTGAGGTCTTCGCTTGCGAGCAGTTCGATCAGTCCCGGGATGGTGCGCCGCGCCGTCCGCGCGCGCTCGGCCGCGAACTCCCGGCGCGAGGGGTCGGGCAGGCTCTCGTCAGCTAACTCGGGAATGGCTTTCATGGACTGATATACGTCGCGCGCGGCGCGCGGGTTTACCTTAGTCGTCAGACGCGTTCGAGTTCGGGGCGCGTCAGCTCGTTGACCACGTCGCCGGTGTTGAGGACGGTCTTCGGCTCGAAGAGGAGGACTTGCGCCTCCTCCTCGGCGACCGGCTTGTGCTCGACGCCGCGGGGGATGACGACGAACTCGCCCTCGCCGAGCCGCACGTCGCCGTCGCGGAGCTTGATGGTGATCTCGCCCTTGACGACGAAGAACATCTCGTCCTCCTCGTCGTGCTTGTGCCAGACGAACTCGCCGCGGAACTTGACGAGCTTGACGTAAGCGTCGCCCACCTCGCCCGCGATCTTCGGGCTCCAGTGCTCGCTGAAGAGTCCGAACTTTTCGGACAGGTTGACCTTTTCGATCATGCTCATTCCCCCGCCGCGAACGTTCTCAGTCCGGGGCGCGCAGGACGGCGCGCGCGGGCGCCCCGTCGCCGCTGCCGGCCGCGACCTTGAGCGGCAGGCAGCAGAGTTCGTAGAGCCCGGCCCCGACCGCGCGCAGGTCGAGCCCCTCGACGAGGACGACGCCGGCCGAGAGCAGCGCGAGGTGCGTCTCGAAACCTTCGGAGCCGAACTTCTCGACCGAAAGGTAGTCGAAGCCGACGAGCCGCACGCCGGCCGCGACGAGGGCGCGCGCCGCCGCCGGCTCGATGTACGCGAAGTCTTCGCGGAACTGCCCGCGCGGGTCTTGCCAGAAGGCGGAGTTACGCGTCTTGAAGAGCACGCGCGTCGCCCCTTGAATCGACTCGGGGCGGACGTGGCTCTCGCCGACTGCGTCGGCGTCCGCGGGAATCTCGACGACGCGCGCGGGGCCTACGAGCGCGTCGAGCGGCAGGGAACTGATGCCGGGCGCGCCCTCGATGAAGTGCGCCGGCGCGTCGATGTGCGTGGCGGTGTGCGCGCCGAAGTTCAGCACCGACACGTTCGCGCGGTCGCCGCGCGCAATCGCGCTCCAGGAACTGACCTCGATGCCGGGGTCGCCCGGGTAGGTCGGCGTCTCGCCCGGGGTGATCGCCACGCTGATGTCGTAGATGTGCATATGCTGAGGGGTGATGGGTGTTGGGTGTTAGGTGTCGGGTGAAGAGGAGGCCCGCTCTTCTTCACCCGACACCTAACACCCAACACCCATCACCCCGCAATGGTACGGTCGGCCACGTTGGCTGTCAACGAAGTCGCGTCCGGGCGGGTTGTTGCGAGGCCGCGCGTGTGTGGGTTAGCATCGGGCCGTCGGTTAACGGAGAAGAGTTGAAGAGAGAATCGGAGAAAGATTCGTCGGCGGGCGCCGCGCCGCGCGTGGCCGCGTCGAGCTATTTGAACACGGCGCCGCTCATCCGGAGCTTCGCGCGGGGCCGCCGGCGCGGCGAGGTGGAACTCGTGACCGACACGGCGCCCGCGCGCTGCGCCGACATGCTCGCGCGCGGGCAGGTCGAGGCGGCGCTCGTGCCCGTCATCGAGTACCAGCGCCTGCCCGAGGCGGCCGTCGTCCCCGGCGTCTGCGTCGGCGCGCGCCGGGAGGTGCACAGCGTCGTCCTCGTCACGCGCGGGAGGCCGTTAGACGAGGTCGAGTCGGTCGCGCTCAGCATCGAGTCGCGCACGTCGGCCGCGCTCGTGGAGGTCATCTTCCGCGAGTTCCTGGGCCGCGCGCCGCGGCTCGAACCGTTCGTGCCCGACCTCGCCAACATGCTCGAACGACACGACGCGGCGCTCGTCATCGGCGACCCGGCGATGACGTTCGAGCGCGCGGGGCTGCGCGTCTACGACATGGCGGCGCTCTGGCGCGAGTTCACGGGGCTCGGCTTCGTCTTCGCCATGTGGATGGCCGACGCGGGCGCGTCCGGGAGGGTGCGGGCGGTGGACTTCGCCGCCGCGCGCGACGAGGGGCTGGCCGCCGTCGAGGAGATCGCCGCCGAGTACGAGGGGGAACTGAACCGCCCTCGGGAAGAACTCGTCCGCTACCTGACCGAAAACATCTCCTTCGAGCTGAACGAGGAGATGCGCGCCGGCCTCGAACTCTATTTCAGACTCGCGCACAAGCACGGCGTCATTCAGAACTTGAAGCCGCTCAAGTTCCTCGGCACGGATGTTGATTGATAATCTGCGGCGGGCGAAGCACGCCGCGACTCTCGCGGGCGAGAGTCGGCCCGTAGGCAAAATGCCGATTTGAAATTTCAAATTTGAAATTTGCAATAGATAAAGACGATGACAGACATTCAACCGATTCTTGACAGAGTGCTGGCGGGCGGGCGCATGACGGCGGAGGAGTGTACGCGGCTCCTCGAATCCTTCGACGTGGCGCGCATGGGCGTGGCGGCCGACGAGATTCGGAAGCGTAAACACGCCGGGGACGTGGTCACGTACATCATCGACCGCAACATCAACTACACGAACGTCTGCAACGTCGTCTGCACCTTCTGCGCCTTCTACCGCCGACCGGGGAAGCCCGACACCTACGTCCGCACCTTCGAGGAGATTTGCGAGAAGATCGACGAGACCATTGCCCTCGGCGGCACCGGCATACTGATGCAGGGCGGGCTGCACCCGGACTTCGGGATCGAGTGGTACGAAGACCTGCTCAGCCGTCTCCACGCGAAGTACCCCGGCTTCCAGCTGCACAGCTTTTCGCCGCCCGAGATTCACAACATCCACCTCATCTCGAAGCTCCCTTACGAGGAGATACTCGCGCGGCTCAAAGCGGCGGGCATGTCTTCGCTGCCCGGCGGCGGCGCGGAGATTCTCGACGACG
>DASVQJ010000281.1:0-7625 GCA_036389235.1 Pyrinomonadaceae bacterium | reverse complement strand
CGGCTCGCCGACCGGCTGGCCGGGGCCGAGGCCCCCCCGCTGGCCGACATAGCCTTCACGCTCCAGGCCGGGCGCAGGGCCTTCGCGCGGCGGGCGGCCGTCGTCTGCCGCGACCTCCGCCAGGCCGCCGACGCCCTCCGCTCGAACGACCCGAGAATCGTGCTACAGAGTATGTGCGAGACATCCGAACGGCCGGTGGCATTCATGTTCCCGGGCGTTGGCGACCACTACGTCGGGATGACCGCGGGCCTCTACCAAGCCGAACCAGTCTTCCGGAAAGAGGTAGACCGCTGCGCCGAAATACTCAAGCCCCACCTGGGTTGTGACCTTCGAGAAATTATCTACGCGGGCGAGCCCCGGCCGAGCAACGGCGACCTGACGGCCCCGTCCCGCCTCAACCTGCGCGGGATGCTCGGCCGGGACGGCCTGCAAGCCGACGCCCGCTCCGGAAGGCTGCACGAGACGTTCGTCGCGCAGCCGGCCGTGTTCGTCGTCGAGTACGCGTTGGCGAGACTGTTGATGGAGTGGGGCGTGCAGCCGCAGGCCATGATCGGCTACAGCATCGGGGAGTACGTCGCGGCCTGCCTCGCCGGGGTCTTCTCTTTGGAGGACGCGCTGGCACTCGTGGCCGGGAGGGCGCGCATGATTCAGGCGCTCCCGGGCGGCGCGATGCTGGCCGTCCCCCTCTCCGAAGACGAAGCGCGACCCGAGCTGAACGAGCGTCTATGGCTGGCCGCCATCAACGGCCCGGGGCTGTGCGTGGTGGCGGGCGAGACCGAGGCGGTCGAAGCTTACGGGGAACAGTTACGACGCAGGGAGGTGGCCTGCCGCCGCCTGCCAACCACACACGCGTTCCACTCCGGCATGTTGGAGCCCATCGTCGAGGACGTGACCGAATTGGCCTCCGGCGTGAGGCTGTACGCGCCGCAGCTCGGCTACATCTCCAACGTCACGGGTACGTGGATCGACGCGGCCGACGCGACCGAGCCGGGCTACTGGGCCAGGCACATGTGCCAGCCCGTGCGCTTCGCCGACGGCCTGCGCGAGTTGTGGCGCGAACCGGGCCGCATCATGCTTGAGGTGGGGCCGGGGCAGTCGCTCACCAGCCTCGCTTTACAACAGCGGCCGGACGACGCGGCGCGCGGGGGCGTGGCCCTGCCGACGTTGAGAACGCCATACGAGCAGCAGTCGGACGAACAGGTCTTACTCGGCGCGGCGGCGCGCCTCTGGCTCGCGGGCTACCCGCTGGCCTGGGAGCGGACGCGCCGGCACGAGCCGCGCAGGCGCGTGCAACTGCCGACTTACAGCTTCGACCGCCAGTACTACTGGCTGCCGCAGGCCAGGCGCGAGGCCCCCGCGAGTTCGCCCGACGCGCTGACGAAGAAGCCTGAGATGTCCGACTGGTTCTACATCCCTTCGTGGAAGCGCGAGCGTCCGCTTGCCTCGCTGAAGCGCGCGTGCGGCGAGGGGGAGAAGCACGCGTGGCTCATCCTCCTCGACGCGGGCGGGATCGGGGTGCGGGTGGCCTCGCTGCTCAAGGGCTGCGGGCATGAGGTCGTGACGGTGACGGCCGGCGAGGGCTTCGCGCGCGTCTCGGCGCGGGGCTTTCAGATCAACCCCTCGCGCCCGGGAGATTACGAGAGTCTTGTCGAAGCGCAGCGCGAACTCGGGCGCGCGGCCGACCGCGTCGTTCACCTGTGGGCGCTGAACCCGCGGCGCGGCGGGCCGCCCGGGCGTGACTCCTTTGAGGAAGCGCAGGAAGTCGGTTTCTACAGTCTGCTCCCCCTGGCCCGCGCGCTCGGCCGCACGGCCGGCGAGCCCCTGCAACTCACCGTCGTCACCGACCAGATTCAGGAAGTGACGGGCGACGAAGTGCTCGACCCTGAGACGTCCACCGTGCTCGGGCCTTGCAAGGTCATCCCGCAGGAGTACCCCGACATCATCTGCCGCAGCATCGACCTCGCCCTGACCCGCGGCGACTCCGCACGCGAGGAGAGGCTGGCGCGTGACCTGGTCAACGAGCTGTTGGCCGGCGCCGACGAGGCCGTCGCACACCGGGGCGGTTACCGCTGGGTGCAAAACTTCGAGGCGTGGGAGCCACGACCCGAGCCGCCGGCCGCGCTCGTGCGCGAGGGTGGCGCCTACGTGCTCTTCGGGGGGCTCGGCCGCATCGGGCTGACGCTGGCCGAGTACCTTTGGCAGAACGCGCGCGCGCGGCTGGTACTCACCGGCCGCACGGGTCTACCCCCGAGGGAAGACTGGGACGAGTGGGTTGAGCTACGCGGCGAGAGCGAGACCGCTTATCGCATCGGGAAGGTTCGAGCCCTTGAGGCCGCGGGCGCGCAGGTCTTAGTCCAGACCGCCGACGTGACCGACCTCGCGCAGACGCGCGAAGTGTTGAGGCAGACGCGCGAACACTTCGGCGACCCGCGCGGCGTGGTCTACCTGGCCGGGCTCCTCGGCGCGGCCTCCTTCTGCCCGATTCCGGAGACTACGCGGGCGGAAGCGGCCGTCCATTTCGCCCCGAAGGCGCACGGGCTCTATGTGCTGGAAGAGGCGCTCGAAGGGTTGGAGCTGGACTTCTGCGTGCTCTTCTCATCCCTCGCGTCGGTGCTGGGCGGTCTGGGCTTTACGGCTTACGCCGCGGCCAACATCTTCATCGACTCGTTCGTGCGCAGACACAACCGCAACGCGCGGACGCGCTGGCTCAGCGAGAACTGGGACACCTGGCTGGTGCGCGAAGACGTGGTGCCGCGCAGCATGGACTTCAAGTCCACGCAGTCGGAGTTGAACATGACGCCGGAGCAGGGGCAGGCGGCTTTCGCTGCGTTGCTGGCGGCCGGCGACCTGACGCAGGTGGTCGTCTCCGTCGGCGACCTACAGGCCCGGCTGAATAAGTGGATCAGGCGAGGGCAGGGCGCGGCCGAGGCCGCCGTGCCCGCTACGCCGGCCTACGCGGGCCACGCGCGGCCCGGCCTGCACAACGCATACGTGGCCCCCCGGAGCGAGACGGAACAGGCCATCGCCGACATCTGGCAGGAGGTGCTCGGCATCGAGCCCATCGGGGTTTACGACAGCTTCTTCGGCCTGGGCGGCCATTCGCTACTCGGGACGCAGGTCATCTCGCGCATCCGCAAGCGGTTTCAGGAAGACATCTCGGTACGCACGTTCTTCAGCTCGCCGACGGTCGCAGACCTTGCCGAGGCCGTCGTCCAGCAACGTCTTGAGCGGGTCGATAGCGCGACCCTCGCGCAGTTGATTACCGACGTGAGGCGGGCGGCGGACTGACCGCCGTCGGCCTTCGAGAAGGGTAGGCGATGAACGACATCCGTGGTCAGGTGCGCGAGTTGTCGCCGGCTCAGCGCGAGCGGCTGCTGGCGATGCTGGGCGAGATTCGGCCCGGCGAGCGCCCCCGTACGGCCGACTTCCGGCGGCGGCCGGCCTCGTCCGGCCCCCTCTCCTTCGCACAGCAGCGGCTCTGGTTCCTCCAGCAGATGTACCCGGAGGCCGCGGCCTACAACTGCCCGCTGCTGGTGCGCATCAACCAACGCCTCGACGCGGAAGTGTTGGCGCGCGCCCTCTCCGAACTCGCGCGCCGGCACGAGATTCTGAGGACGACTTTCTCCCTTGAGTCCGGGCGACCGCTCCAACTGGTCAACCCGCCGGCCCCGGTTCCGCTGCGGCGCATCGACCTGTGCCACGTCTCGGCCGCCGAGCGCGACGGCGCCGCCGCCGCCGCCATCCGCGAAGAGGGCCGCCAGCCCTTCGACCTGCTCAGCGGCCCCTGCTGGCGCGCGTCCCTGCTGAAACTCGAAGACGAGCGGTACATCCTCGAAGTCATTTTCCATCACATCATCACGGACGGCTGGTCAATCGCACTCTTCCAGAAGGAGCTGGCGGCCGTCTACGAAGCGTTCGCGCAGGGCCGCCCCTCGCCCCTCGCCGAACCCCCGCTCCAATACCTCGACTTCGCCGCCGGCCAGCGCGACTGGTTGCAGAGCGAAGCGTTGCAGTCGCAACTCGCATACTGGCGCGAGCATCTGGCCGGCGCGCCGCCCGTCCTCGACCTGCCCGCCGACCGGCCGCGCCCCGCGGCGCAGTCGTTCCGCGGCGCCAACCAACTCTTCAGGCTGCCCGAGTCGCTCTCCGGGCAACTGCGTGAACTGAGCCGGCGCGAGGGCGTGACGATGTTCATGACGCTGCTCGCGGCCTTCAAGACGCTGCTCTACCGCTACACGGGGCAGGCGGACATCCTCGTCGGCACGCCCATCGCCAACCGCAACCACTGCGATGTCGAAGGGCTGCTGGGCGTCTTCGTCAATACGCTGGTGCTGCGGACGAAGCTGTCCGGCCGGCTGAGCTTCCGCGAGTTGCTCGGGTCAGTCCGCGACACCTGCCTCGGGGCTTACGCGCACCAGGACCTCCCCTTCGAGAGGCTGGTCGAAGAGCTGCGACCCGAGCGCGACCCGCGGCACACGCCGATCTTTCAAACCATGTTCGTGTTGCAGAACATCCCGCGGGGGCCGCGCGAGGCGTCGGCCTGGTCGCCGATGGGGCTGGCGATGGAGAGCGGCTCCGCCCAGTTCGACCTGGGCCTGAACGTCGAAGACCGCGGGCGCGAGCTGGTCGGCGCCTTCGAGTACAGCACGGACATTTTCGAGCACGCGACCATCACCCGGCTCGTCGAGAATTTCGAGACCCTGCTGCGCGCCGTCGTCGCCGACCCCGGCGAGCGCGTGGCCTACCTGCCGCTGCTGGCCCCGGGCTCGCGGCGGCTGGTGCTGCGCGACTGGAATGACACGGCGGCGGCGCGCCCCGAAGGGCAGTACGTCGCCGACCTCTTCGAGGCGCGGGCCGCGCGGTCGCCGGACGCGGCCGCCGTCGCCGACGCGGGCGGCCGACTCACATACGGCGAACTGAACCGCCGCGCTAACCGGATCGCCCACCGGCTCCGCCGCGCGGGCGTCGCGCCCGAGTCGGTGGTCGCCGTCTACATGAGGCGTTCGGCCGATTTCGTCGCCGCGCTCCTCGGCGTGCTCAAAGCCGGGGCCGCCTACCTGCCGCTCGACCCGACGCAGGCGAGGGCGAGGCTCGACTACATGCTGAAGGACGCGGGGGCACGCGTCCTGCTGACGAACGATGACCCCGACCTCGACGCGCCGGGAGACGGCGAGGCGCTGAGCCTCGACCTCGGCGGGCTGGAGGGCGAAGAGGCGACGAACCCGGCGCGGGACCTGGACGGCGAGAACCTCGCTTACGTGCTCTACACGTCGGGCTCGACGGGGAAGCCCAAAGGGGTGCTCGTCCGCCAGCGTTCCCTGCTCAACCACGGCCTGGCGATGGGCGAGCTTTACCAGTTGCGGCCCGGCGACCGAGTCCTACAGTTCGCGCCCCTCGGCTTCGACGTGGCCGCCGAGGAGCTATTCCCCACCCTGCTGAGCGGCGCGACCGTTGTGCCCCGCCCCGAAGAGTTGCTGTCGCCCGCGGACTTCCTCAAGTACGCCGCGCATCAATCGATCACCGTCGTCAACCTGCCGAGTTCTTACTGGCACGAAGTCGTCTTCGAGCTGTCGCGGCGCGGGGCACAACTGCCCGCGTCGGTTCGGCTGATGGTGGTCGGCAGCGAGCAGGTCTCGGCCGAGCGGCTGGCGGAGTGGATGAATCTGCCGGGGGCGCGGCCCCGCCTGATAAACGCCTACGGGCCGACCGAGGCGACCATCTCGGCCACGACTTACGTGTGCGAGGCGGCGCGCGCCGACACGCGCTTTCAGACGACGCCGGTGGGTCGGCCCCTGCCGAACGTGCAGGTCTATGTGCTCGACCCACACCTGCAACCCGTGCCGCCGGGGGCGCAGGGCGAGCTGTGCATCGGGGGCGACGGCCTCGCCAGAGGCTACCTGTATCAGCCGGCGCTGACGGCCGAAAAATTCGTCCCGCACCCCTTCGCCCGGCGCCCGGGCCTGCGGCTCTATCGCACCGGCGACCTGGCCCGTCACCTTCCCGACGGCAACATCGAGTTGATCGGGCGCACGGACGGCCAGGTGAAAGTCCGTGGCTTCCGCGTAGAGTTGGGCGAGATCGAGTCGGTCTTGTCCCAATCGCCGCTCGTGCGCGAGGCGGTGGTCCTGTTCGCGCCCCCGGCTCGCTTTCACGCCGCGGCCGAGGCGGCGCCGGAGGTCAAAGCGCTCTCGCCGTCTGCGGAACCCGCGGGCGGGTCGGACGCCGCCCCACGCCTGCTCGCCTTCGTGACGCCCGCGGTCGGCCAGTCAGTCTCGGCGGGCGACCTGCGGGAGTTTTTGAGAGACCGCCTGCCGGACTACATGGTGCCCGCCGAGTTCGCCGTGCTCGACGAGCTGCCCGTCTCAGCGAGCGGCAAAGTAGACCGCCGCGCGCTGCTCGAAGCGGGCGCCGCCGCGCGTCCCGCGGCGCCCCGCGCGCTCCCGCGCGACGAGTTGGAGCGGGCCATCGCCGGGTTCTGGCGGGAGGCGCTGGGCACGGAGGAGGTCGGCCGGGACGACAACTTCTTCGACCTCGGCGGCCACTCGCTCCTGCTCATTCAGGTGAACAGGATGTTGAAGGATTATTGCCGAAGGGAGATTCCGGTCGTGGAGATGTTCAGACACCCGACCGTCGCGACGCTCGCCGCCTTCGTGGGCGGGCCGGCAGGCGGGCCGGAGGCCGACGCTTTCGAGAAGGAGCGCGGACGCGCCGCGATCAGAAGAGAGGCGGGCCGGCAGCAGAGGGCGCTGCGGCAGGAGCATCGCGCGAGCGCCAAGCAGTGAGGGGCGATTATGAGCGAGCTTGACATGACGGAAAAGCAGGAAAGCATCGCCATCATCGGCATGAGCGGCCGCTTCCCGCAGGCGCGCGATGTCGAGGAATTCTGGCGCAACCTGGCCGAGGGGCGAGAGTCGGTCTCGCGCTTCTCCGTCGAAGAGGTGCTGGCCGAACTGATTCCGCACGAGGTTGTGCGTCAGCCGAACTACGTCAGGGCGCGCGCCATTCTCGACGAACCCGACCTCTTCGACGCCTCCTTCTTCGGGATGCAGCCCAGAGAGGCTGCGGTCACAGACCCGCAGCAGCGGCTTCTGCTTGAATGCGCGTGGGAGGCGCTCGAAGAAGCGGGCTATGACCCCAAGGCTTACGAGGACCCGGTCGGCGTCTTCGTCGGCGTCGGCTTCAACCACTACCTCTTCAACAACCTGTACTCAAACCCGGAGGTCATTAAATCGGTCGGTAGCTTCCAGACCGTCATCGGCAACGACCGCGACCACTGCGCGACGCTGCTCTCTTACAAGCTCGACCTGCGCGGGCCGAGCTTCACCGTGCAGACGGCCTGCTCCACGTCGCTCGTCGCCGTCCACCTCGCCTGCCAGAGCCTCCTCAACGGCGAGTGCTCGATGGCCCTCGCCGGCGGGGCTTCGGTCATCCTGCCGCGCAAGTCGGGCTACCTCTACCAGCAGGGCGGCATCATGTCGCCGGACGGGCACTGCCGCCCCTTCGACGCCCGCGCCGCCGGCACCGTCGGCGGCAGCGGCGCCGCCCTCCTCCTCCTCAAGCCGCTCGGCCTCGCCCTGCGCGACCGCGACCGCGTCCGCGCCGTCATCAAAGGCTCGGCCGTCAAC
>DASVQJ010000280.1:0-19957 GCA_036389235.1 Pyrinomonadaceae bacterium | reverse complement strand
GCCTTCTCGCGAGAAGGCGCGCCTCTTCTTTTCCGTCTTATTCTTTTCTGTCTGAGTCTTAGCGGTTGAGCCCGCTCATCGCCTGCTCCGGGTAGCGTTCGCCCGCGACCGACTCTTCGCCCAACACCTCCTCGATGCGCGCGAGGTCTGCGGCCGTCAGCTCGACCTCGGCCGCGCCGACGTTCTCTTCCAGATACCTGCGCCGCTTCGTCCCCGGTATCGGCACCACGTCGCCGCCCTGCGCCAGCACCCACGCGAGCGCGAGTTGCGAGGGCTCGCAGCCCTTCTCCGCCGCGACCTCGCGGACGCGCTCGACGAGGCGCATGTTCTGCCGGAAGTTCTCCTCGCGGAAGCGCGGGAACTGGCGGCGGCGGTCGTCTTCGGGCAGGTCTTCCGGCTTCTTGAAACGCCCCGTCAGGAAGCCGCGCCCGAGCGGGCTGTAGGCCACGAACCCGACGCCGAGTTCCCTGCACGCCGGCAGAATCTCCGCCTCCACGTCGCGCGTCCAGAGTGAATACTCGCTCTGCAAAGCCGCGATGGGGTGAACCGCCGACGCGCGCCTCACGGTCTCGGCCGACGCTTCGGAGAGGCCGAGGTGGCGCACCTTCCCTTCCTCCACCAGACGCGCCATCGCGCCGACCGTCTCTTCGATGGGTGTGTTCGGGTCGACGCGGTGCTGGTAGTAGAGGTCGATCTCGTCCACGCCCAGGCGCCGGAGCGAAGCCTCGCACGCCGAGCGCACGTACTCGGGCCGCCCCGAGACGCCGAGGAAGCTCCCGTCCTCCCCGCGCACGTTCCCGAACTTCGTCGCCAGCACCACGCCCTCGCGCCGGTCGCGTATCGCGCGCCCGACCAGCTCCTCGTTCCGGCCGACGCCGTACATGTCCGCCGTGTCGAGGAAGTTGACGCCCAGCTCCAGCGCGCGTCGGATCGTCGCCAGAGACTCCTCGTCGTCGCGCCCCGAGTAGAACTCCGACATGCCCATGCAGCCCAGCCCCAGCGCCGAGACCTTCAGGCCGCTCCTGCCCAACTCTCTCTGCTCCATCAAAGCCCCCTTCGTCTTGACCACGCGGGTTGTTCGTTTGCGCGATTATACGTCACCGGCGGCCGTTTGAGTTACTATCAACGCCCGGGTAGAGTCCACGGAGTTTATGTCGAAGCTTAGCCGCAAGGATTACGTCCGCGCGTCCGCGTTGGGCGAGTACGTCTTCTGCGCGCGCGCCTGGTGGCTGAGGCGCGAGGGCGTCAGGCCGACGCGCGGCGGCGAGGCGCGCGCGGCCGGCACGCGCTGGCACGAGAGTCACGGCCGCACGGTCGCCCGCGCGAAACGCCTGCGCCTCGTCGCCGCCGTCTGCGCCTGCCTCGCGTTGGCGTTGGCGGCCGTACTGCTTTACCAATGGTGGCGCGGATGATCTGGCTCACGCTGCTCCTCTTCCTGCTCGCCGTCGGGGCCGCGCTCGCCGCGTGGGCGGCGGCCCGGGAGACGAAGCGCGCGGGGCTCCCCGCGGGCGCGCTCCTCTACAGCGACACGGGCCGGCCCGTCGGCCGCGTCGCGGGGACGGAGACGGGGAGGGACGGCAAGAAGCAGGAGCGGCCGCTCGTCTCGGAGGCGCTCGAACTCGTCGGGAGACCCGACTACCTCGTCGAGGCCGAAGGCGGGGTCGTCCCCGTCGAGGTCAAGTCCACGGCCTGCCCGGCCAACGGCCGCCCCTACGACTCACACCTCGCGCAGCTCGCCGCCTACTGCCTGCTCGTCGAGGACGTGCTCGGCGCTTCCGTCCCTTACGGCCTCGTCAAGTACCGCGACCGCGAGGTGAGGGTCGAGTACACGCACGAGATGAGGGAGCGGGCGCTCGCCCTCGTCGAAGAGTTGAAGGCGGACATGCGCGCTTCGGCAGACGGCGGAGAGGTTCACCGCAGCCACGACGACCCGCGCCGCTGCGCCGGCTGCTCCCTGCGCGACGTGTGCACCGAATCGTTAGCCGCGGGTGATAAATGACGAGCGACGGGAACGAGAAGTAACTCAAGGGCGTGGGTGGAAAGGGGGGTTTGAGGTTTCGAATCTCACATCTGAAATTTCCGAAGTTTCCGTGATTTATGGGCCTATTTCAAATTTTTATGCCGCCTTTAATCCCGGCCCCCGCGATTTGAGAAACCCGCCCGCTCCGGTACAATCCCGCTTTCACGAACAAGCAGCGAAGGGCACTCTTCTCGGCATGTCTGACAAAAAGGTTCTGGCGATCATCGTGGGCGGCGGGCCGGCGCCCGGCATCAACGCGGTCATCTCGGCCGCCGCCATCGAGGCCATCAACACCGGCTTCGAAGTCCTCGGCGTGCAGGACGGCTTCAAGTGGCTGATGCGCGGGGACGCCTCGCACGTCCGCCGCCTGAAGATCGAGGACGTTTCGCGCATACACCTCCGCGGCGGCTCCGTCCTCGGCACCGCGCGCGACAACCCGACCAAGTCCGAGAAGTCCACGCGCGCCGTCATCGAGACGCTGCGAAGTTTAGGCGTCACGCACCTCGTCACCATCGGCGGCGACGACACCGCGCTCTCTTCGAGCTTCGTCGCCGAGCGCTCCGGCCACGAGATCAAGGTCGTCCACGTCCCCAAGACCATCGACAACGACCTGCCGCTCCCCTCCCACATCCCGACCTTCGGCTACCAGACTGCCCGCCACGTCGGGGTGGAGCTGGTGCAGAATTTGATGGAGGACGCGCGCTCGACCAAGCGCTGGTTCGCCGTCGTCGCGATGGGGCGCAAGGCGGGCTTCCTCGCGCTCGGCATCGGCAAGGCCGCGGGCGCGACGCTGACGATCATCGGCGAGGAGTTTACAGACCGCGAGACCGTCGCCTTCTCAGACATCTGCGACATCGTCGAGGGCGCCATCATCAAGCGCCGCGCGATGGGCAAGCACTTCGGCGTCGCGGTGCTGGCCGAGGGTCTCATCGAAAAACTAGACCCGGCGGAGCTGGCCGAGCTACAGGACGTGGAGCGCGACGAGCACGGGCACATCCGCTTCGCCGAAGTCGACCTCGCGCGGCGGGTCAAGGTCGAGGTGCAGGGGCGGCTGAACGCGCGCGGCCTGCGCGTGACGATCACCAACAAGAACATCGGCTACGAGCTGCGCTGCGCCGACCCGATCCCGTTCGACGCCGCCTACTGCCGCGACCTCGGCTACGCCGCCGTCCGCTTCCTGCTCGCGGGCGGCTCCGACGCGATGGTCAGCGTCCAGGGCGGCCGCATGGTGCCCATCGCCTTCGCGGAGATACGCGAGCCCGGGACGGGGCGCACGCGCGTCCGCATGGTCAACACCGAGAGCGAGGGCTACCGCGTCGCGCGCGAGTACCAGATTCGGCTCGAACCTTCCGACTTCGAAGACGCCTACTGGGTTCAGAAGCTCGCCGGCGCCGGCAACATGACGACGGAGGAGTTCGTGGACAAGTTCGGCTACCTGAGTGGTCATGTCATGACGTAGCTTGAATGTTAAGTATCATTAAATTCAACGCGGAGGCGCAGAGGGCGCGGAGGGTTGAGACCTGAAGACCCGCGCGCCTCCGCGCCCCCTCCGCGCCCTCTGCGCCTCCGCGTTGAAGTCCGACCAGCACCACTCTCAACTACGAATACACCGGGCACTTTTTATTACTATGGCGATTAAGAGACTAGGCATCCTCGTCGGCGGCGGGCCGGCGCCGGGCACGAACGGCGTCATCAGCGCCGTCGTCATCGAGGCGATCAAGATGGGCTGCACGCCCGTCGGCTTCCACGACGGCTTCGAGTGGCTCTCGCAGCGCTACACCGACGAGCAGCACGAGATGACCATCGACGAGGTCTCGCGCATACACCTCGACGGCGGGAGCATCCTCGGCACCGCGCGCACCGACATCACGCGCGACCCGGAGAGCCTGGACAACACCGTCGCCGCGCTGCGCAAGCTCGGCATCGAGGCGCTCGTCACCGTCGGCGGCGACGACCTCGTCCGCAGCTCGGCGGCCGTCGAGCGCGCGGCCGGCGGCGCCATCAAGGTCGTGCAGGTGCCCAAGAGCATCGACAACGACCTCTCGCTCCCGCTCTCGGTCTCCACGCTCGGCTTCGAGACGGCGCGCCACGTCGGCGTGCAGCTCGTCCAACGCCTGATGGAGGACGCGAAGACGACCGGCAGGTGGTATCTCGGCGTGACGATGGGGCGGCCGACCGGCCACCTCACGCTCGGCATCGGCAAGGCCGCGAGCGCCACCTGCACCGTCATCCCCGAAGAGTTCCGGCGCGACCGCGTCTCGCTCTCCGACATCTGCGACGTGGTCGAGGGCTCCATCATCAAGCGCCGCGCGATGGGGCGCTCGCACGGCGTCGTGCTGCTGGCGGAAGCCCTGGTCGAACTCTTCGACCCGGAGGAGGTCGCCGAGCTACAGGACGTCGACCGCGACGCGCAGGGCAACATCCGCGTCGCGGAGATCGACCTCGGGCGCAAGGTCAAGAGCGAGGTGCAGGCGCGTCTCGAACGGCGCGGCATCAAGGTCACGCTCGTGGACAAGACCATCGGCTACGAGCTGCGCTGCGCGCCCCCGATTCCCTACGACGCCGAGTACGCGCGCGACCTCGGCTACGCGGCCTACCGGCACCTGCACGGCGGCGGCTCCGGCACGATGATTATGATTCAGGGCGGCGAGTTCCGCCCCGTCCCCTTCTCCGAGCTGGTCGAATCGGAGAGCGGCCGCGGCCGCGAGCGCCCCGTCGACGTGGACACGGAGAGCTACCAGGTCGCCCGCGACTACATGGTGCGCATCGAGAAGAAGGACTTCGAGGACGAAGCCTGGGTCGCCAAACTCGCCGAAGCCGCCGGCCTCCCCAAAGACGAGTTCGTCGCGCGCTTCGGCTCACAACCTTGAAGACATAGCGGTCAGTACCACCCGCTACCGCAGTCGGCACTGCCGGCATCTCACGGGGCGCAAGGTTAAGGGCGACGTAGAAAAAACTACGTCGCCCTTAACCTTGCGGCCTTCAGTTTTCATCGCGGAGGCGACGAGGCTCTTAGAGGAAGTCCACCCCCTTTAAGCGTCCTCCCGCCGCGCCCCGCGCCCCCGCGATGAAGTGTGCCCGCGCCGCGCCTCTGCCCGAACCGGCGCGCGCGAGTCGAAGTCGAGTTAGTCCGCGCCCTCCAGCGCCACCTCCGCCCCGTAGCCGGCGGCCGTCTCCGCGACCCCGCTCGAAGGCGCCGACACGACGACGCGCCCGAAGGCCGACTCGGCGCCGAGGTGGTAGCCGGCCTCGCCGTGCAGGCTGAGGTCGAGCCCCGTCTGCTCCTGCTCCTCGCTCACGCGCAGGCCGATGAAGAGGTCTACGAGCTTGAGGATGGCGAACGAGGCGACGACAGCGATGCCGACCGTCAGCCCGACGCCCGTCAACTGGTTGAGCAGTTGCCCGGCGTTGCCCTCAAGCAGTCCGACGGGCAGCGCGCCGCCGGCCGCGTCCTTGAAGATCGGGTTGACGGCGCTCGTGGCGAAGACGCCGGTGAGTAGCGCGCCGATGGTGCCGCCCGTCCCGTGCACGCCGAACACGTCGAGCGAGTCGTCGTAACCCAGACGCTTCTTCAGTTCCGTCACCGCCAGGAAGCACCCGACCCCCGCGATGAACCCGATGGCGAGAGCCGACATCGGCGTCACGAACCCCGAGGCCGGCGTGATGCCCACGAGACCGGCCACGGCGCCCGAGATGGCGCCGAGCACGGTCGGCTTGCCCGTCCGCACCCACTCGGCCGCCACCCAGCCGAGCGTCGCCGCCGCAGCCGCGAAGTGCGTCGCCACGAAAGCGCTCGTCGCCAGGCTCCCGGCCGACAAAGCGCTCCCCGCGTTGAAGCCGAACCAGCCGACCCACAGCATGCACGCGCCGACGAGACTGAGCACCAGATTGTGCGGCTCCATCGGTGCCCTCCCGTACCCGACGCGCCGGCCGACGACCAGCGCGCAGACGAGCGCCGAGAAGCCCGAGGAGATGTGGACGACCGTGCCGCCCGCGAAGTCGAGCGCGGGGATCGCGCCGCCGAGCGCGGCGTTCAGGAAGCCGCCCCTGCCCCAGACCATGTGCGCCAGGGGGAAGTAGACGACGCTCGTCCACAGCACCGTGAAGGCCAGCATCGCGCTGAACTTCATCCGCTCGGCGAAGGCGCCCGTGATGAGCGCGGGCGTGATGACCGCGAACATCAGTTGGTAGATCATGAAGGTCTGCTGCGGGATGGTCGCCGCGTACGTCTCGTTCGGGGCCGAGCCGACGCCTTGCAGGAACGCGTAGGCGAGCCCGCCCGCGAACGGCGTCCCCTCGGCGAACGCCACGCTGTAGCCGAAGAGCGCCCACAGCACCGTGACGGCGGCCATCAGGATGAAGCTCTGGAACATCGTCGTCAGGACGTTCTTGCGCCTGACGAGCCCGCCGTAGAAGAGCGCGAGCCCCGGCCCCGTCATGAAGAGCACGAGCGCCGCGCACACCAGCATCCAACCGTTGTCGCCCGCCGACTGCGCCGCGGCCGCCGCGCTCTCCAGCTTCGCCAGACGCTCCGCGGCCGCCGCGTCCGTCTGCGCGAGTGCGACAAGCGGCGCGGCCGCCACGAGCAGCAGAGACCAGACACACCTGGACGCTCCCCAAGACCTTCTCGTCATCGGTATCTCCCGTTTAAGTTTTTTAGAAGCGACTCCCGCACACCGCGGCCGGCACGGGCGCAGGTGAAGTTGAAGGCCGTCACGTGCTCTCCCGTTAACAACGCTCGTGCCACGCGGCACGGCCGTCGCAATGCAACGGGGCGCGCGAGACACAAGGGGAGAGGCGCCCGGCTTTTCAAACCGTTTTCGGGCGCGGAGTCACGTTTCTCCGCCCCTCAAACGTCTTCGCCCCGGAAGACAATATTGTCGCGCCCGCAAATGCGCCGGACAAAAATGTCGCGCCCGACGCGGCGAGTGAATTTGAAAGTGATATTGATGGGCCTCGTCCTCTTCAGCAGGACTTGAGGTTTACGGGCGACGACTTTTAACGCGGAGGACGCCGAGGCGCAGAGGTCGCGGAGGCAGAAAGGGTGCGACAATTGTGTCACCCCAAACGAGGGGCGCGACATATTTGTCGCGCGGGAATGGAGACGGCCGGCTCTTAACAGGGACTTGCGAGCCTTGACGGGTGGCCGGGCGGCCTCTACGATGCCGTCTTCAAAGTTCGGGCGCGAAGGGCGCCGCGGGCGGTAGGGTACGAACAGGGTTCTTCATGGAAAACGTCTTAAACCTTCCCCAGAACATTCCGCAGCTTCTCAGACAGGGACAGGCCGACGCGCGCGAGATGGCGACGCTGCTGGAAATCGGGCAGACGCTCGCCGACGCGCGGCAGCTGCGGCCCGCGCTCGGGCGCGCGCTCGAACTCCTCGGGCGCACGCAGCCCGTCACGCGCGCCTTCATCATGCTGATCGACGCGGACACGGACGAGCTGCACGTCGAAGCGAGCTTCGGCCTGGACGACGAGACGGCGCGGCGCGCGGTCTACCGCGTCGGCGAGGGGGTCGTCGGGCGCGTGGCGGAGACGTGCAAGCCGGTGGTGGTGCCGCAGGCGAGCCGCGAGCCGCTCATGCTCCAGCGCGTGGCGGGGCGCGAGCGCGCGGCCGCGCGGCAGGAGGTCTCCTTCGTCTGCGTGCCGCTCGCGGTCGGGAGGGGCGCCGTCGGCGTCCTCGGCGTGGACGTGCCGTACGCGGAGGCGCGCGACTTCGAGCGGCTGACTAAGGTCGTGTCGGTCGTCGCCTCGATGGTGGCGCAGGCGGTGAAGGTCGAGCGTCTGGTCGAGTCGGAGCGGACGCGGCTGGCCGACGAGAACGCGCACCTGAAGCAGGAGCTGCGCGAGCGTTTCGACTTCGGCCACATCGTCGGGAGCAGTAACCCGATGCGGCACGTCTACGAGCAGGTCGAGCAGGTGGCGCGGACGAACACGACCGTGCTGCTGCGCGGCGAGTCGGGCACGGGCAAGGAGATGGTCGCGCACGCCGTCCACTACAACTCGCTGCGCGCCGGCAAGCCCTTCGTCAAGGTCTCGTGCGCGGCGCTGCCCGAGACGCTCATCGAGGCCGAGCTGTTCGGCCACGAGCGCGGCGCCTTCACCGGCGCGATGGCGCGCAAGAAGGGTCGGTTTGAATTGGCCGACGGCGGGACGCTCTTCCTCGACGAGATCGGCGACCTCAACGCCTCCACCCAGATTAAACTTCTGCGCGCCATCCAGGAGCGCGAGTTCGAGCGGCTCGGCGGCACCGAGACCATCAAGGTCAACGTGCGCCTCGTCGCCGCGACGAACAAGGAGCTGGAGGGCGCCATCCAGGCCGGCGAGTTCCGCGAAGACCTCTACTACCGCCTGAACGTCTTCACCATCTTCATGCCGCCGCTCAGGGAGCGGAAGCCCGACGTGCTGCTCCTCGCCGACCACTTCCTTGAGAAGTACGCGCGCGAGCACGGCAAGCACATCAAGCGCATCTCGACGCCCGCCATCGACATGCTGACCAGCTACCACTGGCCCGGCAACGTCCGCGAGCTTGAGAACGTCATCGAGCGCGCGGTCGTCGTCTGCGACTCCTCGGTCATCCACGGCCACCACCTGCCGCCGTCGCTCCAGACGGCCGAAGGCTCGGGCACGGTGACGCGCCTGTCCCTCTCCTCGGCGGTCGAGGCTTACGAGCGCGACATCATCCAGGACGCCCTGAAGAGTGCGCGCGGGAGCCGCAAGAAGGCCGCGAAGCTCCTCGACACGACCGAGCGCATCATCGGCTACAAGGTGAAGAAGTACGGCATCGACTGCGACCGCTTCCGCTGAAGGCCCGCGCGCAACTTTCTCCACACAAGCAACAGCCTTAATTAAAAGTTAGGGCGTAGACTCGGGCCGTGGGCATCGAGGCGCCGGTCAGGCTCTACATCTTCGACGCGGACGGGACGCTGCGGCGCACGACCGTGGAGGGGCTCCCCTGCCCCAACCGGCCGGGCGAGTGGGAGTTGATCCCGGGCGTGCGGGAGCGCCTGTCGCAAATCCGTTGGGGTGAAGGCGGGGCGCGCTTCGGCGTGGCGAGCAACCAGGGCGGCGTCGGCCTCGGCTACCTGACGCTCGCGGCCGCGCGCGGGCTGCTCGAAGAGATGGTCGTGGAGGCTTTCGGCGTGCGCGCGCCCCCGCCCGGCTCAATCGAAATCTGCCCGCACGCGCCGCACCTCGGCTGCCCCTGCCGCAAGCCGAAGCCCGAGATGCTCGTGCGCCTGATGCGACGCTTCGGCGCTCGCCCGGAGGAGACGCTCTTCGTCGGCGACATGGACAAGGACGAGGGCGCGGCCCGCGCCGCCGGCACACGCTTCATGTGGGCTCACGAGTTCTTCGACGGGCACGAATAAGCAGAGATTTAACACGGAGACACGGAGACACAGCTCGAAGAGGTATAACTCAACAGGCCGTGTCTCCGCGTCTCCGTGTTTAAATTGCCTCCGCTACGGCTTACAAGCTCACCGCCCGCCCTCTTCAACACCCTGCACATCTTCTTCAGCCTCTTCCGAACCCGGGGGCGGGCCGATGAGTTCGAGGGCGCGGCAGGCGGCGTCCGTCTCGGCGGCCTTGATGGTCGGGCCGGCGCCGCGGACGCGCTCGCCGTCGAAGACGGCCTCGACGTGGAAGATGCGTGCGTGCGGCGGGCCTTCCGTCTCGACCACCTCGTAGGTGGGCGAGAGGTGGCGCTCGGACTGTAGGCGCTCCTGGAGCAGCGTCTTGAAGTCGGCGGCGGCGGCAGACTCGGGCGTGGCCTCCGCGAGTTCACTCCCCAAGGCCCTTCGGACGAAGCCCTCCGCCTCCGCGTAGCCGCCGTCGAGGAAGACGGCCGCGAGCAGGGCCTCGAAGGCGTCGGCGAGCAGCGCGAGCTTGCGCCGGCCGCCGGTCTTCTCCTCGCCGCGGCCGACGCGCAGGTGCTCGCCCAAGGAGAGCCGGCGCGAGACGCGCGCGAGGGTCTGCGTGCTGACGAGCCGGTGCTTCATGCGTGAGAGCTCGCCTTCCGTCCCCTCCGGGTGCGAACGGAAGAGCGCGTCGGCGACGACGAGGCCGAGGACGGAGTCGCCGACGAACTCCAGCGCCTCGTTGTGCAGGGCGCGCGCCTCGCGCTCGCCGCCCGCGCCCACGGTCTCGTGCGCCCACGAGCGGTGCGTGAGCGCGCGTTCGAGCAGGCGGCGGTCGCGGAAGCTGTAGCCGATCTTCTCTTCGAGCAGGCGCGGGTCCGGCGCGGGCAGGGCTGAACTCTCTGCGGCCGGGGCGGGGCTCTCCTCGTTCGTCATGCGCGGGATTGTAGCAAGAAAAACGCCGGGCGCACCGTCAGACTTTCGTCATCGGGTGCGCCCGGCGCCCGGAGTCTTTGAACGACCGATCCCTGCCCGTCGTTACGAGCGGGGGGGCTTCGGCGAGGCCGGCGCCGGCTTCGTGGCCGGGGTCGGCGTCGCGGCGGGCTTCGCGGGCGGCGTGGTGCCGGCGGCCGGCGTGGCCGGCGTCGTGGCGGCGCCGCCGGTGCCGTTCGCGCCGGCCGCGGTCGAGGTGGCCGACGCCGGGGGCTGCGGCTCCTGGCCCGGCAGCATGACCGGCTTCGCCAGGATGCCGGCGACCAGCTCGTTCATGCCAGTCTCCGAGCCCTCGTGCAACTGCTTGTAGAAGGTGGAGAGCTTCGACCGGCGGTCTTCCTTCGCCTTCGCGTCATTGGCCGGCGAGAGCGCCACGGAGCGCGCGTAGGCGTCGACGATCCGGTGCGTCACCGCGTTAATCTTATTGAAGAGCGCGTCGCACTCGGGCGTCGCATCCTTGCCCTCGCACTTCGACTTGTACTCGGCGGCCAGCGGCGTGAACTCGTTCTTGTAGTAGGCCAGGGCCAGGAAGTCGTACGTCGAGGGCTCCTTGCTGTAGGTGCTCGTGGACTGCGCGGCCTTCACCAGATGAGTCGCCGCCTCGCCGGGCGCGTTCTCAAGCGTCAGGTAGCCGAGGTGGTAGTGGAGGCCGGGCGCGGCCTCCTGCTGGCTGTTGTAAGGGAGCCAGATGTCGGAGGTCTTGCCCTGCTCGATGAGCTGGAGCGCCTTGCGCGCGGCGTTGGCGGTCTCGGCGTACAGGCTCTTGTTGCCCCCCTGCGCGCTCTTGAGGCCGGCGACGACGAGCTGGAGGTAGGTCGTCAGGTCGTCGGGGTTTTTCGCCGTCCTCTCGCGGCCGAGCCGGAAAGCTTCCGCCGGGTTCTCGTTGACGGCCTTTTTCCAAATGAAGTCGGCCGCCGCCGCGTCGTACTTGTTCACCCAGTTCTGGATGAACGCGGCGACCTTCTTGTCGGCCTCGTCCGGGCAGGTGCCGTACTTGCCCAGGTACTCTCTGCCGGTTTCGGCGGCGGCCTTCTGCTGCTCGGGCGTCCCCTTATAGCTGGCGAGAAACTTCTGATAGAGTGCCCCTTTGGCCTCGGCCTCCGTGGTGCAGGGGCCGGCGGCGGGCGTCTGCGCGGCGGCGGCGTCCTGCGCGTACGACGGGAGCGCGAACACCGTAACGAGCGCGGCAAAGACCAGAAGACGTATCACGTTTTTCATCGGTCGCAAATCCTCCGTGCGCTGATACTACTAATTGTTGGGAGATTTAAATTCGGTGCGCGCGCCCGTCCGAAACGGCGTCGCATGCGAACCTCTGATGCGCGCCCGTGGCGGCCAGTTGCCGCCGTCGGGAACTGTGCGCGCCGGCTCCACGTGGGGGAGCTTAAGGCCGTTCGTACTAACCTTGAACGATTTACGCGCCTGATACTGCATCAACCGTACGAAAAGTGTCAAGCCGAACGCCCTCACCGTCAAGGCAGGCAATCCACAGTCCGGAGGCGCGCCCGGAGGAGCCGGGTCCCGGGTCTGAAACCGGAACGTAACGAGAAAATAATCAGAAAGAAGAAGGCCCGGTTTCGACAACCGGGCCTTCTATTTTGACTACAGAATTCGGACTCCCGGCCGGACTACTCCGGCCTGTCCGAGACGCGGCGCGGGCGCTCGGCGCCGTTGGTCGTGGGCGCGACCGTGCTGTCGGTCGTGCGGGGCGCGGCGTGCGCCGGGGCGGCGGGGCGCTCGACCGGCTTCGAGGTCTTCTGGAGCGCGGGGCGCTGCGCGCCGGTGCCCGCGGCGTCCTGGCCGGCCTCGCTCACGACGAAGGCGTCCTCGGCCGCCTTGTTGGCCTCGGTGGCCTCGTCCTCGCGCTCCTCGTCGGAGACCTCGGCGGCCTTGCGCGGGTCGATGTGCGGGCGCGGCGCGAGCATGTCGTTGGCGAGCATGGGCTGGCTGCCCGGCTTCGGCGCGAAGCGCGCGTCGAAGGCGAGGCGGCGGTAGACGTCGCCGGCCACGGCCGCCGCCCACTTGCCGCCCGCGCCCGAGTTGCGCAGGATGACGGAGACGGCGAGCTTCGGGTCGTTGACGGGGCCGTAGGAGGTGAACAGGCCGAGCTTCGAGCCCTGCCCGGTGCAGGTGCCGGTCTTGCCCGCGACGGTGAAGGTCGGCGCCGCGGCGCGCTTGGCCGTGCCGTAGCTGACGGCGCCGATCATGCCGGGCAGCATGCGGCGGAGGTTATCTTCGGGGATTTCGACGTCGCGCTTGACCTCGCGCTTGAAGCTGACGTTCTCCTGCGGCGTGCGCGGCAGGTGCGGGACGAGGAGCTTGCCGCCGTTGCCGATGGCCGAGGCCATGCGGGCGAGCTGGATGGCGGTGACCTCGATGTCGTCGCCGTGCGAGGACATGTGGTTGACGGCGTAGCCCTCCTTGAAGACGGGGAGGCGGCCGGGGCTCTCGAACGGGTGGTTGATGCCGGTCGGCTCGCCGAGGCCCAGCTTCTTGGCGTACTCCATCATCTTCGGGAAGCCGACGTGGCCGCCGACGCGCTGGAAGTAGCCGTTGTTCGAGTAGGCGAGCGAGTCGGTCAGGTCGAGGCTGAAGCTGCCGGTGCCGATGTTGACCGTCTGGACGGGGTCGATGACGTGCTCGGTGAGCCCGGCGAGGCCCGTCACGAGCTTAATCGTCGAGCAGGGCTTGAAGCCGCGGCGCAGTGCCCAGTCCTGGTTGACGACCGTGTAGACCTGCCCCGTCTTCGGGTTCATCACGACGACGGTGCCGGCCCTGTCGCCCAGGGCGTCGAGCGCGGCGCGGCGGACGGCCAGGTCTTCGCCGGTCGTCTCGTCCTTCGCGATGTTGGCGGCGGCCTCGTCCTTGAGCGCCTGGTCGGCGGCGCGGCGGCGCGCGATGGCGAGCGCGATCTGGCGGGCGCGCTCGGCGGCCTCGCGGCGGCGGCGCTCGGCCTCCGCGCGCGCGGCGGCCATGCGCTCGCGCCTGCTCATCCTGCGCGAGTCTTTGCGCGACTCCCTCGCGGAGTCGCGCTCCTCCGCGCGCCCCTTCTTCCCGCGCCGGTCGGCCTTCGCGCTGCGGTCGGCCTTGGCGCCCCGGTCGTTCTTCCCCTTGCGCGCCTCGGCCGCGCGCTCGCGCTTCGAGGGGCGCGCCTCCTTGCGCGAAGAGGCCGTCTCGCGCCCGCCGCGCTTCGACTTGGCGGGCGCCTTGGCGTCGGCCTTCGCGGCCGGCTTCTTAGAGGGCTTTTTGGCGGCGGCGTGCGCCGCGGACGCGGCGGCGAAGAGGAGGATGAAGGACAGGGCGAATGCGACGCGGGGGAATCTGAACTTTGGGGTCATCGGGCGTTCCTCGCTTAAAAAGCAAAGCAGAAGAGGCCGAATCGGGGCGCCTAATGCACGAGGGGAGCGCCCGACCCGACCGGGTCAAACCGCTAAGATGCACTTAGACAGAGTTTTGATTGCGCGAATTTCTGGCGGGCGCTGTGGTTGCGCCGCCGCGGGTGCCGGACTCGAAGTGTCGAAACAGCCATGCCCAAGCCTCTGCCGTCCAAGGTCTACAGTCACCTTCAAAACTTCAAATCGCACCGAGTAGGTTGTTGGAGAGTACCGGCTGCGGTCTCCCGGAGGGGTTTGCGCTGGAGACCTCGGCGACTATAACATCTGTCCAAGCCGCAGGGCAACTATCTTTTGCTTGAGCGTTGACGAAAGCTCCCGCGGGGCGTACGGACGGCGTCCGGCGGCACGACCGACGAATGGGACTGCCGAGACTCTTCTACAGCTTCCGCACGCGCCTCCTGCTGGTGATGGCGCTGCTGCTCGTCGCCACGCTCGGCGTGCAGTACTACTTCGGCCGCGTCCGCTCGCGCAACCGCGCCGTCCTCGTCGCCGGGCAGGAGCAGGCGCTCACGGCCTCCATCGCGCTCGCGAACGAGAGCATCACCTCCGGCAAGTACATGTTCGAGCTGGACGACCCGGGCGACAAGTCCCTGCTCGAACAGCAGCGGGGGCGCGTCGTCAACGTCCTCGTCGTGCGCGACCGGGACGGGCGCATCGAGGACAGCCTCGACCCGGACTACCGGCCCGAGACGCTGGAGAGCGGCGAGGCGCACTACTACTTCATCTCCGACACCGAGAACGTGAGGCTGCCGAAGCTGGTGGACGCGGGCGAGGCGACCGAGGGCTTCAGGCGGCTGCGGCCTTCGCTGCCCACGACGACGCAGCCCGTCTCGGGCGAGCCGCGCACGTTCGCCATCCCGCTCCAGACGAGCAGCGGCCTCGTCTACATCGTCATCGTGCTCGGGACGAGCCCGATGGGCGACAGCTCTTTCTACGAGACCGTGAGGCCGCTCGCCCCGACGCTCGCCATGATGCTCGTCTCCACGCTCGGGGCGGCCTTCCTCGTCTGGCGCTTCACGCGCCCGCTCAACGAGCTGTCGCGCGGGGCGCAGCGCGTCGCCGGGGGCGACTTCTCCTTCCGCGTCCCGGACGCCGACCGCCGCGACGAGGTCGGGCGGCTGACGGCCACCTTCAACGAGATGATCGCGCAGCTCGGGCGCATGCGCGAGCTTGAGACGCAGGTGCAGCAGGCCGAGCAGTCGGCCGTCATCGGCCGCCTCGCCTCCGCCATCGCGCACGAGATTCGGAACCCCCTGAACTACATCAACCTCACGCTCGACCACCTGCGCACCTCGCTCGCCCCCAGCGACCCGCAGAAGCGCGCGACGGTCGAGAAGCTGACGCTCCAGCTCAAGGCCGAGGTGGCGCGCATCAACACGCGCATCTCGGAGTTCCTGAAGTACACGCGCCCGGCGAACCTCGAACTCCAGCCGCTCGACCTGCGCGAGACCCTGCGCGACGCGCTCTCGATGGTCGAGGTGCAGGCCGCGGAGGTCGGCGTCGAGACCCGTTTCGAGGAGAACGGCGCGGTGCCGCCGGTGCTCGGCGACCGGGAGGCTTTACGTTCGCTCTTCACGAACCTTATCATTAACGGCATGCACGCGATGGAAGGGCGCGGGGGGAGGCTGACGGTGGGCCTCTCCGCGGAGGACGGGCTGGCGCGCGTCCGCGTCTCCGACACGGGCGTCGGCATCGACGCCGACCACCTGCCGAAAATCTTCGAGCCCTACTTCTCGACGAAGGAGACGGGGACGGGGCTCGGCCTCGCCATCGCCAAGAAGGCCGTGGACGAGCACGCCGGCTCCATCCGCGTCGAGAGCAAGCCCGGCGAGGGCACGACCTTCACGGTCGAGATACCCATAAAGGAGAGAGGTTAGATGTTGGATGCCAGATGTTAGTTAACTTAATTCTAACGACGGCGGCCCGGCCGGCGCCAACTGTTTTAACTAACATCCGGCATCCAACACCTAGCATCTACAATTCACATGTCACGCAAAAGCATCCTGGTCGTTGACGACGAGAAGTCGCAGCGCGAGATTCTGGAGATGATCCTGTCGGGCGAGGGCTACGACGTGACGACCGCCTCGTCGGGCGAGGCGGCGCTGCGCATCGCGCGCGAGCGCCGGTTCGACCTCGCGCTCACCGACCTGAAGATGACGGGCATGGACGGCATCGAGCTTTTGTCGAAGCTGCTCGCCTTCGACTCTTCGATCATCGTCATCCTGCTCACCGCCCACGGCTCCATCGACTCGGCGAAGGAGGCGCTCAGGCGCGGCGCGTTCGACTACCTCGAAAAACCCTTCGAGCGCGAGCAACTGCTTGAGACCATCCGGCGGGCGCTGTCAAAGCTCGACGCGCTGGACATGGAAATCATCTCCGCCTCGGCCGAGATGGAGGCCGTCAAGAAGATGATCCTCAAGGTCGCGCGCTCGAACTCGACGGTGCTCATCCGCGGCGAGTCGGGCACGGGCAAGGAGCTCATCGCGCGCGCCATCCACACGCAGAGCCCGCGCGTCTCCGAGATGTTCCAGGCCGTCAACTGCGCCGCCATCAACGAGAACCTTTTGGAGTCCGAACTCTTCGGCCACGAGAAGGGCTCCTTCACCGGCGCGCACGCCGAGAAGAAGGGGCTCTTCGAGATCGCGGACAAGGGCACGCTCTTCCTCGACGAGATCGGCGAGCTGGACGTGTCGATGCAGGCGAAGCTCTTAAGGGCTTTGCAGGAGCGCGAGATTCGGCGCGTCGGCGGCACGCGCCCCATCAAGATCGACGTGCGCGTCGTCGCCGCGACGAACCGCGACCTGCGCGCGATGGTCTCGGACGGGCGCTTCCGCGACGACCTCTACTACCGCATCAACGTCCTCTCCATCGACGTGCCGCCTTTGCGCGAGCGGCGCGAAGACATCCCCGTCCTCATCGACTTCTTCCTGAAGAAGCACACGCGCAACACCTCGCGCCTCATCCGCGGCCTGACGCCCGAGGCGCGCAAGGTGATGCTCGACTACGCCTGGCCCGGCAACGTGCGCCAGTTGGAGTCGGCCATCGAGCGCGCCATCCTGCTCGCGGAGGCCGACTACGTCACGGTCGAAGACCTCCCGCTCGAAGTCCGGCAGGAGACGCGCCCCGCGGCCGAGGGCGCAGGCTTCAAGCTCCCCGTCGAGGGCGTCAACTTCGAGGACGTGGAGCGCAACCTGATCCTTCAGGCGATGGAGCGCACCGACTACAACATCACGAAGGCGGCCAAGCTCCTCGGCCTCACCTTCCGCACGCTCCAGTACCGCCTGGAGAAGTTCGGCATCAAGCGCCCCGAACGCCACGGCGCGAGGGACGAAGAGGAAGAGGAGGGCGGCGAAGAGTAAAGTCTTCGCCCCGGAGGGGCGAGGCGTTTATAGATTCGGTTGCCCTATTTCAACGCGAGCCCCGTCGGGGGCGACATGCACATGCCGCCCCTCCGGAGCTTGTTTTGATTACCGCAGCTTAAGCTATAAACATTCCGTCCCCACGGGACTGGCCGCAAGGATCAGATGAAAAAACTCCCCCTGTCGGTTTCACTACCCCTGCTCGCCGTCGCCTTACTCTCCTGCACACAGTCAACCGCCGCGCAGACGCGACCCGCCTCGGGCTTCCGCGGCGACTGGAACTACGCCGTCTACGCGAAGGACAGGTCGGAGCTGCCGCCCGCGTACCAGAGCATGAAGCCGGAAGAGGTGCCGCAGTTCGCCATCGACGTCACCATCAGGCAGACCGGCAACCGCCTGCGCGCCACCTGCGGCATCGTGGCTCGCTTCCTCGCGCGGGTCGAGGAGTGCGACTTCACGGCGACGGTCAGGAACGGCGCGGCGCAGTTCAAGCTGGGGAGCAGCTTCGGCGGCTCGGCCACCGTCAGGCTCACGTTGACGGGCGAAGGCTTGCGCTGGCAGACCCTCCGGCGCCGCGGCGTCAGCTACTACCCGGAGGACGTGACGCTCCGCCGCCTCAAGCCGGGCGAGACGCCGCCCTACTTCGAGAAGGACGAAGCGCGCCGGGAGGCCCCGCGCAAGTGACGGCCGGCGCGCCCGTTCAAACAACGCTCTGACAGACCCCGGCCCCGGGAGGCAATTTTATGAGACTGTCGACAAGATTCGCCTTCACGCTCGCACTCGCCGCGCTGACCGGCTGCGCCGCCGGCTCCCAGCGCTCCGCCGAGCAGGTTGCTTCTCCGCCGGGCACTTCGACCGCGACGCAGGGCTCGGCCCCCGCGCAGGGCGGCGGCGACGCGTCGAGCGGCCAGTTCGACATGAAAACCGTCTCGCTCGAACGCACGGAAGACCCCGCGGCCCCGACGCAGCAGGGCACGAACGCCGCCCCCGCCGAGCGCAAGATCATCCGCAACGCGACCCTCACGCTCGAAGTCGAACAGCCCGGCAAGGCTCTGCAACGCATCGCGTCAATCGCCGAGTCGCGCGGCGGCTTCGTCGTCACCTCCGATTCGAGGCAGCAGACGGGCGCGCAGGGCGAGCGCGCTTACGAGATCATCACGGTCGAGCTGCGCGTGCCCGCGGCGCAGTTCGACGCGGCGCTCGCCGACATACGCGCGGCGGGCGGCAACGTCACCGCGCAGAAGATCACCGGCAAGGACGTGACCGAGGAGTACATCGACCTCGAAGCGCGCCTGCGCACGCAGAGGGCTCTGGAGGCGCAACTGCTGGAGATCATGAAGCGCGCGGAGGAGGTCGCGGACGCCGTCAGCGTCCAGCGCGAGCTGACGAACGTCCGCACGGAGATCGAGCGTGTGGAGGGGCGCCGCCGCTTCCTCGAAAACCAGTCGAGCCTCTCGACCATCAGCGTCACGCTCCAGCCGCCCGCGCCGCTCATCGGCACCACGGGCTTCTTCCGCAGCGTCGGCACGGCCTTCGGCGAGGGCGTGGACATCGCGGCCTCCATCACGCTCTTCTTCATCCGCCTGCTGCTGGCGCTGATACCCGTCGTGCTCTTCATAGGGCTGCCAGCCTACTTCGTCCTGCGCTACCTCGCGCGCCGCGTGCGCTCGCGGCCGGCACCGCCCGCGCCCCAGTACCAGCCGCCGCCCCCGCAGGACTCCCAACAGCCCCCGTCGGCCGTGTGAGGTGCGCCGGCATTTGAGATAAACTCTGAGCCATGCGACGACAGAATCTTCTCCCGAGCCTCCTTATCTGCGCGCCCCTCGCCTTCGCCTCCTGCGGCGGGGGTGGGACGAACGCGAACGGCGTGGCGGGCGCGACGCCCGCGCCCAGCCCGGCCGCGACGGCGCAGGCCGCGCCCGGCCCCGCGCGCCAGGCGCAGCCCGTCACCGCGACGGTCGAGGAGGTGAGGCTCGACGCGGGCGGCGCGGGCGAGGCCAGCGTGCGGCTCGACATCGCGCAGGGCTACCACACGCACGCCAACCCGGCCGCCGACAAGTTCTACATCGCGACCGAGCTGCGCGCCGAGCCGCAGGAGGGCATCACGCCCGGCAAGCCCGTCTACCCGCCGGGCGCTCAGCGCAAGCTCGGCTTCGCGGAGAAGCCGCTCTCGCTCTATGAAGGAAACGTCGTCATCAAGCTCCCGCTGCGCGCAGACAAGGGCGCGGCTAAGGGCCGACACACGCTCCGGGCGAAGCTCCGCGTCCAGCACTGCAACGACGAGGCGTGCTTCCCCCCGCGCGACATAGACGCGCCCATCCCCGTGACCGTCAACTGAAGAATCAAGACAGGGTGATGAAGGACGCGGGCTTCGACTTCGCGCGCGCGTGGCGGCTCCTGGCGTACGCGCTCGGCGCGGCGACTCTGGCGCTGCTCTACCTGCGCCACACAGACCTGGCCTTCGTCACGGCCGCGCTCGGCGCCTCGGCCTGGTTCCTCAACGTGAGGACGGGCATCAAGCGCAAGCACGACCTCGTCAAGGACGGCGCGCGGAACTGGCGCCCCCGCGCGGATGTCGAGAAAGAAAGTGAGCGGGAGGAGTAGACGGCAGACAGTAGTCAGTAGGGAATAAGAAACAGCGCGGCTTTCATCATCAACCGATGAAAGCCGCGCTGTTTTTATCTCTTACCTACTGATACCGACTTGCGAAACAGACTAAGGTGATTCATGCCGCGGGCCACCAGTGATAGTTCGTGAGCGTCGTGACCTGCGCCGCCGTGATTCTTTGACAACGCCCGCAGACCGTCTCTTCCAGCGCGGCCAAGCTCTCGTGCG
>DASVQJ010000279.1:0-22798 GCA_036389235.1 Pyrinomonadaceae bacterium | reverse complement strand
TCAGTTCAGGCGTCGCTGACGCGACGCGGCGTCTTGTTGATGTTTGTCCCCCCGGCCTTGAAAGGCCGGGCTAAACTCAACCGTTGCTACGCAGCGGGTTCACATACGTACTTCGATTTTAGGAGGGCCGGCGCGTGGGTGAGCCCGCGCCGGCCAGGCGGCACAGTCCGCCGTGCCCTTTCAGCAGACGTGCCGTACAGGGGCGGTGCGCCTGCCCGACGCATCGCGCCCCTACTCAATCCTTAAACTTACCGACGGGTCGCTAAAACCCCCCTCTCACGCGCGCGCCAGCAGCCCGGCGGCCGTGCGCGCGAGGCTGTAGACGCCGCGCGGCTTTCTCAGATAAGCGTCCACGCCCGCGCGCCGCGCGTCGCGTTCCACCTCGCTGTCTGTGAACATGATGATCGGCGTCCGCGCCTCTCGCGGCAGGGCGCGTGCGCGCCGCGTAAGCTCCAACCCGTCGAGCCCCGGCAGAAGGAAGTCGAGAATCAGGAGGTCGAAGCGCCCGCCATTCTGTAGACGCCTGAGCGCCTCGTCCCCGCGCGCGCAGACCTCCACGCGCCAGCCCTCCGCTTCCAAAGTCTCCCGGACGGCGTCCGCCACCAAAGGCGCCTCCTCCGCGTAGAGAATCGAGAAACGACGCACGCTGCACCCCTCCGCGGCGGCCGGCTCCGTGCGGCCGCCGCCCGCGCAAACCTTCGGCGTGGGGGGAGAGAGATGCATGCGCGGCTCGCCTCTGTAAAACCCTCACACGAGGGCTCTCAAAGTCCGCAAAACGTCCGTCCGCCGGTCTGTGTGCGGGAGGCCGCGGGGCGGACGAACGCAGCCCCGGCCTCCGGACAAGGGTCTCGGCCTTTCGCTTCAACCGCTCGGAAAATTGTGTTGGCTCGTAAGTGCTGCGGGGCGCTCGTACGGTGAGGCGGCACCGCACGCGTCTCGCTTCGGCTTCGGCCGAGGTTCGGGCGCAGCGTGGCGAGATTAGCCTCTGTACGTGGTCAAATCAATAAAATAATCCGGGGTGGCCGGGTCGCCCGGTGCCGATTCGTTGGGGTTATGAGGTGCTGCAACATTTGAAGCAGTCGGGGGCGGGCTCAAAGGGCGTTCCGTGGCTCGGCGGCCGTCGAGAGGGGGCGAAAGGAGTCTCAGTGTTGGCCCTCAGCGGTCGGCTTCCTGAAGACGCTGCGCAGGCGCCTGCGCACGGGCGTACGCTTGGCCGCGAGGCTCTTGTGCCGGGTGTTGAGAATCGTGCCGAGCGTCTGGTGCGTGAGCCCGAGGAGGCGCGCGGCCTTCGTGACGCTCCCGCGGGCCTCCTCCAGCGCCTGCTCGATGAGCCTGGCCTCGAAGTCGTGGACGGCCTCGTACATGTTGAAGCCCTCGCGCTCGATGTCGGGCTCGGCGAGCAGGCGCATGACGACGCGCGCGCAAGCCCTCAGGCGGGCCAGCGTCTCGGCGTCCTGCGTCTCTTTCAGGAGCCCGTCGGCGCGCCGGTATATCTCGTAGACCTCCGAGCTGTGCAGGAGACCCGCCCTCCCCTGCTCCTCGATCAGCTTAAGCAGGGCGTGGGCGGATTCCTCGTCGGCAGGGGCCGAAAAGCCGCCCGACTCCTCCAAGCGTTCGTCGACTAAAGTCATCTCGGTGTTTTCCTTAGGCGGGATTGCAGGTTTTCTGGCGAGAAGGAAAAAACCGCCAGCCCTTTACGGGGCTGACGGTTTGGCTCCCTCGAACACTTCATGCGTGCGGCGGGAGAGAAGCTTCGCGAGCTGTCTCGTTCGGGCGCGCCGCCCGAACATGCGCGGGACGGAGATTAACGCCGCGCGGCGCGGAATGCAACAGTTAGTAAGTCCGGGCAGACTACGCGAGGGGTTCGAGTGACGCTTTCAATCTTATTCCTTGACGCTTCAGACGCGCGCCCATACAATCGGCCCAGCCCCGTAAGAGCGAGCAAGAACCCCCCTTCCGAAGAGACCGGACGCTCACACGGCAAGGAGCCTGTAAACTGATGCAACCCCGGACGCAGCGCCAGAGGGAGATTCTCGAATACATCACGCGCTTCATCGAGCGCCACGGTTACGAGCCCTCCTACGCACAGATCGCGCGCCACTTCGGCGTCTCTTCGAAGGCGACCATCGCCAAGCACATCGAGGCCCTGGAGCGGCGCGGGCTCATCTCGCGCCACCGCAACGACGGCGCCTTCGGCCTCACCGTGCAGCACGCGGAGGTGGACGTGGACGCGACCTGCGAGGTGCCACTGTTAGGCCGCATCGCGGCGGGCGCGCCGCTCGACGTGGACGAAGACCGCGAGACCATCACCGTTCCACGTTTTCTGCTGGGGCGTGTGAGGCCGGCGCGCGTCTACGCCTTGAGGGTGACGGGCGACTCGATGATCGACGAGCACATCTGCGACGGCGACATCGCCCTGATAGAGAACCGGACGGAGGCGCGCGACGGCGAGATCGTCGTCGCGCTCGTCGAGGGCGCGCGCGCGACGCTCAAACGCATCCACCGCTTCGGCACCGAGGTCGAGCTGCGGCCGGCCAACGCGCAGCACGCGCCCATCCGCCTGCACGCCTCGAAGGTCGCCGTCCAGGGCATCTTCCGCGGCCTGCTCCGCCCGGCCGTCTAAGCACGCGGGCGGGTCCCGAAGGGCTCGTATAAGGGAGAAGGGGGACGACAGTGAGTCTGTCGTCCCCCTTCTCTTTTGATACGGCAAACTTTCAGGCCGTTTGCAGCTCGCTCGTGCACTGCGGGCAGCGCGTGGCTTTGATGGGGATGGCCGAGACGCAGAAGGGGCAGTTCTTGGTCGTCGGCTCCTCCTTGTCGGCGGGCTCGCCGCTCCAGAGGCGGTTGGCGCGCTTGACGATGAGGAAGATGACGAAGGCGACGATGAGGAAGCTGATGATGTCGTTGATGAACTGGCCGTAGGCGACGACGGAGATGCCCTTCTCCTTCGCCTCGCCGAGCGAGACGGGGATGCCCTTCGACTTGTCGAGGACGTAGAACATGCTGGCGAAGTCGATGCGCCCCGTGAAGAGCCCGACGACCGGCATCAGCATGCCCTCGACGAGCGAGGTGACGATCCTGGTGAAGGCGGCGCCGATGATGACGCCGACCGCGAGGTCGATGACGTTGCCGCGCGCGATGAACTCGCGGAACTCCTTGACGAAGCCCTTACTCTTAGCCATGTCCGGCGTCACCCCTGGCCGCTTTGGAAGCTGTTAGAGCGCCTGCCCCCGCGTTTGTATTTCAAAACCGGCGGGGCGTCAACAAGATTTTCAGCGGAAGTGTCTGGCGATGGCGTCGAGCTGCCCGAGCACGCGCGCCTTCTTCGCGGCGGGGACGAGCGCGAGCTGCGCGCGCAGCGCGGCCACGCTCCGGCGGAAGTTCGCGCGGTCTGCGCGCGGGACTTCGTAGGGCGAGTTGCTCCCGCGCATGCCCTCCACGATGTGCCCGAGCAGCTCGGAGAGGGCGTCGAGGGCGGCGTCCGCGTGCGCGCCGCGCGGGTAGAGCTTGAGGTACTTGCCGTTGCTCTCCGTCTCCATGTAGAGGTAGCAGGGCAGGTAGCCCTCGCACTCGCCGGGCATGGGCGTCCGCGCCCCCTCCCACGCGGCGCGTTCCGCGGCGGGCAACCCCGCGTACTTGCGCTGCAAGTTCCAGAAGAGTTCCTGGCGCACGTACCACTGCCCGGCGGGCTCGCTGTAGACGACCTCTTTTTGGCGCTCGTCCGTCCAGGACTTGTAGGGCTGCTCGCCCAGGTGTTCGAACGGCATGGCGGCGAGCGAGCGCGCGAGCGCGACGAGTCGCGCCAGCTCCAACTCCGCGAGCGCGTCGCGAGCCCTGACCTCGCGCGCGGCGCGGTCGAGGAAGCGCACAAGCTCGGAAAGGTCTGCGAAGGTCGCGGCGGAGTTGGCGAGGCGGTCGCCCGCGAGCTTGAGGTAGGCGGCGTCGCGGCGCGCGGGTTCGAAGGGCGCGACGAGGCCGCCGAAGACCCAGCCGCGCGCGCCGCCGGGCGCGGCGACGAGGTGCCAGAACTCTTCCGACGGGCCGACCTTCGACTTCTCGGCGGAGCGCTCTATTTCGTCCACGACCGCGCCGAGTTGCAGACGGCCGGCCTCGGCCGCGGCCGTCTCGGGGCGCTCGCGCAGGCGCACGCCCGCGGCCGTCACGATGAGCTTCCGTCCGGGCGTCTGACCGAGGGAGGCGGGCGAGGCCGCAGCGAGAAGGAAGAGGAGCGCGGCGGAGACAGAAGTGAGCCGCCGAAGTCTGTTCCCGGCGGCCCGGCCGTCGTTGAGTTTTCCTGATGACAAATTATTCCATCCTTACGCGGTCTCTCAGAGCACGCCGCTACGCCGGAGCCTCCAGACGGCGCGGCGCGGGAGCCGTACCTATTTAGCGTATAATCTCCGCCGCCTGCAAACCCCGAATCGAAAGGCGCACGGGTGACGGCGAAAGTTCGCGCGGTCGCGAAGACGGGCGTGGTGAAGCGTTGCTGTCGCTGCAAGGCCCTGAAGGACACGAGCGAGTTTCACCGCTCGGCGCCCAGAAAGGGCGGCTTGCAGTCCTATTGTCGCGATTGCAAAAAGGCGATTGATAAAGAGCACAACGTGCGGAACCCGCGCCGCAATTACCAACGCACACGCGAATACGCGCGTAGGAACATGCAGTGGCTTTACGAGTACCTTAAGACGAAACAGTGCGAGTGGGAAGGGTGTACCGTAAGCGACCCGGACATGCTCGTCTTCGACCACCTTAACCCCCTGGAAAAGCGCGAGCACATTAGCGTGATGGCGCACAGTTCATGGGGACTGAAAACTATTCAGGATGAGGTGGCGAAGTGTCGAGTGTTGTGTGCCAACCACCATCAGAAGCACACGATTCAGCAGTTCGGATATAAGAAGTGGCTGACCGAAGATTGAGGTGAAAATGAAATTGCCGTATAACTGCGTCACAGCTATACGGCAACAAAAATTTGTGGAGCCACCTTGGAGACTCGAACTCCAGACCTGTCGATTACGAATCGACTGCTCTACCAACTGAGCTAAGGTGGCCCGTCGGGTTGAAAATATACGGAGTGGCCGCGCGAGATGTCAAGCGGGGCGTCCGGTTTGGAACCAGCGAGGAGGAGAGATGCCAAAGGATCGAGCTGAAGTGCAGGACCAGTACAAGATCGGCGGGGGTTCGCTGAACGAGTACGAGTACGGGCAGAGCAAGGGCGAGTACGAGGAGCAGGCGCACCAGGTGCCGGACGACGCGCCGGTGGAGGGGCTGCGCGGGGCGGCCGAGCCGGGCCTGCCCGAGAACGTGGCCGAGCGCATCCGGCAGGTCGAGGAGCGCGCGCACCAGATAGTCGAGCGGCGCAGGGCGAAGCAAGGCGGTGGCGGCGGCGCGCAGAAGGGCGCGGGGAAGGGCGCGAAGAAGTCGGCGCCGGCCGCGAAGAGAGCCGCGAAGGGCTCGGCGAAGGCTTCGGCCGCGAAGAAGTCGGCGGCGAAGTCCGGTGGCGCGAGCAAGGGCGCCTCGAAGAAGGGCGGCGCGAAGGGCTCAGCTAAGAAAGGCGGCGGTAAAGGCGCGGCCGGGAAGGGTGGAGCTAAGGCCGCCGCGAAGGGCGGGGCGAAGAAGGCCGCGGCGAAGAAGGGCTCTGCCGGTAAGGGCGGCGCGAAGGGCGCGGCCAAGAAGGGCGGCGCGAAGAAGGGCGCGGCAAAGAAGGGCGGTTCGCGGCGTTAGGGCCGGCCTCCTGACTCGGTTTACAAAGGAGTTAAATGAGGATGGAAGAGACGGACGAGAAGTCGGAGGGCGGCGCGGGCGGCGCATCGCACGGGTCGGATTCGGCGGGCACGGAGGAGGCCGAACTGCGCGCCGAGGAGGAGTCGGCGAAGGCGATGGAGGCGGAGGTGCCGCACCCGCCCGGCGACAAAGAGACCGGACAGGAGCCGCCCTCCTGAGTGCTCGGGAGGCGGCAGACCTTCCCGCGTGAAAGCCCGCCGCCTCTGAAACAAACCGCGGCCGTCGGCCGTAAGAAGCCCGGAAGGATTGACGAGAGCGATGTCCGGCGTCAGTCCTCCCGGGCTTCTCCTATTCTCCTCCGACGTTTAATCCTTTATGTCAACGGTCTCACGCCTCCCCGCGTCTTAGAACACATGATGACGACGACCCCTTTGACGCGCGCGCACGCGCCGTCCCCGCGCCTGAGCTTGAGATTGTTGCTGACGAGAACGCTCCCGCTCGTCCTGATGTGGTCGGGCTTCGGCGCCGCGGCGCGCGCGCAGAGCGCGAAGCTCCCCGCGCCGGACAAGATCGTCGGCGAGTACCTCAAGGCCGTGGGCGGGAAGGGCCGCGTGGCCTCTCTGCGCGATGTGACCTACGAGTGGGCCGTGCTGCGCGCGGGCAGAGAGGCGGGCACGGCGCGCACGCGCCTGAAGACGACGGGCGCGCTCCGCACAGACTTCCTCCTCCCGGACGGCGAGTGGGACGCGGCGGCCAACCCGCGCACCGCCTGGCTGCGCGGGCGCGACGGACGTCTGAGCACGCTCACCGACCGCGAGGCTTTCGCCGCGAGGCTCCAGGCGATGCTGGAGTCGGGCTACTTCGCCGACTACAAGAGGCAGAAGGTTCTGGCGCGCACCGTCGGGCGCGAGGAGGTCGCGGGCGGGCTCGCCTACGCGGTCGAGTTCGCGACGCGCGCGGGCGCGCGCCTGCGCTACTGGTTCGACGCGCAGAGCAAGCTCCTCGTGCAGTCGTCCGATGAGGCCCGCAAAACGCGCGTGCGCTACGCGGACTGGCGCGCGCGCGCGGGGAGCCCCCTGAAGGTGGAGCCGCACCGCGTCGAGATCGAGCGCGCGGGCGAGCCCGCGCTCACGCTCACCCTGACCAACGCGACCTACAACGCGGGGCTCGCCGAGTCCCTCTTCGAGCCGCCCGCCGACGCGACGCTCGACATCCCGGCGCTCCTGCGCGAACTCGCGAAGAACCAGGAGGAGACGGACAAGCGCATCAACGACTACACCTTCACGCGCAAGGTCACGGAGCGCGAGCTGGACGACAAGGGGCAGTTGAAGAAGGAGAAGGTCACGGTCTTCGAGGTCTACCCCTTCGCGGGCTACGGCTGGGTGCACAAGCTCGTCAGCGAGAACGGCGTGCCGCTCACGCCGGAGCGCGAGGCGAAGGAGTTGAAGCGCGTCGCGGAGGAGTTGGAGAAGGCCGAGCGCGAGGCGCCCAGGCGCACGGAGAAGCGCGAGCGCGAGCGCGCCCAGCGGCGGGAGAAGCGACGCGCGAAGGCCGCGAAGTCCGGCGCGAAGGATGATGAAGGTGGCGAGGACGAGGACGACGTGGAGATTTCGACTTTCCTGCGCGCGTGCGAGTTCGTCAGCCCGCGGCGCGAGCGCTTCCGCGACCGCGACGTGATCGTCTTCGACTTCCGTCCGCGCGCAGGCTTCAAGCCGTCGAGCCGCGGCGAGTCGCTCGTCTCGAAGCTGAGCGGCGTCATCTGGGTCGATCCGACGGAGCGGCAGGTGATGCGGCTCGAAGCGCGTCTGGTCGAGTCGTTCAACATGGGCGGCGGACTCCTCGCCTCGGTCAAGCCGGGCTCGGCCTTCCTCTTCGAGCAGACGCGGCTCGAAGAGGGCGTCTGGCTCCCGCGCTACTCGCAGGTCAACGCATCGGCCCGCGTCCTGCTCTTCAAGGGCATGAGCATCAACGAGACGAACGAGTTCTCCGACTTCAAACGCTTCAGCACCAAGACCGGCGACGACAAGCTCAACGCGCCGAAGGAGGCGAACCCGCCGCGGCCCTGAGCCGCGCGTGACTCTTGCGCGCGTTGCCGCCAGGCTTTATCGTATCGGGCCATGAGTACGCAGCTTGAAGAGCTTCTTCGGTTGAGCGTGGCGGAGCGTATCCAACTCGCCGAAGACATCTGGGACAGCATCGCCGCCGACCCCGCCGCGCTCCCGCTCACCGACGCGCAGAGGCAGGAACTCGACCGCCGCCTTGAGTCGTACGCGCAGAACCCCGACGAAGGACTCCCCTGGGATGTGCTGAAGGAGAAGGTGCGCAGGTCGCACAGCGTATAACGTCATCGTCCGCCCCGAGGCCGCCCGCGAGATTCAAGAGGCGTTCGACTGGTATGAGGGGCGCGGCGAAGGGCTGGGCCTGGAATTCCTCCGGGCGGCTGACGCCTGTCTGTCGAGCGTTCGGCGTAACCCTTCTGCCTTTCAGCCGGTGCACGAGCAGGTGCGCCGCGCACTCCTCAGAAAATTCCCTTACGCGTTGTTCTATCTCTTCAACGAAGAAACGATAGTCGTCGTTGCCTGCTTTCACGTCAGGCGCAGCCCGGCCGACTGGCAAAGGCGTGCCTGAGCAGTAAAGTGTCGTCGGCCCTCATTCCACCTCTCGCGCGCTCGCGGCGTGCCGAGTCTGACGTTACAATCGGCGCATGAAGGATGTGGTGGTGATTGGGGGAGGGTTCGCGGGTGTCGAGGCCGCGTGGCAGGCGGCGCGGGAGGGCGCGCGGGTCAGGCTCTACGAGATGCGGCCCGTGAGGCAGACGCCGGCGCATAGGACGGACAGGCTGGCGGAGATCGTCTGCTCGAACTCTTTGAAGTCGGACGAGCCTGGGACGGCGCCGTACCTTTTGAAGGAGGAGTTGCGCCGCGGGGCTTCGGTGGTGCTCGACGTGGCGATGCGGACGCGCGTGCCGGCGGGGGCGGCGCTCGCCGTTGACCGGCAGCGGTTCGCCGAAGAGATCACCGGGCTCGTCGAGTCGCACCCGAACATCGAGGTGATGAGGGAAGAGGCGACCGGAGTTGACGAAGGCGCCGTGACCGTCATCGCCGCGGGGCCGCTCTGCTCCGACGCGCTGGCCGAGGAGATCGCGCGGCTCACGGAGGGGACGGGGCTCTACTTCTACGACGCCATCTCGCCCATCGTCGCGGCCGAGTCCGTTGACACGAGCGTCGCCTTCCGCGCGGCGCGCTACGGGAAGGGCGGGGACGACTACCTCAACTGCCCGATGGACGAGGAGGAGTACGCGCGCTTCTACGGGGCGCTCGTCGGGGCGCAGAGCGTGCCGCTCCAGCGCTTCGAGGAGACGCGCTGGTTCGAGGCGTGCCTGCCCATCGAAGAGTTGGCGCGGCGCGGGGTCGATACGCTGCGCTACGGGCCGATGAAGCCGGTGGGCCTGAGAGACCCGCGGACGGGGCGGGAGCCTTACGCGTGCGTGCAGCTCCGGCAGGAGAATTTGATGGCCGACGCCTACAACCTCGTCGGCTTCCAGAATCATCTACGTTACGGCGAACAGGCGCGCGTGCTCCGTCTCATACCCGGCCTCGAACGTGCCGAGTTTTTGCAGTACGGCCAGATTCACCGCAACACGTACATCAACGCGCCCCGTGTGCTCGCGCCGACGTTGCAGATGCGCGGGCGCCCCGAAGTCCTCTTCGCGGGGCAGATCAGCGGCGTCGAGGGCTACGTCGAGTCGGTCGCCACGGGCTGGCTCGCGGGGAAGAACGCGGCCCGCGTCGCGAGGGGCGAGGCGCCGCTCGAAGCCCCGCCGCGGGCCGCGACCGGCGCGCTGGCGCGCTACGTCTCGGGCGCGGACGCGAAGAACTACCAGCCGGTGAACATCACGTTCGCGCTGCTCGTACCGCTCTCTGAAGAGGAGCGGCGCAGGCTGAAGAAGAAGCGCGACCGCCACGCGAGGCAGGTCGAGCTGGCACTCGAAGAATGGGACAGGTGGCTGGAACAGATTCGGGGCGGGGAGAGGGAGCCGCTGGCCGCGACGCTCTGAGCGCGAGCCCGGGCGCCTTCGTCTCGGCGCGCGTGCGGCGCGCGCTGGCGGCGTGCGCCTGCGCGCTGGCGCTGCTCGCCTCTGCGTCGCACGTCCTCCGCGCACAGTCCGGCCGCCGCGGCACGCCCGCGCCCCAGCCGCAGGGGAAGAAGGGCGCGCCCGCCGCGACGCCGACGCCCGCGCCCACCCCGATCCGCCGACTCGAAGGCCCCATCGCCGAGCCGCCCGCGCCCGGCGACCCCAAAGCCGAAGGCCGCAGGCAGGGGACGGGCGTCCGCCCGCCCGAGGCCGCGTCGCAGACGCCGAAGGCGGCCTCCACCCCCGACGAGGACGACGGCGAAGAGGTCGTCCGCATCAGCTCGAACCTCGTCCCGCTCCCGGCGTCGGTCGTGGACGCGCAGGGCCGCGCCGTCGCGGATTTGAAAATCGAAGACTTCGAGCTGCTCGTCGACGGGCAGGCGCAGCCCATCGGCGAAGTCTCCCGCGCCGAGACGCCGGTCAGCATCGCGCTCCTCTTCGACAACAGCTCCAGCCAGACCGCCACGCGCGAGTTCGAGCGGCAGGCCGGCATACGCTTCCTCGAATCGGTCATCCGCCCCGTAGACCGCGCCGCCGTCTTCTCCATCTCGACCGAGCCGGAGCTTTCGCAGCCCTTGACGAACGACGTGAAGGCGCTCGTCCGCACCATCAAGAACTTCGAGCGCCCCGACGCCGCCGCCACCGCGCTCTTCGACACGGTCGCGCGGGCGGCCGACTACCTCAAGCCGCAGCGGACGCGCAAGGTCATCGTCATCATCTCCGACGGCACCGACACGGTGAGCGACCTCGGCTTCGACGAGACGATGGCGCATCTCGTCGCCGACGACGTGCAGGTCTACGCCGTCCGGACGGGCAACAGCGACAGCCCCAACCTCCACGACCTCGCGGGCGCGCGCCGCCTCGAAGAGTTCGCCGCGCAGACCGGCGGCGCCGTCTACGTCCCGCGCACGCACGAGGAGCTGGGCGCGGCCTTCAGGCAGATCGCCAACGACCTCTCGCAGCAGTACGTCCTCAGCTACTACCCCTCGGGCGAAGTCCGCGACGGCCGCTTCCGCCTCTTCACCCTCCACGTCAAGACCCGCCCCGGCCTCCGCGTCCGCACCCGCAAAGGCTACTACGCCCCTAAGGGGTGAATGGTAAATGGTAAATAGTGAATGGTGGGAGGGCGTCCGCCAAAAATTCTATTTACCATTCACCATTTACCATTTACCATTCACCAGCATGGATCAACTGCTGACTCAGTTCCTCGAACACCTGCGCTACGAGCGCAACGTGAGCGAGCACACGCTCCGGAACTACGCCATCGACCTCGGACAGTTCCTCGAACACCTCGCGCCGGCCGACCCGCGCACGGGGGAGCGCCGCGCGCTGGACGTTAAAGAGATCGACCACATCACCATCCGCGAGTGGCTCTCGGAGCTGCACGACGCGCAGAAGAAGAAGTCGTCCATCGCGCGGAAGCTGGCGGCGCTCAGAACCTTCTTCCAGTTCCTCATCCGCGAGGGCGCGGTCGAGATGAACCCGGCGAAGCTCGTCTCGACGCCGCGCCTGGAGAAGAAGCTGCCGAACCACCTCTCCGTCGAGGACGCCGTCCGCTTCATCGAGACGCCGGACGAGACGACCGACCTCGGCAAGCGCGACCGCGCCATCCTGGAGATGCTCTACGGGACGGGCGTGCGCGTCTCCGAGCTGGTCAAGCTCGACATGCGCGACATCGACTTTCGGGGAAGGACCATCCGCGTCAAGGGCAAGCGGCGCAAGGAGCGCGTCGTGCCCTTCGGCGAGCCGGCGCTCCACGCGCTGATGAGGTATCTGACCGAGGTGCGCCCGGCCTTCTTAAACAACGCGCCCGTCGCCGAGCGCGACGAGGCGGCCGTCTTCCTCAACTACCAGGGCACGCGCATCACCACGCGCTCGGTCGGCCGCATGGTGGACAAGTACATCAAAATCTGCGCGGGCATCCACGACATCAGCCCGCACAGCCTGCGCCACTCCTTCGCCACGCACCTCCTCGACAGCGGCGCCGACCTCCGCGACATACAGGAACTCCTCGGCCACGCACGCCTCTCCACCACGCAAATTTACACTCACGTCTCCATGGAGAAGCTCATCGAGGTCTACGACAAGGCGCACCCCAAAGCCTGACGGCGGTAAATAGCAAATGGTGAATGGAAAGACCCGCGTCCTTCCATTCACCATTCACCATTTACTATTTACCGATTTTAAAGCGTCGCGTGCTCGTCCTCCCCCGACGACTGCTCGATGAGGGTCTGGCATTCGGCGTCGTAGCGGGCGGTGGGGACGGCGTCGAGGCGGCGCTCGGGGATGTCCTTGCCGCAGCGGGCGCAGACGCCGTAGCTGCCCTCGTCGATGCGCAGCAGCGCCTGGTCGATGTCGGCGACGAGCTGCGAGGCGCGCTCGCTGAGGCGGTACTCGATCTCCTGGCTCACGTCCTTGACCGACTGGTCGGCCACGTCCTTGACGCCGTCGTCGTTGGCCGCGAACTCAAGGGCGTCGTTCTGATTCCCGCGCGCCGCCTCGGTCTGCTGCCGCAACTGTTCGAGCAGCACCGTGCGGTAGTGGTCAAGTCTCTTCTCGTCCATCACTTCTCCTTGATGCCTCGGATGAATATTTTTGGGAGCGCGGATTATAACCCATCTCGCAGAAAAGCCGTAAACCGTGAACCGTCAACCGTGACAAGAGAAAGGCAGCGCCTTCTTGCCACGGTTGACAGTTCACGGTTTACGGCTTTTCAGAACCTCGCGGTCAGCCCGACCCGCAGGGCGCGCGGGGCTCCGGGCGTGATGTTGGTGTTGCTGTCGGCGTTGGCGAAGTACCTCCGGTCGAAGAGGTTCTCGACGTTGCCCTGGAGCCGCCAGCTCTCGTCGAAGGAGTAGTAGACGGCGGCGTCGAACCGCGTGTAGCCCGGCAGGACGACGGTGTTATCGACCGCGACGAACGCGTCCGAGCGGGAGATGATGCCGAGGCCCGCGCCCAGCCTCCGGTTGAGCTGGTACTTGTTCCACAGGGACAGCGTGTGGTGCGGCACCTGCCCGACCTGTCGGCCGGCGGCCGCCGCGGCGGTCGCGCTCGTGATGAACGCGTCCTGGTAGGAGTAGCCCCCGGCGACGCTCCAGTCGCGCGTGACGGCCCCGCTCAAGCCGACCTCGAAGCCGTTGGTGCGCTGGCTGCCGGTCTGGATGATGGCCGCCGGGTTGTTCGGGTCAACCGACCTCGTGTTCGTGCGGTTCAGGCGGTAGAGCGCCGAGGTCAGAGAGAGGTAGCGGCGCACGTCCCACTTGACGCCGACCTCGTAGTTGCTGAACTTCTCCGGCTTGACCTGCTGCGTGACGGCGGTCAGGGAAGAGAACTGGTCGCCCGAGCTGGGCAGGTGCGAGACGCTGTAGCTGCCGTAGAGCGAGAGCGCCGCGGCCGGCTTGACGACCACGCCGACGCGCGGCGAGACGAGGCCGTCGATGCGCCGGAGGTTGTCGCCGTTGCGGTTGTTGTGGAAGCGCAGGTCGAAGTAGTCGTAGCGCAGCCCGACGACCAACTGGACGTAGCGCGACAGCTCCAACTGGTCTTGCAGGTAGGCCGCGGCCAGGTTCGTCTTGAGGTGGTTGTTCGCGTCGGTCGCGCTCTGGCGGAAGGTGACCGGCGTGCTGACGACGGGGTTGTCGAAGGGCGCCTGGGTGGAGGTGCTCGTGTTGTTGAAGAAGCCCGTGTTGCGGAAGTTGTCCGTGAGCTGACGGCCCAGCTCGAAGCCGCCGAGCAGCGTGTGCCTGACGCGCCCGGTCGAGGCGCTGTAGGTCAGGTCGGTCTGGCTGAAGAGGTTCTTGCGCCGGGTGGCGTTGTTGTAGGCGGTGATCGTGACCAGCGTCTTCGCCGCGTTCGCCGCGCCCGGCACGTAGTTCTGGTAGCCGCGGTCGTAGTCGCCGTAGGTCGTACGGTTGTGGACGGTCAGGCGGCCGACCTGCTGGTCGAAAGTGCCCGACAGGATGTTCACGTTCGAACGCACGCGGGCGTCGTCGGGGTTGCCGTAGAAGGTCGAGACGGGGACGTCCGCCGGCCGGCCCCGGAACGAGGTGATGCCGCGGTCGGCGGTGCGCCGGTCGCGCGCGAACTCGTAGCCGATGGTGAACTTTGTCTGCGCCGAGGGGGTGAACGTGAACGTCGGGTTGAAGGCCGCGCGGTTCAGGTTGACGAAGCGGCGGAAGCTGTCCGAGTTCTCGTAGACGCCGTTGAGGCGGAAGGCCGCCTTCTCGCCGAGGGGCTGTGCGAAGTCGCCCGCGAAGCGCCGGTTGTAGAAGGAGCCGCCGGTCAGAGACACCTCGCGCGTTTTGGAGAAGTCGGCCTCCTTGGTCACGCGGTTGATGACGCCGCCGCCGCCGCCGCGGCCGAAGATGAGGGCGTTGGGGCCTTTCAGAGTCTCCAGGCGTTCGAGGTTGTAGAGGTCTCGGTAGTACTGCACGTCGTCGCGGACGCCGTTGAGGAAGAAGTCGGCGCTGGTGCTCTGGCCGCGGATGATGACCTGGTCGCGGTTGTTCTCGCCCTGGTGGACGGAGAGGCCGGGCGTGTAGCGCACCACGTCGGCGATGCTCTGCATCTGCTGGTCGCGCACCTGCTCTTTCGAGACGACGGCGACGGACTGCGGCACGTCCCGCAGCGGCGTCAGGGTCTTGGTGGCGCTGCCGATGGCGTCCGTCTGGTAGCCGCCGCCCGCGCTGTAGACCGTCACGCTGCCGTCCACGCCCGCGACCCGCAACGTCACCTCCAACGAGGCGCCGCCCTGCTGACCCAGGCTGACCACCTGCGAAGCCTCGGAGAAGCCGTCGGCGATTACCCTCACGACGTACTCGCCCGGCACGACCGCCAGCACGAACTCGCCGTTCTGGTCGGTCGTCGCCGAGTAGACGGCCGCGCGGCCCTTGGCCTCCGCCGTGACGTTGGCGCCGGCGACCGCCGCCCCGTTCGGGTCGACCACCCTCCCGCGGAGCGAGAGCTGTGCGGCCATCTCCGCGCGGGCGGCCAGAGGGCAGGCGAGCAGCAGGAGGAGAAAGAGTTGAAGCAGACGGGTCGGGTTATAAGGACGTTGCATGGTGGTTCCTTTCGCGCATGCGAGACGGCCACCTCCGACGCCTGCTCGACGCGCCGCGCCGGGCGCATGGAGCCCGCCCGTCTTAAGACTATGAGCGGTGTGTGTTGGTGTCGGAGAGTCGCCAGCCATAGCGGGATGACCTTCGCGTTGAAAGTTGTGGCTGACTGACCGTAGAATGCGGGCGGGTCGCCAGCCGCCGAGGTTGTCGGCCGGGCTCGCGCGGTCGGTTCTGCCAGGGACTCAGGCCGCGCGGGCTCCTCTTTTTAGGACTGCCTCTTTATAAGGCTCAGGAGTTAAAGAGCTTGAAGGGCAAAATTGAAATCCGTTTTCAATTTCATCGGAAGTATATTCCTGTACCGGAGAAGCTGTCAACTGGCAGTTTTCGGGGATGAGTTCGACCGGACATCGTCACTTCTCCGAACCGCCGCAGAGGAGTTCGGCGGCGAGGAGCGGGATGGTCAGCTCGTGGTGTCCGGTGACGGAGAAGCCGCGGCCGGCGCCGCCGCTGGTGGGGCGCCGGACGACGTTGGTGAGCGGGCGGTAGGACTGTATGAAGTCGAAGTTGGCCGTGGTGAAATCTTCGAGCGGGTGTCCGAGGTTGCGCACCAGCGTGACGCACTTGAGGAAGACTTCGGGCAGGATGACGGCCGAGCCGACGTTGAGGTAGACGCCGCCGCCGCTCATGCGGCGCACCAGCTCCGAGAGCAGCCGGAAGTCCGTGTGCGTCGCGGCGCCCAACGCCGCGCCGTCGGCCTGCGGGTGGAAGTGCGCGATGTCCGTCCCGATGGCGACGTGCGCGGTGAAGGGGACGCGCGCGCCGTAGGCGGCGCAGAGCAGCGAGAGTTCCGCGTGCTTCGGCCCCGACTCGACGAGCATCCGCCCGAGAGCTTCGCCCAACCCGACGCCGGCCTGCGCGGCACGCCTCGCGGCCTCGTTCAGTAACCTCCCCGTCTCGTCGGCCGCGCCGAAGGCGCCCGCGCCGAGCGTCGCGTCCACGTCCTCCGAAGTCGAGCCGACCAGCGCCACCTCCGCGTCGTGGACGAGCACCGAGCCGTTGGCCGCCACGCCCGTGACGAACCCGCGGCGCATGAGGTCGATGATGAGCGGCGCGAGGCCGGTCTTGACGACGTGGCCGCCGACGCCCCAGACGATAGGCTTCCCCAGTTCGCGCGCGCGGCGCATGCGCGCGGCGACCTCGCGGATGGACTGCACGGCCAGAATGTTCGGGAGCGACGAGAGGAAGTCGCGCAGGCTTGCGTCTTCGCCGAACGGCCGCGCGAAGTCCTCGACCGCGACCTTGCTCGGCCGCGACGCCAGAGGGTACGTGCTCACGCCTTCGAGCCCGAGCGGCTGGATGTCCTCGTAGATAGACACTTGTTAGCGGCGCCCCCTTAAGCGTTCGGCAAAATTAACACGGACGGACAGGACTTGCAGGATAAGGATTTGAGATTTGAAATTTCAATTTGAAATCCGCAATCTCAAACCCCTCTCATCCGGTTAAGCCGCATCCTTGCGCTTGCCGCGGGCCTGGGGCCTGGCTTTGGCGCCGTCGCCCTCGCTCGGTCTGGCGGGCGCGTGGCCGTTGCCGTCGGCGGCGTGGCCGTTGAGGACGGGGCGGAGCGCCTGACCGGTGTGGGACTTTCTGACTTTGGCGACCTCTTCGGGGGTGCCGCAGGCGACGACGCGGCCGCCGCCGACGCCGCCCTCGGGGCCGAGGTCTACGATGTGGTCGGCGGACTTGATGACGTCGAGGTTGTGTTCGATGACGATGACGGTGTTGCCCAGTGAGACGAGGCGCTGCAACACGTCGAGCAGCTTGTGCACATCGGCGAAGTGGAGGCCGGTCGTCGGCTCGTCGAGGATGTAGATGGTGCGCCCCGTGGCGCGCTTCGACAGCTCGCGCGCGAGCTTGATGCGCTGCGCCTCGCCGCCCGAGAGCGTCGTCGCCGACTGGCCGAGCTTGATGTAGCCGAGCCCGACGTCGAGCAAGGTCTGGAGCTTCTGCTTGATCTGCGGGATGTTCTCAAGCAGGGGCATCGCCTCTTCGATGGTCGTGTCGAGGAGGTCGGCGATGGACTTGCCCTTGTACTTGACCGACATCGTCTCGCGGTTGTAGCGCGCGCCGCGGCAGACGTCACACAGCACGTAGACGTCGGGCAGGAAGTTCATCTCGATGCGCTTCATGCCGTCGCCCTCGCACGCCTCGCAGCGCCCGCCCTTGACGTTGAAGCTGAAGCGGCCGGGCTTGTAGCCGCGCTCGCGCGACTCGGGCAGCATCGCGTACAGCTCGCGGATGGGCGTGAAGAGGCCCGTGTAGGTCGCGGGGTTCGAGCGCGGCGTCCGTCCGATGGGCGACTGGTCGATCTCGATGCACTTGTCTACGTGTTCGAGCCCCTCGATGGAGTCGTACTCGCCCGGCTCTTCCAGGGAGCCGTAGAGGTGGCGGGCGAGCGCCCGGTAGAGGATGTCGTCGACGAGCGTCGACTTGCCGGAGCCCGAGACGCCCGTGACGACGGTCAGCAGGCCGAGCGGGAAGGTGGCGTCGATGGACTTGAGGTTGTTGGCGCGCGCGCCGCGGACGGTGACGGCCTTGCTGTTGGGCGGCCGGCGCGCGCGCGGCACCTCGATGGCGAGCTTGCCGCAGATGTACTGGCCCGTGACGGAGGCCGGGTTGCAGGCGACCTCGTCGGGCGTGCCCGCGGCGACGACCTCGCCGCCGTGCGCGCCGGCCGCGGGGCCGAGGTCTACGACGTAGTCGGCGCGGCGGATGGTCTCCTCGTCGTGCTCGACGACGAGCACCGTGTTGCCGAGGTCGCGCAAGGCCGAGAGCGTTTCGAGAAGCTTCTGGTTGTCGCGCGGGTGCAGCCCGATGGAGGGTTCGTCCAGGACGTAGAGCACGCCGCGCAACTGCGAGCCGATCTGCGTGGCGAGGCGTATGCGCTGGCCCTCGCCGCCGGAGAGCGTGGCCGAGGCGCGGTCGAGCGTCAGATACCCGAGCCCGACCTTGTCGAGGAAGCGCAGGCGGTTGCGTATCTCGCGCAGGACGAGGCCGGCGATCTGCCCCTCGCGCTCGTTGAGCTTCAGGCCCTCGAAGGCGGCGACCGATTCCTCAATCGGGAGCGCGGTGTACTCGGCGATGCCGCGGTTGCCGACGCGGACGGCGAGCGACTCGGGCTGCAGGCGCTGGCCCCGACAGTCGGGGCACCCGACCGGCGAGACGAGTTCTTCGAGCGCTTCGCGCACGCGCTCGCTCGGGGCGTTGTGCATGCGCTCCGACAGGTGGCGGACGGCGCCCTTCCAGTCGCTCTCGTACTTGTAGAGCCCCTGGCGGAAAGTTATCTGCCCCTCGACGCCGTGGAAGAAGGCGTCGCGCACCTGCCGCGGAAGCTCGGCGAAGGGGACTTGGGGGTCGGCCTTGAAGTGCTCGGCGACGGCGACGAGCGCGGCCTTGAGGTAGGCGGCGCCCTGCTTGTCGGCCGCGCCGAGGGCGACGAAGAGCTTGTCGGCGCGCTCGGTCGCGTCGGTGACGATCTTGGCCGGGTCTATCTCCAGAACCGTCCCGAGGCCGTGGCAGCGCTTGCACGCGCCGTAGATGGAGTTGAAGGAGAAGGAGCGCGGCTCAAGCGGCGGGACGTTGATGCCGCAGTTGACGCAGGCCATCCGCTCCGAGTAGAGCTTCTCCTCGCCGTCCACGACGGAGATGAGGACGGCGCCGCCCGTGAGCTTCAGGGCCGTGCGGACGGACTCGGTCAGGCGCTCGCCGATGCCGGGCTTGATGAGGAGGCGGTCGACGACGGCCTCGATGGTGTGGTTGCGCCGCTTGTCGAGCCGTATCTCCTCGTCCAGCGAAACCAGCTCTCCGTCCACCCGCGCGCGCAGGAAGCCGTCCTTCTGAAGCTTCTCAAGCTCCTTCTTGAACTCGCCCTTGCGGCCGCGCACGACGGGCGCGAGCACCATGACGCGCTCGCCCTCGGGGAGCGAGAGGACGCTGTGGATGATCTGCTCGACCGACTGGCGCGTGATGGGCGCCCCGCAGATGTGACAGTGCGGCTGGCCGATTGAGGAGAAGAGGAGGCGCAGGTAGTCGTAGACCTCCGTCACCGTGCCGACCGTCGAGCGCGGGCTGCGGGAGACCGTCTTCTGCTCGATGGAGATGGCGGGCGAGAGGCCGTCGACCGAGTCGACGTCGGGGCGTTCGAGCTGGTCTAAGAACTGCCGGGCGTAGGCCGACAGGGACTCGACGTAGCGGCGCTGCCCCTCGGCGTAGATCGTGTCGAAGGCGAGCGAGGACTTGCCGGAGCCCGAGAGGCCGGTGATGACCGTCAGGCTGTCGCGCGGGATCACGACGCTGATGTCCTTCAGGTTGTGCTGGCGCGCGCCGCGCACCGTGATGCGGTCAATTGCCATTGCCTGAAATCATCCGCGCGCACTACAGTTGAGAATCCCGAGCGGTGCGGAAACGATGATTGTAAACCACTCCTTCGGGGCGGGCAAGCAGGGCGAAGATTGTCTAACGGCTTGACCCGGGCCGCCCGCCAGGGAATAGGTTCGAGGCACGCCAGATTGAGCCGTGCCCTACGTTAACCTGACAGGATTGAATATCAATTACGGTAGGACTATGCTTACGCCGTGACCCAACTGAATGAGACAAAAGTGAAAACGGATGAGGTTAAGCTTTTCGTGACTCCCGAACAGCTCCTCGAAGAAAACCACGGCCACCTCACGAGGCAGGAAGTTAGCGCCATCAAGCATCGGACTTATAAGACAATCGCAGAGATAGCGTCTCACACGATTGTGATGGTTCTTTCACTAGGTTCCATCGGGGTCATTCACTTAGCTTTGTTGAAATTGCTGGGCGCCGACTTCAAGTTCTTCGATTTAATCCCGATTCGCTGGCTGATAGACGTGGGAGACATCACGGTAGTTGCAAGGTTCCTGTTAGCCATACTGTTGGATTTTCGTAAAAGGTCATGAAGCATATTTTAAGTTTATATATTTCGTATATGAGGCTTGTCGTCGTCAGTATGACCTCGGCGGCGGTTTGTTTTACCGTCTACGCGGGGTATAAAACAGGGAATGAAGCTTTCGTCCTAATTAGCAGGGCGGCTTCCGCTCTCGGCCTTATTTTAGCTATCTTTCTATTCGTCTTCAGGGGGCGAGGGGGAGGCGTGCTGAATCTTCCGAACGCACTGACTTTGTCGCGCATCTTCGTCGTGCCGCTGCTGGTCGTCGTGCTGCTCACGCCCTTCTCGGAGAGCTGGTTCGGCGTCCAGCGCCACCTGCTCGGGGTCGCGCTCTTCCTCGGCGCCTCCTTCACAGACTTCCTCGACGGCCGCATCGCGCGCAGCCGCCAGCAGGTTTCGAGCTTCGGCATCCTGCTCGACCCCATCGCCGACAAGGTGCTCATCAGCGCCGCGCTCATCTCGCTCGTCGAGAACCGCCTGGCGCCGGCCTGGGCCGTCTGCATCATCGTCGGGCGCGAGTTCGCCGTCTCGGGGTTGAGGAGCGTGGCGGCGGCCGACGGCCTCGTCATCTCGGCCTCAAGGATGGGGAAGTTCAAGATGGCGGCGCAGGTCTTGGCCGTCGCGCTGCTCATCGCTTCGAGCGCGGGGGGCGCGCCGCCCGTGGCGAACTTCGGCCACGCCTTCCCGGCGATACAGTTCTGGACGGTGCCCGAGCTGCGCGAGGCGCTTGGGCATCTCTTCGGCGAAGGCTCCGTGACGGGGACGGACTGGCAGGTGCTCCTCTACACTCTGGGTCGCGCGACGCTCTGGGCCGTGGTGCTGCTGGCCTGCATCTCGATGTACGAGTACTTCCGCGGCTTCTACCGCGCCGCCGTCGAGCGCACGGCCGCCGAAGGCGCCGCCGCCCGTCCCCCGCTCCCGCAAGCGGTACGCACGACGACTCCCAACCGTTAAAAACCGTGAGCCGTAGACCGTAAACCGTGGCAAGAAGGAGCAAGTCCTTCTTGCCACGGTTTACGGTCTACGGCTCACGGCTACTGGACTTCGACCGCGTCGCCTGTATGTAGCTCCTGGGCGACGCGCGTGACGACGGCGGTCGCCGTGCGCCCCTCGACGCGGAGGATGACCAGCTCGCCGACGACCTTGCGCGGGACGGCCGGGCGTGCGCGCTGGATGTCGGGCGTCGTGACGGTCTCGCCGTTCTCCGACCCGTCCACGTCCTTCAGGCGCTGCGCCTGGATGGAGTGGCGGCCGCCGCGGCGCATGTTGCTCTCGAAGCCGTCGCGCGCGTTGGCCGCGACCTCCCGGCCGTAGTCCACGAGCACGGCGTGCTTCTCGGGGCGGAAGACCGTCAGGTAGTCGCCGACCTTCACGCCGTCCTCGGCGCCCAGGTCGATGAAGACCACGTCGTCGAGCGAGACCATCTCGCGGCCGTCGCGCGCGAGCACGAGGCGGCCGCTCTGCTTGCCGGTCGGCTCGGCGAAGCGGTCGAGCGCCACCTCGGCGCGCGCAGGCGGGACGGGGCGCTCCTGCGCCGGGCGGAGCAGGTCGCCGACCAAAAGGTCGCCGCACGCCGTCCACACCTGGGCCACAGAGACGCGGTCGCGCACGCGCACGACGCGCAGGCGCCCGACCTCCTGCGTGTAGACCCCGAGCGGGCCTTTCTTGAGCGAGAACTTCGAGCGGAACTGCCCGCGCGGGCGCACGACCGTGAACTCCTGCCCGACGCGCACGCCGGCCTGCGCGCCCGCGTCGATGAAGATGAAGTCGCCCTCGCCGAAGTTGCGGCGCTCCTTCTCCTGCTCGGCGCCGACGATCTGGCCCGCGGCGGCCTGCGGCGTCTGCTCGATGAACCCGCCGCACGCGGACTCGCTGGCGCGCGCGGCCGGCGCGGGCCGGCGCTCCTCCGGGGCGACGAGCGTCGCCTTCTGGGCGGGGCCTTGCGGCCTCTGCGGCGCGGGGCGCCGGCCGCCCGTCTGGGCGCTTGCGGGGGAGTGGGCGAAGGCGCAAAATAGGAGCAACAGCAGAAGAGTTTTGCAGGCGGGAAGCGTGTCGCAGCTACGCACGGGTAATCTCCTTGTGTGTTTGTGGCATCAAAGGTGTCCGAAATCCGCAGGCCGTGACTCGCTCGGAGTGCTTCGGGACAGCGGGCGGGGCGTTTTGAAGAGGCGCGGGAGGCGGCGTAAAGGCCCGTCGGGGCGCCGCCTTTGCGGGCACTTTCCATCCTAGCGGCTGGCGCGCGGGAGCGTCAACAAGTTTGTTCCGGGCGGGTGCGGCGCCCGCCCGCGGAGGGCCGCTGCGGCGGCTTGCCTTTTCCCGAAGGCGTTGCTAGTATTCACGTTTTGCCGGAAGGCGCGGATTCTCTACCGTGGTAAGCCGGTGTAGCTCAGGGGTAGAGCGGCAGTTTTGTAAACTGCGGGCCGGGGGTTCAAATCCCTCCACCGGCTTGAACGAGTTTGACATCCGCAGGGGTGGTCGAGTGGTTAATGGCACCGGGCTGTAAACCCGGCGGGTTCACACCCTACGTAGGTTCGAATCCTACCCCCTGCACCACTAAGCGCAGACGTTGGATGTCAGGTGCTGGACGTCAGTCAGGTTTTGACTGACGTCCAGCACCTGACATCCGGCGTCTTGCCGTCCGGGCGGGAGTAGCTCAGTTGGTAGAGCATCAGCCTTCCAAGCTGAGGGTCGCGAGTTCGAGCCTCGTCTCCCGCTCCAACTTTCAGCAGTTTGTTCGGGCTTTGGTCGCGCCCGAGTAGCTCAGGGGTAGAGCGCCTCCTTGGTAAGGAGGAGGTCACGGGTTCAAATCCCGTCTCGGGCTTAAAGCTAAACCGCAGAACTCAACCTAAGGAAGAGGCAAGAGGGACATGGCGAAGGAGAAGTTTGACCGGTCGAAGCCGCACGTCAACATCGGCACCATCG
>DASVQJ010000278.1:0-4054 GCA_036389235.1 Pyrinomonadaceae bacterium | reverse complement strand
CGTGTCCGACATTCGCGAAGAGCGAGACGGGATCGAGGTTGCCCATCACGGCCCGGTCGTGGCCGATGCGCTCCCACGCGGCGTCGAGCGGGATGCGCCAGTCGCAGCCGACGACGTCGCCGCCCGCCTCGCGCAGGAGTTCGAGCAGGGTGGCCGTCCCCGTCCCGAAGTGTATGACGGGCGTGCCCGCCCTCACGCCCTCGACGACCGAGCGCGTGTGCGGCAGCACGTACTCGCGGTAGTCGTCGGGCGAGAGCGCGCCGACCCACGAGTCGAAGATCTGCACGGCCTGCGCGCCCGCGTCGATCTGCGCGTTGAGGTAGAGGGCGAGCGCGCGGCTGATGCGCGCCATCAGCTCGTGCCACGCGCCCGCGTCGTCGTACATCAGCCGCTTCGTGTTGACGTAGTTTTTAGAGCCGCCGCCCTCGCAGACGTAGGAGGCGAGCGTGAAGGGCGCGCCGCAGAACCCTATGAGCGGGATGTCGGGCCGCAGCTCGCGCCGCGTGATGCGTACGGCCTCGTAGACGTAGCCGAGCGAGGAGACGTCTTCGACCTCGCGGACGCGTTCGACGTCGGCGGCGGAGCGGACGGGGTTGTGGATGACGGGGCCTTCGCCCTTGGCGAATTCGAGTTCGAGGCCCATCGGCTCGATGATGAGGAGGATGTCGGCGAAGATGATGGCGGCGTCCACGCCCAGGCGGTGCGCGGCGTAGACGGTGACCTCGGAGGCGACCTCGGGCTGCTTGCACATCTCCAGGAAGGAGTATTTGGCGCGCACGTCGCGGTACTCCTTCATGTAGCGGCCGGCCTGGCGCATCAGCCAGACGGGGGTGTGCGGCACCTGCTCGCGCCTGCACGCGCGCATGAAGGGGCTGTCGCGCAGCTCCTCGGTCAACGACGGGCCGCCGGCCGTTCTCTCTGCCTCGCTCATCGCCGACAATATAGCAGTTGAGGCGTTTCGACGGCCAATAGCTAAGCCCTCGCGGCCAGGTCAGACCCACCCGCGGTAGCGGGTGGGTCTTGCGCGTGCGGCCTGACGATTGATGGCAGCATCACTCTCATCAATCGTCGTCCGGGATGCGGCTCACCCACCCGCTACCGCGGGCGGTTCTGACCGCTAAGGCGTCGCGCCCTTTTGGAAGTCAAAATCCCACCTCCGAGGCTCAAATTTCCGTTTCTGAGGAGCGACTTTCCTTGTCGGGGAAGGAATTTTCCTTGTCGGGGAAGGAAAGTTCCTCCTCGGAGGCTCACCGGAGGGGGTGGGCGAACGGTTTCGCTACGGCGGGGCAGAATCCTGGGGTTTGGGGCGGCGTGTTCTGTTAAAATTAAGTGCCACAAACGTTTCGGCGGCGGTGTTTAGGTGGTTGAGAGTGGCCGAATGAGCGAACGAGCGGCAGAAGCTTTGATTAACTCAGTGCCAGAGACGGTTCAGGCGGCGCAGGCGGCCCCCAGCTTCGACGAGGCTTTCACCCTGCACCACCGCGCCGTCTTCCGCGCCGCCTACGCGCTCGTCCGCGACGCGGGGCTGGCCGAGGACGTGACCCAGGAGGTCTTCCTCAAGCTCTACCAGCACCTCGGCTCGCTCAGGGACGAGGAGCACGTGCGGCCGTGGCTCCTGCGCGTGGCCTCGAACACGGCGCTCAACACCATCCGCAGCCGCGGCCGCGCGGGGGCGCGCGAGGAGGAGTTCGCGTTCGCCGCCACGGCCGGCGGCGGCTCCGAGCCGGTCGGCATCGAGGCCGACTACGACCGCCGGACGGAGATCGAGGAGGCGCGGCGCGCGCTCGCCTGCATCAAAGAGCCGATGCGCAGTTGCCTCCTGCTCAAGCAGCAGGGGCTCTCCTACAGGGAGATCGCGCAGACGCTCTCGATTAACGAGGCGAACGTGGGGAGTTTGATAGCGCGCGGGCGGAAAGAGTTCACGAGGGTCTACGGGAAGATCGGAGGACGCCGATGACGGACAGACATTTGGACGAGGGAATCATACAGGCTTACATCGACGGCGAACTCTCCCGGGCACACGCGGCCTCGGCTGCCTCGCACCTCGCCGCGTGCGGGGCCTGCTCCGCCGCGCTCGCGGAGGCCGAAGGGGAGTCCTCCTTCTTCGCCAACGCCTTCGCGCCCGACGACTCTTTGGGCGTGCCGACGGCGGCCCTGCGCTCGCGCATCAACGCGGCCGTCGCGCAGCTCGAAGCCTCCGCGGAGTCCGGGCAGCAGCACTCTCAAGTTGGGGGCTTCGGTGGGTTCCTGGCATCGCTCTCGGGGCTGTTCAGCCTCACGCCGCGCACGGCCGCCGCCTTCGCCACGCTCCTCGTAGCCGTGGCCGCCGGTATCATCTACTTTTCATCCCAGCAGTCTCAGCCGGCGCCGAACACGCCGCTGGTCGCTCGCACGGAGAACCCGGAGCCCGCGGCCCCGCCCGCGTTGAGGACGACCCCCGAGAACGACGGGCCGAAGTCCGCCGCGCCTAACGAGAAGGGGAACGGCGTCCCGACTTACGTCGCGGCCGGGCACGGCCGGCGCAGCGTCAGGAAGCCGGCGGGCACGCCCTCTCCGAAGGCCGCGAAGGAGGAGGCGCTGCCGGGCGAGAAGGAGTACATGACGGCCATCGCCTCCCTGGAGAGGACGATCAAGTTCGGCGGCGAACAGTCGCTCCGCCCCGTCGTGCGCGCCGACTACGAGCGCAACCTCGCGCTCCTCGACAGCGCCATCGAGCAGACGCGGCAGGTCGCCGCGCAGAACCCGAAGGACAAGGACGCCGTGGGCTTCCTCATGTCCGCCTACCAGAGCAAGGTCGAGCTGCTGACCCGCGTCGCGGATCAGGCGCAGGTCGCCGCGCTCGGACGTTAGAGTCTTCATACCGCACTTAAATAGACTGTCGGAATCATACGCGATGAAGTTTTCACTGCTGACACTACTCTGTGCCCTCGCGCTGGCCGCCGCGCCGCGCGCCGCCGCCCGACAGCGGCAGCCCCCGGCGAAGGGCGAGCCCGCGGCCGCGGAGTTCGCGCTCGAACGGCGCGCGGAGGCTGAAGCCCGCGCGGTCGTCTCGATCTGCCTCAACCAGGGCGACGTGATCGTGCGCGGCTGGGAGCGCAACGAGGTGCGCGCGCGCGCCGAGGGCGAAGGGACGCTGCGCCTGCTGACGCCGAACGTGCGCCCCTCGCCGCGGGTCGAGGTGCTCGTCTCCGAGGAGAAGGACGCCGAGCTGGGCGCGGGCCACTGCGGCTCGAACGACACCGTGGAGCTGACCGTGCCGCGCGGGGCGACCGTCGAGGTCGAGTCGCGCACGGGGCACGTCGAGGTCGCGGACGTGGCCGAGGCGCGCGTCAAAGTCCTGAGCGGCGACGTGGAAGTGCGCCGCGTCTCGCACGCGGTTCAGGTCTCCTGCCTGAGCGGCGACGTGTCCGTCTCCGACTCGACGGGGCCTGTGCGCGTCAACACGGTCAGCGGCGACGTGGAGGCGCGCAACCTGCGCACGTCCGCGGCCGGCGACGACTTCGAGGCCAAGTCCACGAGCGGCGACGTGACGATTGAAGGCGTCGGGCACGGCAACGTGACGGGCGCGGCCGTGAGCGGACAGATACTCTACACGGGCGCGCTCGCGCGCGGCGGCTCCTACGACTTCCGCACCATCTCGGGCGACGTGACGATGGAGCTGCCGGCCGACTCCTCCTTCAACCTGCACGCGAAGGTCGTCGTCAGCGGCGAGATCGTCACCGAGTTCCCCGTCAGGACGGCGGCCCTGACCTCTTCGGGCGCCTCCCCCTCTTCGGGCGCCGGCACCTACGCCGGTACGGCCGCGCCGCCGGCCCCGCCCGCGCCGCCGTCGGCCGGCGGCGGGGAGACGCCGCCCGCCCACGTCAAGAAGCTGCCCAGGGTCAAGACGCACAAGGAGCACGAGTCCGCGCGGCTCGACGGCACGGTCGGCAACGGCAACGCCGTCGTCAACCTCAGCTCCTTCAGCGGGTCTCTGCACCTGCTGAAGAGGTAAGGTCGGAAGGGTTTGTCAGAACCACCCGCGGTAGCGGGCGGGCCATTTCGAACCGGCACG
>DASVQJ010000277.1:0-45482 GCA_036389235.1 Pyrinomonadaceae bacterium | reverse complement strand
CGGCCCGGCCGTGCTTCGGCCGGGCCGCGACGCCCTTTCGCTTCGACGGATGCGCGTCGGGTAGAATCAACCTGATGACACGGGCAGCGCGTGCGTCTCGGCGGGTATACGCTGAACGTGACGTACGAGCGCCCGCCTTCGACGCAGGCCGGTCAGACTCTCGAACCCGCGGGCGGGCTGGTCTTCGCCACTGAGCCGCACGAGTTCGTAGTCGCCGGCACGGGGCTCGTCGTCGTCTTCGAGGCCGACTCGCCGGGCGATCAGAACGTGGGCATCCTTTCGGCGCAGGAGGGCAAGTACGTGGACGGCCGCTGGACGCCCGGGCGCTGGCTCAACGGCGACCAGACGCACCAGGGCCGCCACATACGCCTGCCGTCGGGCCGGTTCGACATCCAGCGCGTCAAGCTCTACCGCTACCGTTAGAGGTCGAAGGATGTGAGATGAAGACGAAGCATCAGGGGCGTAAACGAATCCGCGCGGCGGTGCTCGTCTGCGCGGCCTTCGCCCTACACCTGCTTGCCGGTGCGATTGCGAAGGCCGAGGACGGCTACCGCCTTTGGCTGCGCTACGACCCTCTGCCCGCGAACGTCGTTAAGGGCTATCGGCTCCGTGTCACCTCCGTCGTCGTGCAGGGTCAGTCGCCGACGCTCGACGCCGTCCGCACGGAACTCGTCGGCGGTTGCAAGGGGCTGCTCGGCGGCCCCGTCCCGCTCGCGGAGAAGGTCGAGCGCGACGGCGCCGTGGTCGCGGGCACGCCGTCGGGCTCGCCCCTCATCGACGGCCTCGGCTGGGGGCGGCAACTCGCCGCGCTCGGCCCCGAAGGTTTCCTCATACGCACGTTCAGACTCGGCGGGCGCCCGGTGACGGTCATCGCCTCGCAGGGCGAGACGGGCGCGCTCTACGGCGCGTTCCACTTCCTGCGTCTGATTCAGACGCAGCAGTCGATAAGTAATCTGGACGTGAGTCAGAGGCCGCGACTGCAACTCCGCGTGCTCAACCACTGGGACAACCTCGACCGCAGCGTCGAGCGCGGTTACGCCGGACGCTCGCTGTGGGACTGGGAGGCGCTGCCGCAGAAGGTTGACCCGCGCCTCGTCGATTACGCGCGCGCCAACGCGTCCGTCGGCATCAACGGCTCGGTGCTCAACAACGTCAACGCCAACTCTAAAAGCCTGAGCGCCGAGTACCTGCACAAGACGAAAGCCGTCGCCGACGCCTTCCGGCCCTACGGCGTGCGCGTCTACCTCTCCGCGCGCTTCTCCTCGCCCATCGAGCTAGACGGGTTGAAGACGGCCGACCCGCTCGACCCCGAAGTCGCGGCGTGGTGGAAGCGGAAGGCCGACGAGATTTACAGACTCATCCCCGACTTCGGCGGCTTTCTTGTGAAGGCCAACAGCGAGGGGCAGCCGGGGCCGCGGACGTACGGCCGCGACCACCTCGACGGCGCGAACATGTTGGCGGCGGCGCTCGCGCCGCACGGCGGCGTCGTCATCTGGCGCGCGTTCGTCTACGACGCGAAGCCCGGCTACGACCGCGCGGCGGCGGCCTTCGACCAGCTACAGCCCTTCGACGGCAGGTTCGCGCCGAACGTCCTGCTGCAAGTCAAGAACGGCGCCATCGACTTCCAGCCGCGCGAGCCCTTCCACCCGCTCTTCGGCGCGATGCCGAAGACGCAGATGATGCTCGAAGCGCAGGTCACGCAGGAGTACCTCGGCCACTCGAACCACCTCGTCTTCCTCGCGCCGATGTGGCGCGAGGTGCTCGACTCCGACACGCGCGCCAAAGGCCCGGGCTCGACCGTGACGAAGGTCTTGGACGGGAGCCTCTTCGGCCAGCGCTTGACGGGCATCGCCGGAGTCGCCAACACCGGCACCGACCGCAACTGGACGGGGCACCACTTCGGACAAGCGAACTGGTACGCCTTCGGCCGCCTCGCGTGGAACCCCGACACGCCTTCAAAGCAGATCGCGGACGAGTGGATCAAGATGACGCTCACGCGCGACCCGAAGGCGCTGGCGGTCGTCGGGCGCGTCATGCTCGAATCGCACGAAGCGGCGGTCGATTACATGACGCCGCTGGGGCTGCATCACATCATGTGGGGCGGGCACCACTACGGCCCGGCGCCGTGGGAGAACAAGTTCGAGCGCGCCGACTGGAACCCCGTCTATTACCACCGCGCCGACGCGGCCGGCGTCGGCTTCGACCGCACGGCGTCGGGCAGCAACGCCGTCGCGCAGTACAGCCCCGAAGTGCGCACTGTCTTCTCCGACCCGGCCGCCACGCCTGAAAAATATCTGCTCTGGTTCCACCACGTCCCCTGGGGTCGAAGGATGCGCTCGGGGCGGACGCTGTGGGACGAGCTGGCGCTCAGGTATCAACGCGGGGTTGATCGGGTGAGGGCAACACAGAAGGAATGGGAATCGCTCTCGGGCGTCATCGACCCCGAGCGGCACGCCGCCGTCAGGCGGAAGCTTGAGATACAGGAGCGCGACGCCGTCGCCTGGCGCGACGCGTGTCTGCTCTACTTCCAGACCTTCTCGAAGCGCCCGCTGCCCGCCGGCGTCGAGCCGCCGCGGAAGACGCTCGAAGAGTACAAGGCGAAGAGCATCCTGGACGTTGAATCAACTGCTCGCTGACGTAGCGGTCAGAACCGCCCGCGGTAGCGGGCGGGCCTTTGCCATACGGCTCTAGCGGGTCACGAAGGCCCGCCCGCTACCGCGGGCGGTTCTGACCTGCTTCCTTAAGATGAAGATTACCGACATCAGGGCGACGACGGTCACGGTGCCTCTGGAGGCGCCGCTCAGGCACGCCAACGGGTGCCACTGGGGGCGCTTCGTGCGGACTGTGATCGAGGTCGAGACGGACGAGGGGCTCGTCGGCTTGGGCGAGATGGGCGGCGGCGGCGAGTCGGCCGAAGCCGTCTTCCGCGCGATGAAGTCTTACCTCGTCGGACACGACCCGGCGCGGCTTGAGGAGATGCGCTTCCTCATCGCCAACCCGACCGCGTCGCTCTACAACAACCGCACGCAGGTTCTCGCCGCGCTCGAATTCGCCTGCCTCGACCTGCTCGGCCAGAAGTGGGGCGTGCCCGTCTACGACATCCTCGGCGGGCGCTTGCAGGACAGAGTCCCGTTCGCCTCCTACCTCTTCTTCCGCTACCCGAACCCGCAGACCGGCGAGGGCGAAGTGCGGACGGTGGAGCAGCTCACCGGGCACGCACGGGCGCTGAAGGAGAAGTACGGCTTCACCTCGCACAAGCTGAAGGGCGGCGTCTTCCACCCCGACTACGAGTTGGAGTGTTACCGCGCGCTCGCCGCGGAGTTGGGCGGAGGCCCCGCGCGCGGCGACAGCTTCCGCTTCGACCCCAACGGCGTCTGGTCAACCGAGCAGGCGATACGCTTCGGGCAGGCCATCGAGGACGTGCGCAACGACTACCTCGAAGACCCCGTCTACGGCATGGCGGGCATGCGCCGCGTGCGCGGGAAGGTGCGGATGCCCTTAGCGACGAACACCGTCGTCGTCAACTTCGAGCAGTTGGCCGCCAACGTGCTCGACACGGCCGTGGACGTGATCCTGCTCGACACGACCTTCTGGGGCGGCATCCGCCCGTGCGTCAAGGCTGCCGGCGTCTGCGAGACGTTCCAGCTCGGCGTCGCCGTCCACTCGTCGGGCGAGCTGGGGATACAGCTCGCCACGATGCTCCACCTCGGCGCTTGTATCCCGAACCTCTCCTTCGCGGCCGATGCTCATTATCATCATCTCGCCGACGACATCATCGAGGGCGGGCCGTTCAAGTACGAGGGCGGCTCCGTCGCCGTGCCGACCGGGCCGGGCCTGGGCGTGCGGCTCGACCGCGACAAGCTGGCCGAGTACGCAGAGCTTTACAAACGTCTGGGCGGCTACCCTTACGACCAGGACCCGCTCCGGCCCGGTTGGACGCCGACCATCCCGAACAACCGCTGGGCCGACCCCGCGGACTCGCGCGCGCCGACCGCCCTGGGCTTCTGAGCGACGGTCCACGGCGCGCGCCCCGACCACCGCAGCTCGCACGCGGAGTGCAGATAGAGTATGGCAGAGAACATCACGGATTTGACCGGGCGCGTGGCCGTCGTCGTCGGCGGGACGTCGGGGCTGGGGCGTGCCATCGCGCTCGGGCTGGCGCGGGCGGGGGCGAAGACCGTCCCGGCGGGGCGGCGCGTCGAGCTGGTGCGGGAGGTCTGCGCAGAGATTACGGACGGCGGCGGCAAGGCTTTCGCGCAGACGGCGGACGTGGGCGGGCGCGCGTCGGTTGAAGCCCTGCGCGACGCGGTGTTGGAGCGCTTCGGCGCGGCGGACATCCTCGTCAACGCCGCCGGCCGCACCGCGCGCACGCCCACGGCTGAGGTCTCCGAAGAGGAGTGGGCCTCGGTCATGGACACGAACCTGACGGGGATGCTGCGGTGTTGTCAGGCTTTCTACGCGCCGCTCAGGGAGAGCGGCCGCGGGCGCGTCATCAACGTCGCTTCGCTCTCTTCGTACGTGGCCTTCCACGAGGTCGCCGCCTACGGCGCTTCGAAGGCGGGCGTGGTGGCCCTGACGCGCAGCCTGGGTTGCGAGTGGGCGCGCGACGGGGTCAACGTCAACGCCGTCGCGCCGGGCGTCTTCCGCACGCAGCTTAACGAGAAGTTCCTCGACGACACGGAGCGCGGGCGCGAGCTTTTGATGCGGACGCCGATGAGACGCTTCGGCCGCCCCGAGGAGGTGGCGGGCGCGGCGGTCTTCCTCGCCTCGGACGCGGCCTCCTTCATCACGGGGCAGACCATCGTCGTGGACGGCGGCATGCTCGCCTCCGGCGTGAACTCCTGAGCCGCCGGCCGAATTCATACTCACTCAGGTGAGAACGGCTTTAGTTTAGGGGGATAGAGAGATGGCAGAAGAGAAGTACGAGCCGGAGCCGGGGCACAAGTTCACCTCCGGCCTCCGGACGGCCGGGAGCCGCGGGCGCGGTTAACCGAGACGCCCGGCGTAAGAACTGACAATCAAATCCATCTCCTCGTCGAGCGACTCGTCCACGCGCCGCCGCCGCTCGTCCGCCTCGAACCACGCGAGCGTCCGCCGGATGCCCTCGCGGAAGGGGACGGCGGCGCGGAACCCCGGCACGAACTTCTTTATCTTGCCGTTGTCGAAGACGGCGCTCCACTTCTTGTCGCCGTGCAGCGTCCCCGCGAGGCGCGGCACCGCGCGCGCGATGAAGTCGGAAGGGACGTAAACGACGTTCGCCTCCACGCCCAGCGCTTCGGCGATGGTGCGGTATATCTGCTCCCACGTCTGCACCTCGTCCGAGGTGATGTGGAAGGCTTGGCCTACCGCCTCCGCCTTGCCGAGCAGGCCGAGGAGGCCGCGCGCGAAGTCTTCCGAGTGCGTCAGAGTCCACAGCGAGGTGCCGTCGCCGTGGACGATGATCGGCAGGCCCTTCCTCATCCGTGCCGCGAGCGTGTAGGTGCCGCCGCCCCCGACGGCGGCGGGGAAGTTCGTCTCGTACGTGTGCGAGGGGCGCACAACCGTCGCGGGGAAACCCTCTTCGGCGTGAGCCCTCGTCAGCCTCTCTTCGCAGGCTATCTTGCCGCGCGCGTAGTCCCAGAAGGGGTTGACGAGCGGCGTCTCCTCCGTGATGACGTAGTGCGCGGGGGGCTTCTGGTAGGCGGCCGACGAGCTGATGAAGACGTACTGCCCGACCCGCCCCTCGAAGAGCGACAGGTCGCGCTCGATGTCTCCGGGCGCGTAGGCGATCCAGTTGACGACCACGTCGAACCGTAAACCTCGCAACGCCGCGCGAACCTCCTCCGGCCGGTTGATGTCCGCGGTCAGGGCGTGCGTGCCGGGCGGGGGCACGCCCCTTAGCCAACGGTTAAGCAGGTACAATTCGACCCCCTCCGCGACCGCGAGCCGGCTGACCGCCGTGCTGATGAAGCCCGTCCCGCCGATGAAGAGTGCTCTCACGGTTGTGCCTTCTTCGTGCCCGGCGAGTGCCAGTTGATGACGTGGTAGGTCGCGGGCGTCGTCCCGGCGTTCCTGATGCCGTGCAGCTCGTTCGAGGCGCAGAAGACGACGGAGCCCGGCCCGACCTTTCTCCACTCGCCGTTAACGAGCGCCTCGACTGTGCCCTCCTTTACGATGAACAGCTCCTCATGCGCGTGCCTGTGCGGGGCGTGTGAAGCGGCGCCCGGATTCACAGTCGTCACGTGGAGCGACAGCTCGTCCGTCGTCGCCGTCGGGGACTTGAAGAACTGACGCCGGGCGCCGAACTCCGTCTGCTGCGCGGCCGCGGCGTTCCAGTCGAAGAGCGCCGACCGCATAACCGTCTTTTGCGTTTGAGCCGCGACGACGCCAAGCGTCGCGGCGGCCGCGATGAGGGCCACAAACAGGTCTCGACGTGTTATCAACTTGTGCCTCCTGATTCCGAGAGTGCGGGCGAGCCCCCGACATTTTATCGCCGGCCGTTTAGTGTTATTAGCATGCTAAAACGTCTGCCTCTTTGTAGCACATCAGACCGAGATGCCCGAGCTAACCGGGGATGAACCGGCGCCGGAAGGCGGGAGTGTTTCCGACTCGGAATCGCCCGACGTTTACCGGGTCGTGTCTTCCCGGCCCGGGCCGGCCGGGAGACTGCCCGTCACGGCGGAAGACCTGTTTGAGCGCCCGAGCGGCGACCTCTTCGGCCGGACGCAGGATGTGGGGATGGGCTGGAACCCCGCGGAGCTGCGCGGTTAAAGCTTCCGGCGGAGCGTCAGGGGGTTGAAGTGCGGGCTGCGCGTCTGGCGCAGGTCGGGCGGGGCGAGGGCGCGGCCGAGCTTCCAGATGAAATCCATCTCGGCGTTCAGCGCGTCCTGCGCGATGAAGGACTCGCGTATGAGCAGGACGCTGCCGTAGAAGAGGCCGCAGGCGCCCGCGAGCCCGAGCACGACGGGGAGCCAGGCGTGGGCGGGGCGACCGACGGCGGCCACGAGCCCGATGGCGACGCTGGTGGCGACGAAGACTCCGAGCGAGAGGTAGAAGACGCGCATGCAGCGCTGGAGCAGGCGCGTGCGCGAGGTGAGCTTGTCGAGCTGGTTGAAGATGACGGCCCGCCGCTCCTCGAAGAGTTCGACGCCCTCCTCCCCCTGCGCCTTCATCATCTCCTCGAAGCTACCGATGAGCATGCGGACGCGGTCAACGACGCGCCCGAGCCGCGTCGAGGTCGAGAGGATCAGCGCGCCGCAGGCCGAGATGAGCACGGCGGGCGTGATCATCGCCGTCAGGACGGCGACCGCTGAAGAGAGCGCTTCCATCAGTAGTTCCGAGTTCCCTTTAACCTTCATTATGGGCGCACACGGCGCGCGCGGGCAACCTTTCGATTGCGGAATGCGGATTTCGGATCGCGGATTGGATAAGGATGAGAGTCGCGCCGTCTTCCATCCCTCTTCCAATCCGCATTCGGAAGGTTCGTTACCGCGCACAGTGATGAGGAGTGCGGAGGAAATTTTCGGCGGCGCGTGAAAGTAGTGGTTCGCGCAGTCGAAAGTTGTGCTATCCTCCGCCGCAAACGAGACAACAGTCTTCGGGTCGTACTTATCTTGCGCTGCTTTTATCGCAAAGGCACGGCCCCGCCCGCTCGGCGGGGCTCGGACACTTCTCACAAAAGGAGCAGAACGACAGATGTCCAGTGAAAGAGACGACAGGGATGCGGCCGGCGGCGGTACTGAAGGCGGCGGCGCGGAGAGCGGCACGGGCGGCGGCGAAAGCGGCGGCGCGGGCGGCGGCGGCGAAGGCGGCGGCACGCACGGCGGCGCGGCCATCGGGCGCACGACGGGCATGGGCGCGGGCGTTGCCGGCGGGGGCACACCCGGCCCCGACGAAGGCTCGGGCGGCGGCGACGAGGGCGCGTCCGGTGGCGGTGCGTCCGGCGGCGGTGCGTACGGCGGAAGTGATGCCGGCGCGGGCGGCACGACGGGCGGCGGGACGGCCGGGGCCGGCGGAGGGTTAACCGGCGGCGGCACCTCGAACCGCGGGGGTTCGTCGCGCGCGGGCGCTGGCGGCACTTCGAAGGGCGGCGCCACGGCGGGCGCCGACAGAACCGACCGCGGCGGCGGAGCCAAAGGCGGCGGCGGAGCCAAAGGCGGCGGCGGAACCAAAGGCGGCGGCGGCGGCGGCGCTGCCAAAGGTGGCGGCGGTGCTGCCAAAGGCGGGGCCGCGAAGGGCGGAGCCGGCGGCGGTAGTGCGAAGGGCGGCGGCGCGGCCAAGGGAGGCGGCGTAGCCAGAGGCAGCGCGGCCGAGGGTTCTGAGAAGGGCGGTGCCAACAAAGGCGCCTCGAAGAAAGGCGGCGGTACGGGCGGCGCCGCGAAGGCCGGTGCTAAGGGCGGCGGCGCGGCCGGCAAGGGCGGCGCCAAAGCCACCGGTAAGGGCGGCGCCAAGAGTACCGGCAAGGGCGGCGGAGGCGGTAAGCCGGGCGCGGGCGCGAAGGGCTCTACCAAAGGCGGCGCGAAGGCCGGGGCGAAGAAGTCGGGCGGCGGAGGCGCGAAAGGCGCCACGTGGTCTGGCGCGCGCGGCGGCGCCAAGTCCGGCTCGAAGGGCGCGACGACGAAAGGCGGAGCGAAGGGCGCGTCCAAAGGCACGGCGAAGGGCGCTGCGAAGGGCGGCGCCGCGAAGGGCGGGGCCGCGAAGGGCACCGCGAAGAAGGGCGGGGGCAAGGGCTCTTCGGCCGGCGGCGGCACGGCTCGCGGCGGCGGCGGCGCGAAGGGCGGCGGCAAGAAAGGGGGAGGCAGTAGGTAGCCCCGAGGGCCTGCTCAACTCCGTCGCGGAGACGGCCGGGCGCGCGGCCGCGAAGGTCGTTAACATCTTCGAAAGCCTGGCCGGCACGTCGCGCAAGCGCCGATAAATAAGGCGCCGCCCGTCCATCCGCGCGGCAGCCCGCGAGCATCACAGCCACGGATGCCGGATAGAAGGCAGAGGGCAGAAGGCGGTAGGCAGAGGTTGAGGACGAAGACCGGCGTGTCCCTCGTCCTCGCTCTTGCCTTCTGCCTTCTGCCTTCCGCGTTCTGCCCGCCGCCTTCTGCCTCGGCGCAGGCCGGGCGGAGAATCCCGAGCAGCGAGCCCGCGAAGAAGAAGCAGGCTCCGCCGGCCGAGACGCAGCCGGCCGAGACGCCCGAGCCTCAGACGCGGGAGTCGGAAGAGGAGCAGGAGGTTGACGACGGCGAGGCCGTGCGTGTCGAGACGAACCTCGTCACCGTGCCCGTCATCGCGAGCGACCGTGACGGGCGCTACGTCACCGACCTCAAGGCCGAAGAGTTCAACGTCTCCGAGGACAACGCCGAGCAGAAGGTCGCCTTCTTCGCCACCGTCACCGAGCCCTTCAGCGTCGTCCTCATGATCGACACGAGCGCGAGCGCCACGGTCGAGAAGCTACGGCAGGTGCAGGAGGCGGCCGTCTTCTTCACCGAACAACTGCGCGAGGGCGACCGCGTCAAGGTCATCTCCTTCGACGACGAGGTGCGCGACCTCTGCGACTTCACCTCGGACCGCGGCGTGCTCGCGTCGGCCATACGCTCGACGCGGCAGGGCAAGGGCACGCGCCTCTACGACGCCTTCGACCAGGCTTACCGCCAGCTGCGCCGCCTCAAAGGGCGCAAGGCCGTCATCATGCTCACGGACGGCGTGGACTACCAGAGCGACCGCCGCACCTACGACGACAACCGCCGCGCGGTCGAAGAGTCCGACGTCATCGTCTACCCCGTGCGCTTCGACACGCGCGCCGAGACCGAGCAACTCCTGCGCGCGCAGGCGCGCGGGGGCACAGGCCCCGTAGACCTCGGCGGCGTCCTGGGCCGCATCCCGGGCATGCCGCCCGGCTCGGTCATCATCAACCCGCGCGGCGGCGGCGGGCGCCGCCGGCCCGAAGACGACGACCGGCGCGACCCCGGCGGGCTCCCCGACCCGACCTCGCGCCGGCCGGGCGACGGCACGGGCGGGACGGGCATCCCGCGGGACCGGGACGAGGCGAGCGACCTCTCCATCTCCCGGATGCTCGACATGCTCTACCGCACGGCGGACGACTACCTCAACGACATGGCGCGCACGACGGGCGGCCGCCTCGTGCCCGCCGACAACCCCCTCCTGCTCCGCCGCTCCCTCCAACAGATCGCCGACGAGCTGCGCACGCAGTACAGCTTAGGCTACTACCCGACCAACGCCGCGCGCGCCGGCAAGTACCGCAAGATACGCGTCCGCACCACGCGCAAAGGCGTCGCCCTCCGCACGCGCCCCGGCTACAGGAAGTAAGTGCGAGGCGAGAAAAAGCTTTCAACTTTCGAGCCCGGACTTTAAACTCTGGCCCTGCTTATGCGCCTGTGGCTCTCGAAGAACAGCAGCGTGCCTTTGCGCGAGCAGCTCGTGCGGCAGATCATGTTCGCCGTGGTGAGCGGCGACCTGAAGCCGGGCCAGCGCCTGCCCTCGACGCGCGAGCTTGCGCGCCGCTTCCGCATCCACTCGAACACGGTGAGCGCGGCCTTCGGCGATTTGGAGCGCGCCGGCTGGCTCGAAGTGCGCAAAGGCAGCGGCGTCTACGTCCGCCAGCTCGGCGACGACCCTTCGGAGGCGCCGCTCGACTCGCGGCTCGAACTCGACCGGCTCATCAACGCCTTCCTCACGCTCGCGCGCGGGCAGGGGCACACGCTCGCCGACGTGCAGGCCCGCGTCAAGCACTGGCTGAGCCTTGAGCCGCCCGACCACTTCCTCGTCGTCGAGCCGGACGAGGGCCTGCGCGAAATCCTGACGGCGGAGATCGCGGAGGCCACCGGGTTCCGCGTCGAGGGCTGCGGCTACGAGGAGTGCGCCGACGCCGCGCGCCTGGCGGGCGGGACGGTCGTGGCGCTCTACAGCAAGGCCGAGGAGGTGCGGCGCGTGCTCCCGCCGGAGGTGTCGCCCATCTTTCTGCACACGCGCTCGATACCGGAGTCGCTCGCGGGCGAGCGCGTGCCGCCGCGCGACGCGCTCGTCTCGGTCGTCTCGCGCTGGCCGATGTTTCTTGAGTGGGCGCGCGTCTTCCTCGTCGCCGCCGGGGTGGAGGCGGACGCGCTCGACCTGCGCGACGCGCGCGAGCCGGGCTGGGAGAGGGGACTTCGTTCGAGCGCACACGTCATCACCGACGCCCTCACCGCCCGCCAGCTCCCAGACGGACTGCGCCCCCGCGTCTACCGCGTCGTCGCCGACTCCTCCCTCGAAGAGCTGCGCGCCTTCGTCGAGCGCTTCCTGACCGTGGAAGGCGGCGGGCAGTAGGCGGTTGTTAACTTTCGTGGTCGAGGCAGTAGCGGGGGCGATTTCAACACGGAGACACGGAGACACGGCTTGAAGAGATAATTCAACAAGCAGTGTCTCCGTGTCTCCGTGTCTCTGCGTTCAACGCCTCCCGGCAATCCGCATCTACAAATGACAGCAGGCCCCTCCTGCCCGAACCGCCATCTGACTACCGCCTTCTGCTTTTTCCTTTTGACTTACTCACTCGTGCACTATCATTAACCGGCCGGGAGGGCTTATGGCCGAAGAGCAGACCTCGGAGCAGACCTCGCGAGAAATGCTGGAGCAGCTCGCCGCGCGGATCGAGCACCTGGAGCGTTTGATGCAGGCGCAGACGACGCGCCTCTACGCCATCGAGCTGAGGATGGGCATCGAGCGAACGTCGCGGCGACCGCTCTACGAGTCGCTCACAGACGAGCGCGAAGAGGCGCGGGGCGACGCCCCCGACGCCGCCCCGCGCGAGGCCGCGAGACCGGCGGACGCAGGCGAGGCTCGCGGGGGAGAGTCGGGTGTGGCGCCGGGTGAAGGTCAACCCCGGCCGCGTCCGGAGGCCGGGCGCCGTCCCGACTTCGGGGACGGTGCCGGCGCCGGTCAACGCCCGCGGCCCGAGCCGAAAACCGCGGCGCCCGCCGCCGCGAAGCCGCGCGACCTGGAGTCGCTCATCGGCGGGAGCGTCTTCAGTTGGGCGGGCATCATCCTCGTCACGTTCGCCGTCGCCTTCGCGCTCAAGTACGCCTTCGACAACGACTGGATCAGCCCGGCGGTGCGCGTCGCGCTCGGCGCGCTCGCCGGCCTCGGGCTGCTCGCCGTGGGCGAGCGCCTGCGCCGCCGCGGGCTTCGCCCCTACGCCTACGTGCTCTCGGGCGGCGGCGTCCTCATCCTCTACCTCTCGGTCTACGCCGCGTACGAGTTCTACCGACTGCTCGCGCAGCCGGTCGCGTTCCTTCTGATGACCGCCGTGACGGCCGTCGCCGTGTTGCTCTCGGTGCGTCTGAACGCGCTGCCGGTGGCGGTGCTGGGCCTGGTGGGCGGCTTCCTGACGCCGGTGCTGCTCGCGACGGGGCAGGACAACCAGGTCGCGCTCTTCACCTACGTCTCGCTGCTCGACGCGGGCGTGCTCGCCGTCGCCTACTTCAAGCGCTGGCGCGTGCTCGACTTCCTCTCGTTCGCCGCGACCACCCTGATGACGCTCGGCTGGGCGCTCAAGTATTACGACAAGGGCAAGCTCTGGACGACGCTCCTCTTCCTGAGCCTCTTCTTCGTCGTCTACTCGCTGCTCTCCTTCTTCCACAACGTTTTGCCGCGGCGCCGCTCGCGCTGGTTCGACGTGGCGCTGTTCGCCGCGAACGCGACCGTCTACTTCGGCTTCTGCTACGGGATGTGGACTGAGGCGGGCTACGCCGACTCCGCGCCGGCGACGCAGGCGATGCTCGTCGCCCTCTTCTTCGCCGCGCTCTTCCACTTCGGGCGCGTGCGCAGCCCCGAAGACCGACTGCTCACGCACGCGTACGTCGGCGCGGCCGTGACCTTCCTGACGGCGGCGGTGGCGATACAGCTCGAACTACAGTGGGTGACCATCGTCTGGGCGGTCGAGGGGTTGATGTTGACCTGGGCGGGGTTGCGCGCGGGCGAGCCGGCGGCGCGGCGCGCGGCCGTCGCGGTCTTCGCCGTCGCGCTGGCGCACTGGCTCGGCTTCGACGCGCAGCAGTACGCCTTCGACCCTCTGACGCTGGCCGAAGGGCAAGACCGCTTCGTGCCGCTCCTCAACGCGCGCGCGCTGTCGTGCCTCGCGCTCGTCTCGGCGCTGGCGGGCGCCGCGTGGCTCTACCGCGGCCACGCGGACGCGGACGAGGGCGGGGGGCGCGGCGTGCCGGGGGAGGGCGAGCGCTCGGCGGCCGTCGGGCTCTACACGCTGGCGGCCCACGGGCTCGCGCTGACGCTCGTGACCCTGGACTTGAGCGACTACTTCGGCCGGCAGAAGGCCATGTCCGAGGGGCTCGCGCGCGAGCGCGCGGAGGGCGCGCGGCAGTTCTCCCTGACGGCGCTGTGGTCGATCTGGGGGGCGGGGCTCGTCGCCTACGGCCTCCGGCGCGCGCAGCCCGTGGCGCGCTACGCGGGGCTCGCCCTGCTGGTCGTGGCGACGTTGAAGGCGCTCGTCCTAGACCTCCCGTTCTACGACGCCGTGTGGCACGCGCCGCTCCTCAACCACACGTTCCTCGCCTTCGCGCTGCTCGTCGCCGCCTACGCCGCGGCCGTGCGCCTCTACGCGCGCGGCGGCGAGGAAAGCCTGAGTGAGGAGGAGCGCTCGGTCGTGCCCGCCCTGGTCGTCGTCGCCAACGTCCTGGCGCTCGTCGCGCTGAGCGCGGAGGCGGTCGGCTACTTCGAGTCGCGCAGGGTGCCGGGCGCGGAGGCGTCCGCGCAGAGGGACGTCGAGCTGTCGAAGCAGTTGTCGCTGTCGGTCGTGTGGGCGCTCTACGGCGCGGGGCTTCTGCTCGTGGGTCGCGTGCGGCGCTCGCGGCTGCTGCGCCTGATGTCGCTGGCGCTGTTGGGGCTGACGACGCTCAAGGTCTTCTTCCTCGACCTCTCGGCGCTCGACCGCGCCTACCGCATCGTCTCCTTCATCGTGCTCGGCGCGATCCTGCTCGCCGTCTCCTACCTCTACCAGAAGAGCCAGCAGCGCGCGGCGGCCGAGGCGGCGGAGGAGGCGGACGACGCCACGCCCACGCCCGACACGAGCGAGGCCGCGGGGTGAGGTTTGCGGCGCCGTCGGAGACGGACGGTTGAAAGACACGGGATTGGGGGGAGGGATTTTGAGAAGGTTTTTGTCGCTCGTCGTGACGCTCGCCGTCGCGCTCGCGGCCGCCGCCCGGACGGCGGCGCCCGAGTTCACGAACGTCGAGGTCGTCGGGTGGGACTTCTCCGGCTTCGACGAGAAGATACGGGAGGCGGTCTCGAAGGCGTACGCGCCGGGCGCGGGCGAGGCCGAGCGGCGCGCGGCGGCGGAGGCCCTGAGCGAGCGCGCGGACTTCTTGTGGAGCGCGGGCAACCCCCTCTTCTACAAGCACGCGCTCGGCGACTACCGCCACGTCCTGCGCCTTCGCCCCGACGACGCGGAGGCGCGCGAACGTGCCGACACCATCGTCTCCATCTACAAGGCGATGGGCCGGCCCATTCCTAAGAACGGCGAGTTGAAGTCGGGCGAGGGCTTTCTCTTCGAGCTGTTCAGGACGACGCCGAAGCGTTTGTCCTTCGAGCCGGGCAGGGCGCGCGCGGAGGGCGAAGAGGTCTCCGACCGCGTCGCTTTCGTCTACCAGTTCGACGCGACGGCCGGGCAGGCGCTCGCCGTCAAAGTCGAAACGAAGGGCAAGGGCGCGGCGGTCTTCGACCTGTCCCTGCGCGACCCCGCGGCGCCGCTCAAGCTCGTGAGCGGCGCGCGCTCGAAGCGCCTTCTCCTCCCTTCGAAGGGGAACTACCTGCTCCGCGTCTACTCGAAGGGCGGCAGCGCGGAGTACGAGTTGAAGGCCGAGCTGAGGTGACGGCGGGAGGAGTCAGCCGCGCCGGGCGGCCGGGGCTTTTGTTAACGAGGCGCGGGCGGGCGGGGTGTCAGCCTCGACCGCCCGCGCCTCGTGCGGCCTCGAACGCGCACGCGCGCTCGACCTCCTCGTCCATGCGGCCGGCGAGCATCAGCGCCACCATCTTGTAGTCGCCGGCGAGCGACCAGAGCGGGTGCTTGAAGGTGGCCGGGCGGTTGTGTTCGACGAAGAAGTGGCCGACCCACGCCGCGGCGTAGCCGGGCACGAGCGCGACGGGCAGCCAACGCCAGCGGCCCGCCGCCGCCAGCGCGACGAGCAGCGCCGTGCCCGTCAAAGTCCCCGCCAGGTGCAGAGCGCGCGTCCCCGCCCGGCTGTGCTCGCGCACGTAGAACGGCCAGAACTCCGCGAACGTCTTCATCTCACTCTCAGGCATACGAATTCCTTCGGGCTAGTGATAAGTGATAAGTGATAAGTGATGAGAAGGAAGGGACGGGCCTTGTCTTCTCTTATCACTCATCACTTATCATACCAGCTTGCTGAATGGGATAAGGCGTCCGAAGCCGGGAGCGCGGGCATCCCTGCCCGCCGAAGCGTGCCCGGGCACGCTCGGCCGTCGCCCGGTATCTCTCGACGCCGGAGTGGATAGTCACACGGCCTTCGCGCCTGCGGCGCTCATGGCGGGCAGGATGCCCGCGCTCCCGGCTCTCACCTCCTTATTTTGTTTCGCATGTCGGTATCACTTATCACTATGCCTGTGTGAACAGTCGGCCGTAGTCTTCCGCGGAGGCGGGCGCGACGCGGGTGAGTTGCAGGTTCTCTTCGACGTGCGCGCGGCGGCTCATGCCGACCAGCGCCGTGGTGACGCCGGGCGTGGAGCGCGTGAACTGGATGGCCGTCTGCGCGTCGGTCGAGAGCGAGCCGAGGGGCTCGCGGATGCGCTCGGGGAGGCCGCGCGCGACCTCGCCCTGCTTGATGGAGGCGCTGGCGACGACCGTCACGCCGAGCGCCTTCGCCGCTTCGAGCAGGGAGACCTGCGCGCCGTTGTGCGTGTGGTTCTCCGCGACGAGCGCCTCGGGCATGGCGAGGTTGAAGGGGAGCTGCACGAAGCGGAAGCCGTGCTCGTCGCCGCCCGCCTCGCGCGCCAGCTCCCACATGCGTCCGAGCGGGTGGTGGCCGCGCGAGTCGGCCTTCGCGCGGAAGCCGTTCCACGTCGCGACGCCGTAGAAGCGCAGGCGCCCCGCGGCGCGCTCGCGCTCCAACTGCTCGAAGGCCGCGCGCAGGCGCGCGTCGAACTCTTCGCGCGCGACGACCTGAAGCTGCGTCTCCGGGTTGTGGACGTAGTAAACGTCCACCGTCTCAAGATTCATGTTGCGGAGCGACTGCGCGACCTGGTGCGCGAGGTAGCGCGGCGTCATGCAGTGGCTCCCGGCGGCGACGTCCGAGGGTTGGATGACGCCGGTCTTGACGAACGTCTCCTCGACGTAGGCGCGCACGCCGGCCTGGCCCGCGGGCGGGTGCGTGTCGAAGGGGATGTAGCCGCCCTTAGTGCAGACGACGAGTTCTTCACGGCCGAACCCCGCGGCCGTCAAACTCTTTATCGCCTCGCCGACCGAGCGCTCGCTGCGCTGGAAGCGGTAGTTGGCGGCGGTGTCGATGACGTTCGCGCCCAGCTCGACGGCGCGCGCGATTGCCTCGGAGTAAGCGCGGTCGGTCTCTTCGTCCGCGCCGCCGAGGTACGTGCCGACGCCGACGGAGGAGAGCCAGAGGTTCTGCTCGAAGCGGAAGTGCCCTTCGGCGGCCGTCCCGCGGAAGCGCTCGCGGTACGCGGCGGTGCCTTCGGTCGTGGCGTGGCCCGGCTGAGTCATAAGCCCTACAGTCCCCCTCGTCTTGTGCGGTAAGTTCGGGCGCGAGTTTAGCACAGCTTCAACTAACGGGAGGCGGTGTGTTAGGGTTGGGGCACACCCATGAGCACGGACGGACATGACGGCGAGGCGCGCTCTTCCACGCTCGATCTGCCGCGGGGCGAGCTGGAAGAACTCGGCCGCGCGTTCGGCCGGCTGGCGCTCGAATACCTGAGCGAGCCGGAGGCGCTGCCGGTCTTCCCCGAGACTTCTGCCGAGAAGCTTAAAGGTCTCTTCGGCGGCGGGCTGCCGGAGGAGGGCGCGGGGCTCGAAGCGTTGACGCTGGCGTGCGCGGAAGTCTTCAGGCAGAGCAGGCAGAACGGGCACCCGCGGATGTACGGCTACGTCGCGTCGCCCGCGACGCCCGTGGGCGCGTTCGCGTCGCTCGCGGCGGCGGCGCTCAACTCGAACGTCACGTCCTGGCGCTCGGCGCCGGGGCCGACCGAGGTCGAGCGGACGGCCGTCCGCTGGCTCGCGGAGCTGATCGGGTTCAAGGGCGAGGGGTTGAACGAGCATTGCGGCGGGCTTCTGACGAGCGGCGGCTCGATGGCGAACCTCAACGCGCTCTTCGTCGCACACAGGGCTTACGCACACGACGCCTCGCGCAGGGGGCTCTGGGGCGACCCGGCCCCGGCGACCCTGTACGCCTCAGACCAGGTGCACCTGTCGATTCCGAAGGCCGCGGACGTCCTCGGCTTCGGGCGCGAGCAGGTGCGCGTGGTGCCTTCGGACGAAAGGTTCCGCGCGGACGTGCGGCATTTGCGCGAGCGCGTCGAAGCAGATTTACGCGCGGGCTTTCGCCCCTTCTGCGTCGTGGCGAGCGCGGGCACGGTCTCGACCGGCGCGGTCGATCCTTTGGGCGAGGTCGCGCGCGTGGCGCGGGAGCACTCGCTCTGGTTCCACGTGGACGGCGCGTACGGCGCGCTCGCCGCGGGCACGAATGCGAAGCGTGCGCTCTTCGAAGGAATCGAAGAGGCCGACTCGGTCTCGCTCGACCCGCACAAGTGGCTCTACACGCCGCTCGGCGCGGGCTGCCTTCTCTTCCGAGAGCCGGAGCGCGCCCGCGCGGCCTTCGCGGGGACGGAGGAGGGTTACATCAAGGTCTTCGAGCGCGAGGAGGCGGAGGCGTTCGCCTTCTGGGATTACGGCACGGAGCTGTCGCGCCCCTTCCGCGCGCTCAAGGTCTGGGCGACGCTCTCGTACTACGGCGCGCGGCGCGTCAGCGCGGCGATTGAGGAGGACTGCGCGACGGCCTCATACATGGCCGAGCGCGTCAACGCCTCCGAAGACTTCGAGCTGCTGGCGCCGCCCACGCTCGGCATCTGCTGTTTCCGTTACGTGCCCGCCAGCGCGCGGCCCGAACTCGAAGACGAAGGAAGGCGCGAAGAGCTTAACGCGCGGCTCGATAGCTTGAATGAGCGCGTCATGCACCGCGTGCAGCGCGGCGGCGAGGCTTACGTCTCGAACGCGGTCTTGCGCGGACGCTTCGCCCTGCGCGCCTCGATCACGAACTACCGCACGACGCGCCGCGACATTGATCTGACTCTGGAAGTCATCCGCCGCGCCGCGCGCGAGTTGGCGAAGGAATGAATTAACGGGGACGGACAGGATGAACAGGATAAGCAATTTAAGAATTTCAAATCTGAAATTTCAAATCTGTATCTGCTTTATCCTGCCCACCCTGTCCATCCCTGTGAATTAATCTTGGGTGAGTTGATGGCTGCACTGATGGAAGTAACAAGGGGCGAGTTCGAGCGGGAGTTGCGGGTCGGGGTTGAGCTTGCGCGGCGCGCGGGCGAGGCGGCGCTGGCCTACTACGGGAAGCCGATGCGCGTCGAGCACAAGGACGAGTTCGACGAGCCGGTGACGCAGGCCGACCGCGCCGTCAACGAGCTGATCGTGCGCGCGCTGCGCGAGGAGTTCCCGGACGACGGCGTGCTCGCGGAAGAGTCCGTGGACACGGACCGCCGCATCGGGCGCGAGCGCGTGTGGATGATCGACCCCATCGACGGCACGAAGGGCTTCATCGCGGGCACGGGCGACTTCTGCGTGCAGGTCGGGCTGGCCGTCCGGGGCCGCGCCGCGCTCGGCATCCTCTACGCGCCCGCGACCGACGTGCTCTACTGGGCCGCGCGCGGCCACGGCGCGTGGGTCGTGCGGCCCACTTCGGAGGCGGGCGCGGGCCTGAAGGCGGAGCGCCTGGGCGTCACGGGCGAGACGGAGCTGAGCCGGATGCGCCTGGCCGAGAGCCGCTCGCACCGCGGGCCGCGGATGGAGTCCGTCGTCAGCGTGCTCGGCGTCCGCGCGGAGGTGAGGAGCCACTCGGTCGGCATCAAGGTCGGACTCCTGGTCGAGAAACAGGCCGACCTCTACATACACCTCTCGCCGAAGACGAAGCAGTGGGACACGTGCGCGCCCGAGGCCGTGCTCGCGGAGGCGGGCGGGCGCATGACCGACGTGTGGGGCGACCCGCTCCGCTACAACACGCCCGACGTGCTCAACCGCAACGGGCTCGTCGCCTCGAACGGCGCGGCGCACGAGGAGGTCGTCGCGCGCCTCGGCGCCCTGCTCACGGAGTGGGGGCGCGAGCGCGCCTGAAGTTTAAGTCGGCTCTTAAATTCAAAACGGAAGAAGAAGGAGAAGAGAAGGGATGAAGCGAACAGGTTCCGCCGTGTGGCGGGGTGGCATCAGGGACGGCAAGGGGACGGTCTCGACCGAGAGCGGCGTGCTCGACGGCGCGCAATACTCTTTCAGCACGCGCTTCGAGGACGGCAAGGGCACGAACCCCGAAGAGCTTCTGGCCGCGGCGCACGCGGGCTGCTTCTCGATGGCGCTCTCGAAGCAGTTGGGCGACGCGGGCTTCACGGCCGACTCGATCAACACGACCGCGGCCGTCCGCCTGGAGAAGACCGACGCCGGCTTCAGCATCACCAAAGTCCACCTCGACGTGACGGCGCGCGTGCCCGGCGCCGACGCCGCCGCCTTCGAGACGGCCGCCAACAACGCCAAGGCCGGCTGCCCCGTCTCGCGCCTCTTCAACGCCGAGATCACTCTGGACGCGAAACTGGAAGGGGAGTAGACAGTAGACAGTAGTCAGTAGCCAGTAGGCTCCGCGTTTCGGTCGTTGATGACGACAGCCGGACGGTACGAGCGACGACGGTTCTTCTACTGACTACTGACTACTGATGCCGACATGCGAAACAAAATAAGGAGGTGAGAGCCGGGGGCGCGGGCATCCTGCCCGCCATGAGCGCCGCAGGCGCGAAGGCCGTGTGACTATCCCCTCCGACGCCGAGAGATACAGGGCGACGGCCGAGCGTGCCCGGGCACGCTTCGGCGGGCAGGGATGCCCGCGCTCCCGGCGTCGGACGCCTTATCCCATTCAGCAAGCTGGTATGACTACTGTCTACTGACAGATTTATGTCCGACTCGCGGCGGCGCGTCTCAAGCGGCTCGCCTTATGAATCGATCATAGGCATCTCGCGGGCGGTGCGCGCGGGGGGCTTGATCTGTGTCGCGGGCACGGCGCCGCTCGACGCGGAGGGGCGGACGGTCGCGCCGGGCGACGCGGCGGCGCAGGCGCGTCGCTGCTTCGAGATCGTCGCGCGCGCGCTCGGGGAGTTGGGCGCCGGTCTGCCGGACGTGGTGCGGACGCGCATCCTGCTCACGCGCATCGAGGACTGGGAGGCGGTCGCGCGCGTCCACGGCGAGTTCTTCCGCGACGTGCGCCCCGTCAACACCGTCATGCAGGTCTCGCGCTTCATCGACCCCGACTGGCTCGTCGAGGTCGAGGCCGACGCCGTCGTCGAGTAAAGGGTGCCGGGTGCTGGTCAAAACCAAAACCTGGAACCCAACACCCAGCACCTTCCACCCTTTACCCCTTCCCCCCTTACCTTTATACTGGCCGCCCTGCTCGCGGCGCGCCGCCGCGCGTCTCACCCTTGAAGCCTTCGGAAGTGGTGGCCGTCGTGAACCTCAGAACCAAGCTGATCGTCGTCTTCGCCGCGCTGGCGCTCGTGCCGCTGGCGGTCGTCTGCCTGCTTCAGTACCGGGCGGGCGCGGGCGCCGTCGAGTCTCTGCTGCGCGAGCGCGCGTCCGAGCGCGCGTCGCGCGTGGCGCGCGACGTGGGGCGCGTCCTCTCGACTCAGGACTCGCGCCTGCTCGAACTCGCGCGCGCCGGGGCCGTGCGCCGCTTCGCGCACGAACACGCCCCGCTCGCCCCCGACGTCGGGCCGGCGGCCGGGCAAGCGGAGGGCGCCGCTTCGCTCAGGGAACAGTTCGAAGCTTACGCGAGCCTCAACCGCGAGTACCTACAGGCCGTCACCTTCCTCGACGGGAACCGGCAGCCGGTCTTCCGCCTGAACAGGGCGGCCGACGGCAAGGGCTTCGTCGTTCAAACGGCGGACCTCATGAGCGGCCTGGCGCGCCACGAGGAGCGCGTCTGGACGGCGCGCGAGGCCGCGGTGCTGCGCTCACCCCTGAGCGAGGAGCCTTACGGCGCCGCGCTGCGTCTGACGGCGCCCGTCTACGACCCCGCGACGGCCGAAGGCGGGGCCGCGCCCGCGGGCGCCGTCGTCGCCGAGGTCAGGCTGGGCGAGATTGTGCGCGAGGCCGGCGAGACCACCGAGGTCTTCCCGGCGGGCCGCTCGGTCGTCGCGCTCGACAACGCCACCGACACCGTCGTCTACCACACGAACGGCGCCCTGACGCACCAGTCGGCTTCGAGCGCGATGCCGTACTTCAAGGAGATCGCCGGGCGGATGAAGACCGGCGGGGCGGGCACCGGCTTCTACGACACGGCGGACGGCGGGTCGCAGCTCGCGGCGTTCTTCCCGGTCGGCGGCCTGAACCTCTCCGTGGCGTCGTCCGAAGACTACGCGGGGGCGCTCGCGCCCGTGCGCCGCGCGGCGCTGCTGGGCGGGGCCGCGGCGCTGGTGGCCTCGCTCGCGGGCCTGGCCCTGCTCTCCTACATCGGCGCGCGCGAGACGCGCGGCATCGGGCTCGTCGCGCGCAGCGCGTCGGCCGTCGCCGCCGGCGACCTCGAACAGCGCATCGAGGTCAGCCACAGCGGCGAGACGCGCGAGCTGGCCGAGAACTTCAACGCGATGACCGAGCGCCTGCGCGACCTGATCGCGCGCGAGGCCGAGTCGCGCCAGTTCCAGTCGTTCATGCGCATCTCGGCGATGGTCTCGCACGACCTGAAGAACGCCATCGCGGGGCTGTCGATGCTCGTCTCGAACATGGAGAAGCAGTTCCACCGCGAGGAGTTCCGCGCCGACGCCATCGAATCCCTGCGCGAGGCGACCGAGAAGTTGAAGCGCACGGTCGCGCGCCTGAGCGAGCCGGCGAAGTCCCTGAGCGGCGAGTACCGCATCGCCTCGCGGCCCGTAGACCTCGTCCCCGTCATCCGCCGCGTGCTCGCCACCAACGCCGAGCCGACGCGCCCGCTCAACGACATCGAGGCCCGCCTGCCCGACAACCTCGTCGCCACGGTCGAGCCCGAGCGGGTCGAGAACGTCGTCGAGAACCTCGTCATCAACGCGCTCGAAGCGATGGGCGCGAAGGGCGGGCGCCTGACGGTCGAGGCCGGGAAGCTCGACGGCGAATACGTCTTCTTAAGCGTCTCGGACACGGGCGTCGGGATGACCGAGCAGTTCATCAAGACGCGCCTGTACCGCCCCTTCTCGACGACGAAGAACAAGGGCATCGGCCTCGGGCTCTTCACCTGCCGCGAGGTGGTCGAGGCGCACGGCGGGCGCCTGGAGGTGGAGTCGAGCCCCGGCGCTGGCACGCGCTTCCGCGTCGTGCTACCATCCCGCCTGCTCCATTCGGGCGAGAGGCGCGAGCGGCCGTTGAAGGCGGCGGCCGCGGCAGAAAGCGCGTTGCCCAACTCGTCCGGATAATCCATACAGCTTTTTCCAGACTGTCAAGCCTCAGCCGGGAGCACCCTCTCATCCCGGCCGGGGCGTCGCTCTATATTCGGAAACTCCCCTTGCCATGACCGAACAGGCGGAAGATAAGACGACGGTGTTGGTGGTGGACGACGACCGGCTCCTGCGCCGCCAGCTCCACTGGGCGCTCGTCGAGCGCCACCGCGTGCTCGAAGCCGAGACGCGCGCCGACGCCGTCGAATTCCTCCAGCGCGAGCGCGTGGACGTGGTCATCTGCGACCTGCACCTGCCGCCCGACCTCGACGGCATCGAGGAGGGCTTGGCCGTCGTCGAGGCCGCGCGCGGCGAGCGCCCCTCCGTCCCCGTCGTCGTCATCACCGGCAGCGACAACAAGCAGGCCGCGCTCGAAGCCATCCGCCGCGGCGCCTACGGCTTCTTCGAGAAGCCCTTCGACGAGGAGGAGGTCTCGCACATCGTCACGCAGGCGGCGCGCGTCCGCTGCCTCGAACGCGAGGTCTTGAAGCTCCGCTCGGAGCTGAAGATGCACCGCGGCTTCGGCCGCTTCGTCGGCACGAGCGCGGCGCTCGAACGCACGCTCAAGCAGGCGCGCGCCGTCGCCGACACCTCGGCCACCGTGCTCATCACCGGCGAGAACGGCACGGGCAAGGAAGTCCTCGCCCGCGCCATCCACGAGGAGAGCGGCCGGCGCGACCGCCCCTTCGTCGCCGTCTCGTGCGCGGCGCTCCCCGAATCGCTCATCGAGTCGGAGCTGTTCGGCCACGTCAAGGGCGCCTTCACCGACGCGAAGGCCGACCGCCTGGGGCGCTTCGAGCTGGCGAACGGCGGCACGCTCTTCCTCGACGAGATCGGCGAGCTACAGCCCTCCGTGCAGGTGAAGCTCCTGCGCGTGCTGCAAGAGCGCACCTTCGAGCGCGTGGGCAGCAACCGCCCCGTCGGCGTGGACATCCGCCTCATCGCCGCGACGAACCGCGACCTCGAACAGGAGGTCTCTGCGGGGCGGTTCCGCGAAGACCTCTTCTACCGCCTGAACGTCGTGCCGCTCCACATGCCCGCGCTCAGGGAGAGGCGCGAGGACGTGCCGCTCCTCGCCGCGCACTTCGCCGCGAAGGCCGCCGAGAAGCACGACCGCCCGCCGGCCGGCCTCGACCCCGCGCTCCTCGAAGCCTTGCAGGAGTACGACTGGCCGGGCAACGTCCGCGAGCTTGAGAACCTCGTGGAGCGGCTCGTGGTGCTGACGAAGGGCGCGCACCTCGGCGTCGAGTTCCTGCCCGAGAAGATGCTGCGCCTGGCCCCGCCCCCGCAGACGCCCGCGGGCGGCACGGCCCCCGACGAGACGACGCTCGAAGGGGCGACGCTCGCGCTCCGCCGCCGCATGGTCATCTCGGCGCTCCAGGCCGAAGGCGGCAACCGCGTCGCCGCCGCGCGCCGCCTCGGCATCAGCCGCTCCTACCTCCACCGCCTCATCAGCGAACTCGCCATCACGGGGGTCTGACAGGGAGTAGACAGTAGACAGTAGACAGTAGAAAACCTCGGCGGGCGTTTGCGGGTTAAAACCCGACGCCCGCCGAATTAGTTTCCCCTACTGACTACTGGCTACTGACTACTGACTACTGTCTTAACTGCCTACTGCTGTTCACACACGCGCCCGCGCGGCTGTCCACTCATGTGTACATGCAAAAATATGGCGGGCGGGCGGGTGTGCGTTTTTGGCCGGAAATTCACATTTCCGGCCGCGCGTCGGTCTTGGCACCGGCTTTGCAGTAGGGTCGTGCGTGTGAGGGCTTTGAAACCTGGCATCCGCCGGAAGGGTGATGGACGTAGATGAGAGTTGAAGACATCGCCGGAGCCATTTTGGTGAGTGACGGGGACGAAGATGATGACGAAGCCGAAGATTCTCATAGTTGACGACGACGTGGCGATCACGCAGCAGCTCTTCTGGACGCTGTGCGACGAGTTCGAGGTGATGACGGCCAACAACCTCTCGTCGGCCATCCGCCGCGCGACCATTTACGAGCCGGACGTCGCCATCCTCGACCTTCACCTGCCGCCGACCCTCGACGCGCCTGACACCGGGCTCCGTATCCTCGACTACGTGAAGAGCCACCTCCCCGCGTCGAAGGTCTTCGTGGCGAGTTCCGACCCCTCGGGCGAGATGCGGCGCGAGTGCGTCCGCCGCGGCGCCGACGGGTTCTTCGACAAGCCGCTCGACGTGGAGCGCCTCGTCGCCACCGTCCGCCGCACCGCGGTCGCCCGCCGGCTGGCCGCGGCCTGAGGGAGAGGGCGGGAACAAGTTTCACCCCGGCAGGCGGTTGACCGCAGCCGCCGTTGGCAATGCGAGGGCATACTTCATACGCCCTGCCTCGCGAGTCTTAATGCTCTTTGAGTTTTAAAAGATTCGGCCCTCGCCTACCCCAACATCGAGCGGCCGTGACGGCGCCCGCGCGTGTAAGGCATCCCTTCTGCCTTGTGTGGACGCCAAAGCCCCCGTGTCCAAACAAGACTCTTGCCCAGAGTCGCGGGGGCTTTATTTTACCCCGGGAAGCTACGACTTCCCGTCCCCCTCCTCACTGAACAAAGAGGCGGGGCCTGAAGTGATTCAGGCCCCGCCTCTTTGTTCGTGTGGCCGTCGGTGACTCGGCCGGCCGGCCCTCACTTCGCGCGCGCCTCCCTGATCTTCTCGACGAAAGCGCGCGCCGTCGTCGTGACCGACGCGAAGTCGCCGGTCCTGGCCCCGCCCGTCAGGCTGCCGCCCGCGCCCACGGCCACCGCGCCCGCCTTGATCCACTCCGCCACGTTCGAGAGGTCAACGCCCCCCGTCGGCATCAGCGGCGCCTGCGGCAGAGGCCCCTTGATGGCCTTGATGATCGGGGGGCCGAACGCCTCGCCGGGGAAGAGTTTCACCACGTCGGCGCCCAGCTCCAACGCCTCTAACACGTCGCGGACGGTCATCGCGCCCGGCATGACCGGGACTTGATAACGGTTGCACAGGCGCACGGTCTCCGGGTTGAGCGACGGCGAGACGACGTAAGCGGCGCCCGAGAGTATCGCTATGCGCGCCGTCTCCGGGTCGAGGACGGTGCCCGCGCCGAGTATCAGCTCGGACGGCTTGTAGGCGGCGGCCAGCTCCTCGATGACGCGGTGTGCGTGGGGCACGGTGAAGGTCATCTCGACGGCGGGGCAGCCGCCCGCGAGTACGGCGTCGGCGACGCGCCGGGCCTGTTCGCCCGACTCCGCGCGCACGACGGCGACGAGGCCGGCGTCGGTGATGCGCCTCAGTATGTCCAGTTTGGGAATCATTCGTCTGTCACCCTCGACCTGAGCTTCAGCGCACGCCGAGCAGGATGTCCATCGTCAGTTGGTCGAGCCGCTCGTAGCGCAGACCCTTCGAGGACATCTCCGCGCGGTCGAAGTCCTGCGCGAGCAGTTGCCCGTTGCGCCCCTTCTCGAACTTGACCGCGCCGCCGTTGCCGTCCGAAGCGGCGATGTCGGCGAGGATGGACTTGATCTCGGGGTCGCGGTTCCAGAGCTCGCCCTTCTCCTTCAGGATGAGGTACGTCCTCATGCAGCCGCGGGCGAAGTCCTTCACGCCCTCGTAATCTTCCGTCCGGTACGCGTGCGCGTCGAACGCGCGCGGCCCGTCGTACCCGACGTCCTCTAAGAACTTCACCAGCCAGAACGCGGTCTTCGGGTTGGCCGAGCCGAACCTCAAGTCCTGGTCGTAGCGTCCGGGCACCTGGTCGTTCAGGTCGATGTGGAAGAGCTTGCCCGCCTCCCACGCCTGGGCGACGGCGTGCGTCATGTTCAAGCCGGCCATGTGCTCGTGCGCCACCTCCGGGTTGACGCCGACGAGTTCCGGGTGGTCGAGCGTCGCGATGAGCCCGAGGTAGGCGCCCGTCGTCGGCATGTAGATGTCCGCCCGCGGCTCGTTCGGCTTCGCCTCCAGGGCGAAGCGGTAGTCGTAGCCCTGGTCGAGGGAATACTCGCACAGGTAGTTCAGGGCCTCCCTCAGACGCTTGACGCCCTCGTCCGGGCGGCGGCAGGCGTCGGTCTCGACGCCCTCGCGCCCGCCCCACAGGACGAATATCTTCGCCCCGAACTCCGCGCCCAGGTCCATCGCGCGCATGGTCTTCTGCAAGGCGTAGGAGCGCACCCGCGCGTCGTTGGCCGTGAAGGCCCCGTCGCGGAACACAGGCTCGTAGAACAGATTCACCGTCGCCATCGGCACCACCAGGCCGGCGTCTTCACAGGCCGAGCGGAACTCCCTGACGATGCGCTCGCGCTCCTGCGGCGTGGCGTCGATGGGGACGAGGTCGTTGTCGTGGAAGTTGACGCCCCACGCGCCCACCTCGCCCAGCAGCTTCGCCGCGTCGTTCGGCGGCAAGGAGGGGCGGACGGCATCGCCGAACGGGTCGCGCCCGCGGTTGCCCACCGTCCAGAGGCCGAAGGTGAACTTGTGCTCCGGCTTCGGCTCGTACTTCTCTTCTGCCATTGTCTTAATCTCCCTTTCTCGTCTTAGTCTTCAGCCCGCGCCCGGCCCTGACGCCTCGGCGATGCGGCGCAGCGCCGGGTAGATTGCGCGAAAGATTTTATAACGCTCGTCCATGACGCGCGCGCCCCCGGCGTCGGGCGGCGTGCGTTCGCGCACGCGCACCGCGGCGGCGCAAGCCTCGTCAACCGAAGCCCACGCCCCGCCGCCCACGCCCGCGAGCAGCGCCGCGCCGTAGGCCGCGCCCTCGTCGGCCTCGACCAGCTCGACCTCGCGCCCGTACACGTCCGCCTGTATCTGCCGCCACACGGGCGAGCGCGCGCCGCCGCCGCCGAGCCGTATCGACTCCACCGGCACGCCCATCTCCCCGAAGATTGTGAACGTGTCCCTCAGGCTGAACGCGACGCCTTCGAGGATGGCGCGGACGACGTGCGCGCGTTTGTGGCTCGCGTTCAATCCGACTAAGGCGGCGCGCGCGTGCGGGTCGAGGTGCGGAGTCCGCTCGCCCATCAGATACGGCGCCCACAGCACCCCGTCCGAGCCGGGCGCGACTGTGGCCGCTTCTTCACTCAAACGCTCGTAAGGGTCGCGCCCGTCGTCCTTCCCTGCGCCGAACTGGTCGCGGAACCAGCGCAGAGATAAGCCGGCGCCCTGCGTCACGCCCATGACGTGCCAGCGCCCGGGGACTGCGTGGCAGAAGGTGTGGACGCGCCCCTTCGGGTCGAGCGCCGGGCGGTCGGTCGCGGCGAAGACGACGCCCGAGGTGCCGATGGTCGCGCTGACCGCGCCGGGCCGGACGATCCCCATGCCGACCGCGCCCGCCGCCTGGTCGCCCGCGCCCGCGACGACCGGCGTCCCCTCGCGCAGGCCCGTCGCCCGTGCGCCCCCCGCCGAGACGCGCCCCGTCACCTCCGAAGACTCGTAAGCGCGCGGCAGCAGGCCGCGGTCTATCCCCGCCAACCCCAACATCTCGTCCGACCAACGGCGCCCGCTCACGTCGAAGAGGAGCGTGCCCGAGGCGTCGGCCACGTCGGTCGCCTTCTCGCCCGTCAGTCTTAACCTCACGTAATCCTTCGGCAAAAGCACAGAGCGCACGCGCCCCCACACCTCGGGCTCGCGCTCGCGCACCCAGAGCATCTTCGGCAACGTGAAGCCTTCGAGCGCCGGGTTCGACACGAGCCGAATCAAACGCTCGGCGCCGACTGTTTCGGTGAGCGCGCGACACTGCTCGTGCGTGCGCACGTCGCACCAGATGATTGACGGACGCAGAGGCTCGTCCGTCTCGTCGAGCAGCACCGCGCCGTGCATCTGTCCCGTCAGCCCGACGCAGGCGACCTCCTCCGCGCGCACGCCTTCGGCGGAGAGCACCCGGCGCACCGCCTGCTCGCTCGCGCGCCACCAGTCGCGCGCGTCCTGCTCGGCCCACCCCGTCTGCGGCGAGGCGAACGCCGCGTGCTCCACGGTCGCGGAGGCGGCCACCCCGCCCTGCTCGTCAACTAGCAGGGCGCGACTCCCGCCCGTCCCGACGTCAATCCCGAGTAGCTTCATAATGTTCCGTTGCCGGATGCCTTCGTCTCCGAGTGCCGGTCAGAACCACCCGCGGTAGCGGGCGGGCCTTTGCGACACGGCCCGGTCGAGTGTCAACAACCCACCCGCTACCGCGGGTGGTTCTGACCTGGTGCTTCACGCGCCTTCTTGTAATGCACGTCCGCGGCGGCGCGCAACTCGGCGGCCTTCTCTTCGGGCGAGGTGTCGCTCAGAAAATTCCCGCCGCCGATCTCGGGGCCGGCCAGGTACTTCAGAAGGTTCGGCCGCCGGAGCGGCGGGTGGAACTCGATGTGGAAGTGAAACCCGCGGTGGTCGCCGCCGTCGGTCGGCGCCTGGTGCAGGGGCATCACGTAGGGGAAGGGGACGCGCCAGAGGTTGTCGAACTTGACGAGCACCCGGAGTAACGCGTCGGCGAAGTCGCGGCGCTCTTCGTCGGCAAGCGCCGCGACGGAGGGGCGCGTCTCCTTCGGCGCGACGTAGACCTCGTAGGCGTAGCGCGCGAAGTATGGGAGGAAGGCGACGGCGCGCTCGTTCTCGTAGATGATGCGCCGGCCGTCCTCGCGCTCGGCGGCGAGGATGTCCTGGAAGAGCACGCGGCCCGTCTCTCCGAGATACTGCCGCGAGACGCGCGCCTCGGCCTCGATGTACTTGAAGACGAAGTTGGTGGCGTAAATCTGGCAGTGCGGGTGCGGGTTCGAGACGCCGACGGCCTCGCCCTTGTTCTCGAAGATGAGGACGTGTTTGACCTCGGGGCGGCCCCCGAGTTCCCTGTACTGCCCCTGCCAGACGGCGAGCAGTTCTTCGACCTGTTCCGTCTCAAGCTCGGCGAGCGTCAGGCGATGATTCGGGCTGTAGCAGACGACGCGCGCCAAACCTTCCGCGGGCTGGTTGCGGTAGATGCCGGGCGGCGGCTCCAGGTCGCGCGGCGCGTCGGGGCTGGCGCAGGGCATGTCGTTGTCGAAGACGAACGTGCTCGCATAGTCGGCGTTGCGCCGCCCGCTCACGCGCAGGTTGCCCGGGCAGAGGTAGCAGTCCTCGACGTACGGGGGCGGCTCCTCCTCCTCGTGCTCGACCGTCCCGCCGCCCCACGGCCGGTTCTGCCTGTGCGCCGCGACGATGACCCACTCCTCGCGCAGGGGGTGCCAACGCTCTTCCCAGACCATTCTGCTCACTCCTTGGGGAGTGATAAGTGATGAGTGATAAGTGATAAGAAAGAGGAGCGGGCCTAATATTCTCTTATCACTTATCACTTATCACTCATCACTTATCAACATGTGCCCGAAGGCGGCCGCGCCCGGCGAGGAGCCGGAGATGACGAGCGGGGCGTGGCCGGTGCGGCGCTCGTACTCGCGCGCGACCGCTTCGACGCCCGCGCGCGCGCCCTTGCGGCCGAGGACGGCGACCGTGCCGCCGCTGCCGCCGCCCGTGATCTTCGCGCCGTAGAGGCCCGAGTCGGCCCCGGCCTCGCGGACGAGTCTGACCAGCTCGTCCGTGCCCGGCGAGCCGAGGCAGCAGGCCGAGTAGCTCTTGTGCGACTTGTACATCAGCTCGCCCAGCTCGGCCGCGCGCCCGGCCGCGCCCGGGCCTTCAAGTATCTCCGCGAAGCGCGTGACGCGCGCGTGCTCGTTGACGGGGTGCTGCGTCGCCTGCCGGACGTGGTAGTGGCGCGCGGGGTCTACCGCGGTCACAGCGTCCGTGATGCCTTGATACCTCTCCAGAAACTCCGCGCCCGACATGCGCGCCGGCAGGTGTGAGGCGTAGCGCCCCTCGAACTCCGCGGGCGTGATGTTGGCGAGGTAGCCGCCCCACCGCGGGTCTTCTATGCGGACGTGACCGCGCCCTCCGCCCTCGCTCACGCGCAGGCCGGCCAGCTCCGCGATCATGCGGTAGCCCATGAAGGCCGCCGTCCTGACGGTGCCGTAGTCCGCGCCGCCGACCGAATGCCTGATGCCCGAATCGACGCCCCAGACTTCCAGCTCTTCGGGCAGCGCCACCGACCCCTTCAGCTCGCCGGGCTGGCAGAGCAGCGCGAGCAGCTTGCCGGCTTCGCCGCAGACCGAGGTCATCTGATCCATCACGCCGCAGGGCGCGCAGGCGACGAGGTTCTCGACCTTCTGACACAGGAAGGCCAGCTCGCGCGGGTCAAGCTCAATTTCGTAAGCCGCGGCGACGGCCTGCATCGTCGCCACTTCGAGCGCGGCCGAGGAGCTGACGCCCTTGCCCTCCGGGACTTCGGAGCGGATGAGTATGCGGGCGCCGCGCTCGAAACGTTGGCCGCGCTCGCGCGCGAGGACGTGGAAGACCCCGGCCACGTACGCGGCCCAGCCGTGCCCGCCACGTTTGAAGTAGCGCGCGGCGTCGGCGTATTCGAGCGGACGGCCCGCGGCGTCGTACAGGTCTTCGAGCGGCATCTCGAACATGCGCTCGCGCCCCGCGTCGGTCGGCGGCAGGCTGACGACGACGATTCTCCCCTCCGCGCGGGGCTGTAGGGCGGCGTGCGTGGCGGAGGCGATCGGCAGCTCAAGGACGAGCGAGCCGGAGTAGTCGGCGATGCCGCCCATCAGGTCGAGTCGCCCCGGGGCGCGCGTCACGTAGACCGGGCCTCCGCCCTCGAAGAGTCCGCCCGCCGGGCGCGACTCGCCCGCGAGCAGACGGCCGACCATCCGGACGAAGCCGTCCGTGTCCGCCAGTCCGCGTGTCGTGCCCTGTTCGATGCCTTCCATCCGCACGTCCGTCTCCGCCGCCCTCAAGGCCCCGGCGCGTAGTAAGAATTGCGCAGGCACAGCGTGGACTTCAGGAGCTTTGACCGCGGGGCGCGCTCAGACATCTACCGCCTCCACATGTCGCAACAGCCCGCGCCGTTCGAGCGCCGCGCGCAGCAGCGGCTCTATCTGTCCTCTGATCGAACCGTTGGCGTAGCCGACCCAGGCCACGTCGGGCTCGACGGCGAGCGGCGCGCGCAAATGTCCGCCGTCCACGTCGGTGACGACGACGCCCGCCTCGCGCGCGATCAGCTCGGTGCAGAGGTCGTACGGGTGGCAGCAGATGCCGAGCGCGCGCCCGCGCGACTTCAGAGACTCTTCCATCAGCGGCCGCAGGTCGGCCGTGAAGCGGTCGTGCCCCGACATCAACTCGTAGAGCTGCCCGCCGCTCGACGTGTACTGGTCTTCGAAGCAGTGCGCCTTGCCCGGCTGCACCGGCCCGAGCGCGCCCAAGACGACCTCCTCGTCAATCGCCGCCAGCTCCTCGCGCGCGCCGGGGAAGAAGCGCGCGACCTGCGCGTAGCCGTGCGCGATTGAGGGCGACTGCGACGGTCTCAGTTTAACGGCTCGGCTCTCGCCCGTCAGGCGGTTGAAGCGCTCGGCGTGCGCGCCCTCGCCTTTCACCGCCCAGGCCACGTCGGAGAGGTGCTGCTTGACGAGCGGAATCTCGGTCTGGACGGCCAGCTCGATGTCCGCGAGCGAGGTCTCGGCGCCGCGGTTCGGGGCCACGCCCGTGAGCACCCACCCGCTGCGCTTCTGGTACATCAGGCCGCGCGTGCCGTCGATGGGGTCAACGACGATGCGCCAGACGGCGTCGGCTTCGAGCGCGCCGCGCGGCAGGACGACCTGCCCGCCGTGGGGAAGACCCTCGGCGACGAGGAGGACGGGCGTGGTGTGCGCCACCTCGCGCGCGAAGAACTCGACGATCAGCTCTTCGCTCACGCGGTCGACGGCGTAGATGGTGTCGCCCTCCTCCTCGCGCTCGACCTCGGCCAGAGACTCCACGGCCGAGCGCTCGCACGCGTCCACCACCGCCGCGCGTATCCGCTCGTGCAGCCGCCGCACGGGTTCGAGCAGCCAGCGCGGGTCGTCCGTCGAAGGGTTCAGGGTCATCGTCTTAGAATTTCAAATTCTCAGCGTCTTGGGTGTCGGGTGTGAGGTGCCGGGTGTTGGGTGAAGACAACTGCTCCCGCCCAGAACCCGGAACCCGACACCCGGCACCCTTTATCCCTCGGCGATGCAGCGCTCGAATTCCTCCATCTCGGCGGGGCCGCCGACGACGAGCGGCGTGCGCTGGTGAACGTCGCGCGGCTGGATGTCGAGTATCTGCTGCCGGCCGTCGCTGGCCGACCCGCCGGCCTGCTCGGCGAGGAAGGCGACGGGGTTGGCCTCGTAGAGGAGCCGCAGCTTCCCCTCGGGGTAATCGGTGTTCGGCGGGTAGATGAAGACGCCGCCGCGCAGGAGCGTCCGGTGGAAGTCCGCGACCATCGAGCCGACGAAGCGCGAGGAGTAGCGGCGCCCGCACTCGCCCGACTTCAGGCGGCGCAGGTACTTCGCGTAGACCTCGGGCCAGCGGTCGCAGTAGGACTCGTTGATCGAGTAGTAGCTGCCGCGCTCCGGGATGCGCAGGTGCTCCTTCGTCAGGATGTAGGAGCCGACGAGGGGGTCGAGGGTGAAGGTGTGGACGCCGTTGCCCGCGCTGTAGACGAGCACGGTCGAGGAGCCGTAGACGACGTAGCCGGCGGCGACCTGCTTCCGGCCCGGCTGGAGCACCCACTCCAGAGGGTCGCCGGCCTTGTCGCCTTCGGGGCGGCGGAAGATGGCGAAGGTCGTCCCGATGGTGACGGCCACGTCGATGTTCGAGGAGCCGTCCAAAGGGTCGAAGACGATGGCGTACTTGGACGCGGGCGAGTCGTGGCGCAGCACCAAAGGCTCCTCGTTCTCCTCGCTGGCGATGATGCCGATGCTCTCGCGCAAAGAGAGGCAGTGGATGAGCGCCTCGTTGGCGTAGACGTCGAGCTTCTGCTGCACCTCGCCCTGCACGTTGACCTCGCCGTGCGAGCCGAGGATGTTGGTGAGCCCGGCGCGCCTGACCTGCGACTCGATCATCTTCGTGGCGAGCGTGATGCCGGAGACGAGCCAGGAGAACTCGGCCGTCGCCCCGGGGAAGCGCTTCTGCTCGTGCAGGACGTGCTGCTGGAAGGTCGTAATCATCGTCTTCACTCGTTCGGCGCCGGGCCTGTGGGTGTTAGAGCAAGAGGGTGCGCGACGATTATACAGGCGCGCCGCGGGTTAGGCGCGGGCTTCCGCGCGTGCGGGGACGGAGGCGCCGAGCAGCCTCGCGCCGCCGGCGCCCGCGCGCATTTGGTAAGCGCCCGCGGCGCCCGCGACGAGCGCCGTCTCATACTTGCGGAGGCGGACGGCCTCGCCGCCGCAGGAGAGTTCGGCCTCCCCTTCGGTCACCGTCAGGAGGTGGAAAGTCTCGCCCCGCGTGTCTGCGCCGAGCGCGTCCGCGCCGAGGCGGATGACTTCCAGCTCGAAGTGGGGGCAGGCGAGCGCTTTGGCGGCGGCCGTCCCCCGCAGCGGCGGCGCGGGGCGGACGGCGGCGACACTGCGCGGGTCTGTGACGGCGACCGACTCCTCGACGTGCAGCTTGCGCCCGGCGGAGGCCGGCCGGTCCCAGTCGTAGACGCGGAAGGTCGTGTCGCTCGACTGCTGCACCTCGTAGAGCAGGAGCCCCGGCCCCAGCGCGTGCAGCGTGCCCGCAGGGATGTAGACCGTCTCGCCCGCCCTCACCTCCAAACGCTCGGCCACTTCGAGGACGCGCCCGCCGCGGATGGCCGCCTCCAACTCCTCCGCGCCCGTGCCCGGCTTGATGCCCGCGTAGATGGTCGCGCCCAGCTCGGCCTCGATGAAGTACCACGCCTCCGACTTGCCGAACTCCCCGGGGCCGACCAGCCGCGCGGCCTGCTCGTCGTTCGGGTGCACCTGCACCGAGAGCCAGTCGGCGCAGTCGAGCAGCTTGGCGAGCAGGGGAAAGCGCGTCCCGTAAGCCTCGAACACCACGCGGCCGAGTAAGTCTTCGCCGTACTCGGCCGCCAACTCCGCGACGGCGCGCCCCGCGTGCGCGCCCCCGACGACGCGGCTCTCCCCGAACGCGACCCACGCCTCGCCCACCGGCGGGTCGGCCGCCTTCAACCTCTGCCCGCCCCACACGCGCTCGCGGTACTGCGGCTCAAGGAGAAAGAGTCTCTGCGTCATATGGGCTAAAAGAAGTAGACAGTAGACAGTAGTCAGTAGTCGGTAGAAAAACCTCTCTTATTGCGAGCCCTGCGGCTGTCATTCTCAACCTTCTCAGAGCGGAGCCTACTGACTACTGGCTACTGTCTACTGTCTACCGTCTACTGAATTACCTCCCCATCCAGCCGCCGTCCACGACGAGGACGTGGCCGTTGACGTAGTCGCTCGCGGGGGAGGCGAGGAAGACGGCCGCGCCGGCCAGGTCTTTCGGCTCGCCCCAGCGGCCCGCGGGGATGCGTTCGAGTATCTGGCGGTTGCGCGTCTCGTCCTTCTGCAAAGCCGCCGTGTTGTCGGTGCGCATGTAGCCGGGCGCGATGGCGTTGACGTTGACGCCTCTGGACGCCCACTCGTTGGCGAGCGCCTTCGTCAGTTGCGCGACGCCGCCCTTCGACGCCGCGTAGGCCGGCACGGTCACGCCGCCCTGGAACGAGAGGAGGGAGGCGACGTTGACGATCTTGCCCGAGCCGCGCTCGACCATGTGGCGGCCGGCCAGCTGCGAGAGGCGGAAGACGGCGCTCAAGTTGACCTCGATGACGGCCGCCCAGTCCTCTTCGGAATACTCGACCGAGGGCGAGCGGCGGATGATGCCCGCGTTGTTGACGAGGATGTCGAGCCGCCCGAACTCGCCCAAGGTCTGTTCGACGAGTCGGCGCGGCGCCTCCTTGTCTGAGAGGTCGCCGACCACCGCGAGCGCTCGTCTCCCCGCGGCCGAGACCGCCCCGCAGGTCGCCTCGGGGCTGCGCGAGTTGCCGTGGCAGGCCACGTCCGCGCCCGCCTCCGCGAGCGCCGTCGCCACCGCGGCGCCCAACCCCGCGGACGCGCCCGTCACGAGCGCCGCCTTGCCGTCCAGCCTGAATGCGTCAAGAATCATCCGTCTCGCTCCGTATCAACGCGCGCCGGGACTGCCAGGGTGAACACCACCCGGCAACTCTTTTTTGTTTGGGAAGTAAACTTATAATATCGTTCGGCAGGAAAACCAAGTAGAATCCCGCCGCGGTCAAATTCTCTAAACACATGACGGACGGGGCGACAGGGGACGAGAGCAGATGATGGAGCGCGAGGCGGTCGGCGGGGCCTTCCGAGAGCGTTACGGGCGCGCGGCGCGCATCTTCCGCGCGCCGGGGCGCGTCAACCTCATCGGCGAGCACACCGACTACAACGGCGGCTTCGTGCTCCCGATGGCCATCGAGCGCGAGACGGTCGTCGCCGCCGCGCCGCGCGCGGACCGCACCGTCCGCGCCTACTCCGCGAGCCTCGGCGAGGAGCTGAGCTTCGACCTCGACCGCCCCAACCCGCCGCGCCGCGGCGTCTGGCTCGACTACGTCGAGGGCGTGGCGCAGGCCCTCGAAGGGCGCGGCTTTAAGCTCTCGGGCGCAGACCTCCTCATCGACTCGGACGTGCCGGCCGGCGCCGGGCTCTCCTCGTCCGCCGCGCTCGAAATCTCGGTGGGGCTCGCGCTCGCGCGCGTGTCGGGGCAAGAGGTGGACGGCGTCACGCTCGCGCTCGCCGGGCAGCAGGCCGAGCACACCTACGTCGGGACGCTCTGCGGCATCATGGATCAGTTCGTCGCCGCGCTCGCGCGCGAGCGGCACGCGCTCCTCATCGACTGCCGCAGCCTTGAGGCCGAGCCCGTCCCGCTCGACACCACCGAGGCCGCCTTCGTCGTCGCCGACACGCGCGTCAAGCACGAGCTCTCCTCGTCCGAGTACAACGTCCGCCGCGCCGAGTGCGCCCGCGGGGTGGAACTGCTGCGCGAGCACCTGCCCGGCATTCAGCAGTTGCGCGACGTGAGCGTCGAAGACCTCCTGCGTCACGCCGACGTGCTCCCCGACCCCATCCGCCGCCGCTGCCGCCACATCGTCACCGAGAACGAGCGCACGCTCGCCGCCGCCCGCGCGCTGCGCGGCGGAGACCTCGCCGGGATGGGGAGGCTCATGTACGAGTCGCACTACTCGCTCCGCGACGACTACGAGGTGAGCAGCCCGGAGCTGGACGTGCTGGTCGAGATCGCGCGCGGCCTCCCGGGCGTCCTCGGCGCGCGCATGACCGGCGGCGGCTTCGGCGGCTCCACCGTCAGCCTCGTCCGCCGCGAAGCCCTGGAAGAGTTCGAGCGCGCCCTCTCCGAAGGCTACGAGCGTGAGACGGGCAAGCGCCCCGCCATCCTCGTCTCCGAAGCCGGCGCGGGCGCGGGCGAGGTAGGTCAGAACCAGCCGCGGTAGCGGGCGGGTCTTGCGGCGAGCGCTTGACGATTGATAACGGCGGCGCTCTCATCAACCGTCAAGCCGTCAGCGTTACGCCCACCCGCTGCCGCGGGCGGTTCTGACCTGATGCCCCGCCCCCCGCTTTGTCGTATAATGTCACTTACAACAGCGACTTTTTAAGAGCCATTCGTTAGTCAGAGCTTTATAGGATGATTAAGTTTTTACACATGTCGGACGTGCACCTCGGGTGCCGGCGGTACAACCTCGAAGAGCGGACGAAGGACTTCTTCCGGAGCTGGTACGACGTGATTCAGAATCACGCGCTGCCGAATGAGGTGGACTTCGTCCTCATCGCGGGCGACTTCTTCGACCGCCGCAACATCGACCCGCAGACGATGAACCACGCCCTCGCCGGCCTCCAGCTTTTGAAGGACGCGGGCATCCCCGTCGTCGCCATCGAGGGCAACCACGACCGCCGCGACGCCGTCTCCGACTACAGTTGGATGCGCTCGTTCTCGCAGGCCGGCTTCTTCATCCTCCTGGAGCCGGCGCGCGTCGAGGAGTCCGAGGGGAACGCGCTGCCGTGGCAGATGGTGCCGTGGGACGAGGAGGCGAAGGCCGGGTCTTACGTCGACATCAAGGGCGCGCGCATCTTCGGCACGCACTGGTACGGCACCTCGGCCAACGCCGCGATGCCGATGCTCGCCGAATCCCTGCGCGCGGCGCGCGGCGAGGGGCTCTTCCACATCCTCCTGCTCCACACGGACGTCGAGGGGCAGCTCAACCGGCCCATCCCCGCGCTCTCGGTCGAGAAGCTGAAGGAGCTGCGCACGCTCGTCGATTACGTCGCGCTCGGCCACACGCACAAAAAGTTTGAGATCGACAACTGGGCCTTCAACCCCGGCTCGCTCGAAGCCTGCTCCATCGACGAGTACCGCGAGGAGCGCGGCCTCTACCTCGTCGAGGTGGGCGACGGGCGCTCGGTCAAAGCGACCTTCATCGACGAATACGTCCAGCGCCCCTTCCAGCGCATGACCGTCGACGTCTCCGGCGCCGAAGACCAGGACGAGGTTCACGCCCGCGTCATGGAGGCGGTCGGGCGGGAGGCGCGCGCGCACGACCCCGAGTCGGGCGAGCCCGCGCCCATCGTCGAGATCAACCTGCGCGGGCACCTCGGCTTCAAGAACTCGCTCCTCGACATGCGCAAGATGCGCGAGGAGGCGTCGGCCGCGACGGGCGCGCTCCACGTCATGCTCAAGAACCAGAGCGTCCCCGTCGAGTACGCCGTCGCGGCGGGCCTCGACGCCGACACCTCGCGCGCGCACCGCGAGCGCCGCATCGTCGAAGACCTCATCGCGCGCGACAACCGCTTCCGCGACCGCGCGCGCGAGATGGCCGAACTCGTCCTCGAAGCCAAGCGCCGCGCCCTCGGCGACGAGCCCCCCGAGTCCATCCTCGAACTCATCGAGCAGAAGGTCGAGCCGCGCGCGCGGCCCGAAGAGAAGGAGCCGGCCCCCTCCCCCGCGGCCCTCGGCGCGCTCGAACGCAGTGCGACAACGGCGGTGACAAGTGATAAGTGATGAGTGATGAGTAACAGCTCGTCTTCAACTCGTCACCCGTCACTCGTCACTCATCACTTCTTCCAATGTCCGAGGCTCTCGACAAGGTGCGCGGCGTGCGGGAGTTGCCGATCTTCCCGCTGCCGCTCGTGCTCTTCCCCGGCGTGCCGCTGCCGCTCCACATCTTCGAGGAGCGCTACCGCCGCATGCTGGCCGACGTGCGCGCCTCGAACAACCTCTTCGGCCTCTCCTACTTCGTCCCCGGCGCCGCCGCGGAAGACCGCCCGCCCGAGGGCCACGTCGGCTGCGCGACCGAGGTCGTCGAGGCGCAGCCGCTCCCCGACGGGCGCTCGAACATCCTCACCCTGGGCGTCGCGCGCTACCGCGTCGCGGAGTACGCCGGGCGCGGCGAGCCGTACCTCGTCGCGCGCGTCGAGTTCTTCGAGGACGAGGAGGAGGACGCGGAAGTGGTCGGCCGCCGCGCCCGCGAGGTGGCCGAGATGTTCATGCGCATCGCGCGCGCGATGCGCACCGCCAACCAGGAGCGCGGCGCGCTCCCCGAGTTGCCGGAGGACGACCCCGAGCGCCTCTCCTTCCTCGTCGCGGCCGTCGTCGAGATGGACGCCGAGACCAAGCAACGCCTTTTGGAGACGCGCTCGACCTCCGAGCGGCTGCGCCGCCTCCACACGATGCTCGCGCAGGCCGTCAACGCCTACGAGGAGCGCGCGCGCACGCACGAGCTGGCGCGCGGCAACGGCCACGCCGGCAAGAAGATCGACTTCGAAGAATGACGCGGGAGACACACGGGCGGGGCGAGGCCGGCGAGCCGCGCGAGGTGCGCGTGCGCGTCCTCTTCTTCGGCGCGGCGCGCGAGGCCGCGGCCGACGAGGCCGTGCTGACGCTCGCCCCGGGCTCGACGGCGCGCCAGGGCCTGGCGCGCGTGCTCGAACAGTACCCCGACCTCGTACGCTTCCGCTCCTCGCTCCTCGTCGCCGTCAACCAGGAGTACGCGCGCGAGCTCGACATCGAGCTGGAGGACGGCGACGAGCTCGCGCTCTTCCCGCCGGTGAGCGGCGGCGACGACGGCGAACCCCCGGAGGCGGACGACGCCGCAGACTTCTTCGAGCTGACGGCCGAGCCCATCGACGTGGCATCGGTCGCGCGCCGCGTCGTCCCCCGCCGCTGCGGCGCGACCGTCACGCTCGACGGCTACGCGCGCGAGTGGACGCGCGGGCGGCGCACGCTCCACCTCGTCTACGAAGCCTACGCCCCGATGGCGCTCGCAGAGATGCGCCGCCTCGGGGAAGAGGCACACAGGCGCTTCGACATCGCCCACGTCGGCATCGTCCACCGCACGGGGCGCACGGAGATCGGCGAGACCTCCGTCGTCATCGCGGTCAGCGCCCCGCACCGCCGCGCCGCCTTCGAAGCCTGCGAGTGGGCCATCCGCGAACTCAAACGCACCGTCCCCATCTGGAAGAAAGAGTTCTTCGAGGACGGCGAAGTCTGGGTCGAAGGCGAGTTCGCGCCGGAAGAATCTACGGGGGGGGTCGGGTCGGAACACGCATGAGCCTCTGGGCGGTCGCACTCCTCGTCTTCCTCGTCAACCTGCCGTTCGGCTACTGGCGCGCGAGCGTGCGGAAGCTCTCGCGGCAGTGGTTTCTGGCCTTGCACCTGCCGGTGCCGCTGGTCATCGCGCTGTGGGTCTTCTCGGGGCTCGGGTGGAAGTTGATAAGCTTCCCCGTACTCGTCGGCGCCTTCTTCCTCGGGCAGTTCGTCGGGGGGAGGGTGCGCAACATCATACAGGGGCGCGGCCCGGGGCGTTTCAAGCACTGAGTTTCTTCGGCGGCGGCTCTCATGTTCGAGCGTCTACACTTTAAGCGGCTCCACCCGGAGGCGAGGCTGCCGGCGCGCGGGAGCGCGGGCGCGGCGGGGCTCGACCTCTGCGCGGTCGAGCGCGTGACGATTGAGCCGGGCGGGCGCGCGGCCGTCCGCACGGGGCTCGCGGTGGCCGTGCCCGCGGGGTTCTACGGCCGCGTCGCGCCGCGCTCGGGGCTCGCAGTCCGCCGCGGCATCGACGTCCTGGCCGGGGTGATCGATTCGGACTACCGCGGCGAGATTCTGTGCGCGCTCGTCAACCACGGCCGCGAGCCGTTCGAGGTCGAGCCCGGCGCGCGCGTCGCGCAGCTCGTCGTCGAGGCCATCGCCACACCCGAGCCCGCCTGGGCCGAAGACCTCGAAGAGACCGAGCGCGGCGCGGGCGGCTTCGGCAGCACCGGTTGATAAGACGGCAGGAGGTCGAGACATGAAGAAGGCCGGACCGAGTCTCGTGTTTGCCGCCGTGCTCCTGACCTGCGGCCCGCGCGTATTCGCGGACTCCCTATGTGGGTATGAAAGTTGAGTATGCGGACGTTGGATTTGATTGTGCGGGCTTTATTGCAGTTGGCAGTTGAGTGTAAGCGGGAACGATTTAACACAGAGACACGGAGGCACAGAGACACGGCTCGTTGAGATATTCCGCATCAAGCTGAGTCTCTGTGTTGAAAGCTCACTTCATACCCATCCGCATGACAACCGCTCTTTTAACGCGCGAGCGTGACCGGAACGTCGCGGTTGTCGGCGGCCTCGTTGCCGGCGAAGTCCGCGGCGAGGATGCGGAGCGTGTAGTCGCCGGGCGGGAGCGCGGTCGTGTCCCACGTTCCGCGCTCGGCGCGGCCGTGGCGGACGTTGTTCGTCACCTCGTAGAGGAAACGCGTCTCACTGCTCCCGTAGACGGTGATGCCGCTCTCGTCGGCGTAGACGATCTTGGGCGCCTCGCGGTCGGGGGGGAGGCGGTCGAACTCGATCTGGACGCGCGGCTGCTCGAAGCCGGGCGCGGGGCTGCCGTCGGGTAGTAACAGCTGGTAGCCGAGTTTGTAGAGCCCGAGGCGGCGGCGCGGCTGGTTGCCGTCCACCTGGTCGAAGGCGTCCACGACGACGCGCACGCGCCCGCGCAGCACGAGGCGGCCTTCGCGCTTCTCCGTGACGCGCGCGCCCGACTCGTCGAAGAGCTGCACGCCGTCGCGGTTTATCTTCGGCGCGGCGTGGTCGCCGTAGCCGTCGAAGGGGAGCGCGAGCGGGTTCAGCTCGGCGCCGGGCGGGCCGAGGTTCATGTGGACGTGGTACATGCGGTTGATGGTGCCGAGCGCCTGCCCGACGCGCAGGCGCGTGCCGCGCCGCACGCGCACGCGCGCGACCTTGCCCGATTGGTCGCGGACGGGGATGAAGACGTTCTTGTCGAGCATCCCGTCGCGCTCGTCGCGGCCGACGCGCAGGTGGACGTAGGTCATGAGCCCCGCGCGCACCCCCTCGTTGAGCGTGCCGAAGCCCCAGTTGGCGAGCGGGCTCGTGACCTTCTCCTCGCGCACGGCGCGCACGGTCTGGCCGTAGACGCCGAACACGTCCACGCCGCTGTGCAGGTGGTGGCGGCTGTCGTCTGTGTCGTACGAGCCGCGCGCCTCGCCCATCGTGGCCGTCACTTCGTGCCAGGCGCCCTGCGGGTCGAGCGGCCACGGGAAAGGCGCGCCGAGGCTCCCGACGTCGATGCGCGGGAGCACGTCCGTTCGGGGCGCGACCGGTTGGGCCGCGACCACGACCCCCTCCTTCTTCTCGTCATCCTTCTTTAATTCAAAAGGGCTGACGCGGCGGAGGAGGTAGTTCGCGCCGTCGGCGACGACGAGCGAGCCGTCGGGCGCAAGGGCCACGCCCGCGGGCTGGTTGAAGCGCGCCTCCGTGCGGCCTTCGCCGTCCGCGAAGCCGGGGCCGCCGCGCCCCGCGATGACGCGCGCCGCGCCGTCGGGCGCGACCTGCACGACCCGGCCGCGATCCGACTCGGTCACGTAGAGGAAGCCGTCGCGCGTGACGGCGAGCCCGACGGGCCTCGACAGCTCGAAGGGCGTGAGGTTGAGGGCCGGCGGGTTCGCCTCCCCCGGCGAAGGGGTCGGGGTCGCGCCGTCCGTGTTCTGTTTGTCGGGCGGCGCGGCGGGCGGGTCGAAGAGGTTGAGCGTCGAGACCTGGCCGTCCTTCGTTATCTTCCGCAGGCGGTCGTTGCCCGTGTCGGCGACGTAGATGTCGCCGGCCGCCGAGACGGCCACGCCGCAGGGCGTGTCGAAGAGCGCGGCGTCGAGCGCGCCGCCGTCGGCGTGGCCGGGACTTCCCAGGCCCGCGACGGTTCTCACCTGCCCGTCCTTCGTGACGACGCGGACGCGGTCGTTGTAAGTGTCGGCGACGTAGACGTTGCCCTCCCCGTCCACGGCCACGCCGACGGGCGCGTCGAACTCCCCCTCGCCCGCGAGCGTCGTCACGACGCCCTCCTTCGAAACCTTTCGCACGCGGTTCCGGCCCGTGTCCGCGACGTAGAGATTCCCCCCGCCGTCGAGCGCGAGCCCCGAAGGCGTGTCGAACTCTCCGGCGGCGAGCGTCGAGACCTGCCCCTCCGGCGTGAGCTTGCGGACGGCGTTCGACCCGCCCGCGTCCGTCGCGTAGACGCTCCCGTCGGCGCCGACCGCGACGCCGAACGGGTCTTCGAAGCGGGCCTGGAGCGCCGCGCCGTCCTGCGGCCCCGGCGAGCCGTCGCCCGCCAACGTCGTCACGCGCGCACGCCACCCGGCGGGCGTCTTCGCCGGCCCCGGCGCCGCGCAGGCGCCCAGCAGAAGGCACAGCAGGCAGGAGGCGAAGGCTAGCGCCCGGCGTGTTCGTTCGGAAGTTTTTATCAAGGTCGTTCTGTAGTGTAGCCGTCCGGGTTGGCGTAAGCAGCCATGAGTTTTCACGCTGCGCGCGTCTCCTGTCAAACGCGCCGGCCGGACTTATGTGAGTCGTAACTTGGGTGTGGAGCGGGGGGCGGTTAACCACGGAGACACAGAGGGTACGGAGATGGCACAGAGTAAGGCAAGTCTCTGTGCAACCTCTGAGTCCTCCGTGCCTCCGTGGTTAACCGCCCCCACTCCACCGTCAAGGCCGATTAAACCCGGCGCGTAAATGTCGATGGACGGCCGCGGGCGTCGTGGTTTATCCTCTCGGCACACGTCTTGACCAGCACTTACCCGGAGCCGTAACTCATGCCTGAGACGAAGAGCCTTCCCGTGCGCGCGGCGCTCGCGTGCCTCGCCGTGCTGTGCCTCGCGCCGGCCGCCGCGCCGCAGCAGCAGCAGGCGACCCCGCAGACCAGCCCGACCCCCGTCGAGCACCCCGAGGACGCGACGACCGAGACGAAGTCGTTCGAGCGCCTGGAGTGGCGCAGCATCGGCCCGGCCAACATGGGCGGGCGCGTCGCCGACATCGAGGGCGTCGCCGGCCGCCCCGAAGTCGTCTACGTCGCCACGGCCTCGGGCGGCCTGTTCAAGACGACGAACGGCGGCGTCCGCTGGACTCCGCTCTTCGAGCGGCAGGGCACGATCTCCATCGGCGACATCGCGCTGGAGCCCGGCAACCCCGAGGTCGTCTGGCTCGGCGCGGGCGAGTCGGCCGTGCGCAACTCGGTCTCTTTCGGCGACGGCGTCTACAAGTCGACCGACGGCGGGCGGACGTGGCAGCACATGGGGCTGCGCGACACGCTGCACATCTCGAAGGTGCTCGTCCACCCGCGCAACCCCGACGTGGTCTACGTCGGCGCGCAGGGCCACGCCTACGGCCCGAACGAGGAGCGCGGCGTCTTCATGACGACCGACGGCGGGAAGACCTGGGCCAAGACGCTCTACCTCGGCCCCGAGCACGGCGTCGCCGACATGGACATCGACCCCTCGAACCCGAACGTCGTCTACGCCGTGATGTGGAAGTTCCGGCGCACGCCGTGGGGGCACACGTCGGGCGACGAGCGCGGCGGGCTGTTCCGCTCCATCGACGGCGGGCGGACCTGGAAGAAGTTGGAGGGCGGCCTGCCGAAGACCGTCGGCCGCATCGGCGTCGCCGTCGCCCACTCGAACCCTTCGGTCGTCTACGCCATCACGGAGGCGAAGGAGGGGACGCTGTGGCGCTCGGACGACCGCGGCGAGACGTGGCGCAACGTCTCGAAGCAGACCAACATCGTCTCGCGCGGCTTCTACTACACGCACGTCCGGGTCGACCCGACGAACGAGAACCGCGTCTACGCCGTCGCCTCCCAGCTCTTCCTCTCGGTGGACGGCGGGCGCACCTTCCGCAACATCACCGGGCGCCAGCACGTCGATTTCCACGCGCTCTGGATCGACCCGCAGCAGCCGCGCCGCGTCTGGGCCGGGCAGGACGGCGGCGCCACCGTCACCTACGACGGCGGCGAGAGCTGGGAGTACGTCAACAACGTGCCCTGGGGGCAGTTCTACCAGATACACGCCGACAACCGTCAGCCCTTCTACTACGTGATGGGCGGGTTACAGGACAACGGCACCTGGACGGGGCCGAGCCGCACGCGCGAACCCGTCGGCATCCAGAACGACGACTGGCGGATGATAAGTTTCGGCGACGGCTTCTACGTGCTCAACCACGCGGACGACCCCGAGCTTTACCTCTCGGAGTCGCAGGGCGGCAACGTCGTCCGCACCGACATGCGCAACCGCGAGCAGCAGTTGGTCGTCCCCTACATGGGCGACGACGGCGGCCCGGCCGAGGCCGCCAAGTACCGCTTCAACTGGAACTCGCCCGTCGTCCCCAGCCCGCACGACAAGAACACCGTCTACCTGACGGGCAACGTCGTCTTCCGGTCGGCCGACTTCGGCAAGACGTGGGCGGCGATCAGCCCCGACCTCACCAGCAACGACCGGGAGCGCCAGAAGGACGCGGGCGGCCCCGTCGCCTTCGAGAACACGGGCGCGGAGTATTACGCCACCGTCATCAGCCTCGCCGAGTCGCCGCTGCGCGCCGGCACGATCTGGGCCGGCACAGACGACGGCAACTTGCAGGCGACGACCGACGGCGGGAAGACGTGGCGCAACCTGACGAAGAACGTGCCCGGTCTGCAACC
>DASVQJ010000276.1:0-14004 GCA_036389235.1 Pyrinomonadaceae bacterium | reverse complement strand
CCGAGTCGGCTCAGGCGTCGCTCACGCGACGCGGCCCGCGTTAACGTGCGGCTCTCCCGGCCTTGAAAGGCCGGGCTAAACTCAGACGCCGCTCCGCGGCGTTTTCACAACGCGCTTCGGTTTAGTTGAGCTTTCGATTCGGCCAAACTCAATCGTGAAGCCATTACTCTTAATCCTGCTTCTCTCTTCACTCTTTCAAACAATCGCTCACGCGCAACAGCCCGCCCGGCTCGTCCCGAAATTCCCCTTCCCCCAGAGCGGCCTCCGTCTCGAAAGGCGGACGCGGCCGGGCGCGTTCCTCGACGTGCTCGGGCGCAAGAGCGCCGTCTTCGGGTACGAGCACCGGCAGCTCGAAGCGTGGGCCTACCCCTTGCAGATTCTCGACGGGTTCGAGCTGTCGTTCCGCGTCGAGGGCTACCCGCTCGAATTCCGCGGCGCCGACACGGCGGCCCTCATCGACGTGCGCCCCGAAGCGACGACCATCACCTACTCGCACGCCGCCTTCACCGTCCGGCAGACCGTCTTCGCGCCGCTCGACGAGCCGGGCGTCGTCATGCTGCTCGACGTCGACTCGGCGCTGCCCGTCGCCGTGGGCGTCCGCTTCCGGCCGCGCCTGAAGCTGATGTGGCCCGCCGGGATGATGACCCCTTCGCTCTCCTGGGACGAGAAGCAGCGCGCGTACTTCGTCTACGAAGAGACGGGGCGTTACGCGGGCGTGGTCGGGAGCCCCGCCGCGCGCGACGTCTCCGTCATGCCCTACCAGGAGGAGCCGCGCGACGTGCCCGCAGAGTTCCGCCTGGAGGCGGACGCGTCGGAGCTTAAGTCGAACTTCATCCCCGTCGTCATCGCGGGGGGCGTCAAGGGGCGCGACGAGGCGCGCGCGACCTACGCGCGCCTGCTCGGCTCGGCGCGCGCCCTCTACGAGAAGAACGTCGAGCACTACCGCCGCCTGCTCGCGGAGACGACCGGCGTCGAGACGCCGGACGGGCGCGTCAACGACGCCTTCGCGTGGGCGAAGGTCGGCATCGACAAGGGCTTCGTCGAGAACCCTCTGCTCGGCCGCGGGCTCGTCGCGGGCTTCCGGACGGCGGGCGAGTCGGAGCGCCCGGGCTTCGCCTGGTTCTTCGGCCGCGACGCGCTCTGGACGGCCCTCGCCCTCGGCTCCTACGGCGACTTCGAGGGCGTGCGCACGGCGCTCGACTTCCTGAAGAAGTACCAGCGCGCCGACGGCAAAATCCCGCACGAGATTTCCCAGAGCGCGAGCCTCGTCCCCTGGTTCACAGGCTACCCGTACGCCTGGGCGAGCGCCGACGCCACGCCGCTCTACCTCATCGCGCACGCCGACTACCTGCGCGCCACCGGCGATGACGGGTACAGCCGCGCCAACTGGGATTCCATCGTCAGGGCGTACCGCTTCACGCGCGCGACCGACACGGACGGCAACGGGCTCGTCGAGAACACGAACTTCGGCCACGGCTGGGTCGAGGGCGGCTCGCTCTACCCGCCGCACGAGGAGATTTACATGCAGGGCCTCTGGCTGGAGGCGCTGCGCGGCCTGGCGGAGATGGCGGACGCGGTCGGGGACACCGGGCACCTCTCGGCCGAGGCGGCGGCGCTCGCCGCGAAGACGCGCCGCAGGCTGGAGGAGACCTACTGGCTGCCCGGGCGGGGCTTCTACGCCTTCGCCACGAACGTCCCGCGCGACGAGCCGCGCGAGGCGGACAAAGGCCCGAACCGCGCGCGCCGCCAGCAGCGCATGAACGAACAGGACAGGTCGAAGCTCTTCGAAGAGGACACGGTGCTGCCCGCCGTCCCGCTCTGGTTCGGCGTGCTCGAAGAGGGGCGCGCGCAGGCGGAGATCGACCGCCTCGGCTCCGGCCACATCGCGACCGACTGGGGCGCGCGCATCATCTCGGACGAGAGCCGGCTCTACGACCCGCTCTCTTACCACAGCGGCTCGGTCTGGCCCCTCTTCACGGGCTGGGCGAGCATGGGCGCGTACCGCTACGGGCGGCCCGCGGTCGGCTGGCAGGCTTTGATGTCGAACGTGCTCCTGCGCGAGCAGGGCGCGCTCGGCTACACGACCGAGCTGCTCTCGGGCGACTACAACGCGCCCTTCGGCCGCTCCTCGCACCACCAGGTCTGGTCTGAGGCGATGACCGTCACGCCGCTCCTGCGCGGCCTGCTGGGGCTTGAGGTCACGGACGGGGGCTCGACCGTCAGGCTCGCGCCGCAACTGCCGGCCGACTGGGACAGGGTCTTCGTGCGGCGCCTGCGGGCCGGCCTCTACGTCTTCGACCTCTCCCTCGAACGCGCGGGCGGAGAGTTGCGCCTCCGCGTGCGCTTCGCCGACGGGTTCGACCTGGGCAGGCGACCGCCGCTCAAGTTCGAGTTCGCCCCCGCCCTCCCCTTAGACGCGCGCGTCAGGTCGGTCGAGGTCGAGCGCCGCGCCGTCGGGTTCACGGTCGAGCGGGCGGGCGACGTGCAGCGGGTCGTCTTCGGGACCGACTCGCGCGGCGCGAAGCGGGAGGGCCAGTCCGGGCTCGACTCCTTCGGCGCGGTCGTCAGGTACGAAGAGGGCACGGACGTCTTCGTCAAGCGCGAGGCGCCGCGGCCCGGCGACACCAACGTCGGCCTGCGCGTGCTCCGCTCGCGGGCCGAGAAGGACGAGCGCAACGGCGAGGAGCGGCTGCGTCTGCTGCTCGAAGGCGTCCCCGGCCGCGACTACACGCTCTTCATCAGGAGCCCGAGACAGGTCGGCCCGCCCGGCGCGGGCGAGGGCGTGGGCGTCTCCTTAACGCCCGGCCCGGAGCGGGCTCTCCTCTTGAAGTTCTCCGGCGAGCCCGGCCGCTACGTGAGGCGCGAGATACTCCTGCCGCTCGCGCGGCGTCCCGCGCCGCCGCGTTAAAGCGGCGTTCATACGGACGCGGCGTCGGAGGCTTTTTGAGGCGCCGCCGTCTCGTGTCATAATGTGACTTCCCAGATGGCCCAGATGGAAGACGAGTCGCAGGCGAGAGAGTTGTTGAAGTCTCTGGCGGAGGACTTGGCCGAGTCGGCCTCGTACCTGCGCGAGCTCGGCGTGGAGGGTCTGGAGGGCCTGGACGTACAGGCACTCGAAGCGCCCGCGCGGCCGCGCGAGGGGGCCGCGAAGGCGCAACAGCCCGTCCCGTCCGCGCTCAGGCGTAACGCCACGGCGGAGCGCCCCGCGGCCAGGATGCCGCCCCCGCCGCCGCAGAGGACGCTGCCCCCGCCTCCCCCTCAGACGAGTCAGGCCGCGGGGCCGAAGCCCGCGGGGGTGTCCCTACCGCCCCCGCTACAAACCCAGGCGGATATGCCTAAGAGACCCGTCCGCAAGCCTTCGCCCGACCCGCCCGCGCCGCGCGAGACGCTCTTCGGCGACATCACGCCGCAGGACGACCTCAGCCTCGGCCGCCCCGGCGAGACCTTCGAGGACATACGCGCCGACGTGGGCGAGTGCGTCCGCTGCCCCCTGCACCAGGGGCGCCACACCATCGTCCACACGGAGGGGAAGCCGGACGCGCGCCTCATGTTCGTCGGCGAGGCGCCGGGCGCCGACGAGGACGCGAGCGGCAGGCCGTTCGTCGGCCGCGCGGGCCAACTCCTCAACAAGATCATCGAGGCCATCGGCCTCAAGCGCGACGACGTGCTCATCGGCAACGTCAACCGCTGCCGCCCGCCCGGCAACCGCACGCCCACGACCGACGAGGCGCACACCTGCAAGCCGTTCCTGCTGCGCGAAATCAACATCGCGCGCCCCGACGTGATCGTCGTCTTGGGCAACACCGCGATGAAGAACCTGCTCGACACGAAGGAGGGCATCACGCGCCTGCGCGGCCAGTTCCAGGACTACCGCGGCATCAAGGTCATGCCCACCTTCCACCCGGCGTACCTCCTCCGCGACCCCTCGAAGAAGCGCGAGGTCTGGGACGACATGAAGAAGGTGCGCGACTACCTCAACGAGGCGAAGAAGCAGTAGTCAGTAGTCAGTAGACAGTAGACAGTAGGCTCTGCTCTTCGGACGTTGACGCTGACACTTGAACGGTTCGACCTACGTAGAATTTTTCTACTGACTACTGACTACTGTCTACTTTATTTATGCAGGACTCACTCTTCAGCGGGCAGACGCCCGGGCCGACCGAGACGGTCGAGGAGGTCAACGAAGAACTCCTGCGCCGCGCGAAGCGCCTGCCGGAGTTCAAGGAGCGCGTCTTCATCTTCGGCGAAGGCCCCGCCGGCGCGAAGGCGGCGGTCGTCGGCGAGTCGCCCGGCCCGCCCGACATCGAGTCCGGGCGCCCCTTCATGGGGCCGGCGGGGCAGATGCTCGAACGCATCCTCTCCAGCATCGGCCTCGCGCGCGCCGACTGCTATTTGACCAACGTCATCAAGGTCATCAGCCAGGGCGACGAGATCACGCCCGAGTGGCTCTCCTTCTTCACGCCCTACCTCCACCGCGAGCTGGCGGCCGCGCGGCCGCGCGTCGTCATCGCCTTCGGCAACACGCCGACGCGCGCTCTGCTCCGCACGAAGAAGCCCATCTCGCAGATGCGCGGCGAGTTCCACGACTACGACGGCACGCCCCTGATGCCGACCTTCAACCCCGCCTACCTCCTGCGCGACCCGACCAAGAAGCGCGAGGTCTGGGAGGACATGAAGAAGGTGCGCGCGCACCTCGCCGCGGGCTGAGGCGTCTTCGCCTCGCGGCCTTCGGCGGCCAATAAAAAAGGGGCGGCGACACGGATGTCGCCGCCCCTCCCCTTTAGTCGGGTGGTTTACTTGAACTTGAAGTAGGCGACGTGCTCGGTGCCGTCGGCCAGCCTGACGACCAGCGCGCGGCAGGTGCCCGCCCACGACTTCTCGGTCTTCCAGTTGTACGTGTACGTGCCGGAAGCCGCGTTGTACGAGAGCGTGCTGCTGCCGGACGCGTCCGTCTCTTCGAGCACGTTGATCGGCACGTTGTTCGCGCACCCGACCTGCTGCGACGCCGGGTAGCCGTCGGCGAAGATGTTCAACCCCTGGTTGCCGCCCAGGCTGAACTTGATCGGGACGCCCTGCCCGGCCTTCACCTCGTTGAGGGCGGGCGGGTTGCTCACCGGCGAGAAGAAGCCGGTGAAGTTGTAGACGACGTTGACCGTCCTCGTCGTCGAACCCGTGTTGCCCGAGGCGTCCGTCGCCGAGTAGGTCAGGACGTACGTCCCGACCACGCCGCTGTTGACCGAGCCCGAGACCGAGACGGGCAGCGGCCCGCCGCACGAGTCGTTCGCGGTCGCGCCCGGATCGACGAAGGGCGAGCCCACGACGACGGTCAAGGGGTTGGCCCCGTTGAGCGTGACGGCCGGCGCGGTGGTGTCCACCACGTTGACGGTGCGCGTCGTCGAGCCCGTGTTGCCCGACGCGTCTGTGGCCGAGTAGGTCAGCGTGTAGCTGCCGACCGCGTTGGCGTTGACCGAGCCGGAGACGCTGACCGGCCGCGGGCCGTCGCACGAGTCGCCGGCCGTCGCGCCGGGGTCTGCGAACGAGGTGTGGCACTCGACCGTCATCGTGGCCGAGCCGTTGAGCGTGACGACGGGCGCCGTCGCGTCGTTGACGGTGACGGTCTGCTGGCACGAGGCGTTGTTGCCCGCCGTGTCGGTGGCCGTCCAGGTGATGGTCGTCGTGCCCTTCGGGTAGGGCGCGTTGAGGGCCTGCGCGTCGCTGCGCACGCCGTTGACCGTGACGTTCGGGTCGTTGTCGCTGACCGCGGGCGTCCCGACGTTGACCGCGGCGTCGCAGGAGCCCGGCGCCGTCGTCGTCGTGATGTCCGCCGGGCAACTGATGGAGGGCGTCTGGCCGTCGTTGACCGTCACGTCGAAGCTGCAAGAGGCGGGCGAGCCGATGCCGTTCGTCGCCGTGCACTGCACCGTCGTCGTGCCGACGGGGAAGTTGTGCGGCGAGGTGATGCTGGTCGCGCCGACCTTGCAGTCAACGGTCGGGCCGGGCGAGCCGCCCGCCGTGACCGAGAAGGCGACCGAGGCCGTGAACTGGCCGGGGTCGGTGTTGGCGTTGATGTCGGCCGGGCACGAGATGGTCGCGGGCGAGCCGACCGGCGTCACCGTCGGGTCGCCGAACGCACCCGTCGCCGGGTCGTCGGTCAGGACGGTGCCGAAGTTGCTGCCCGAGACCGCGCCCTGGTTCGAGACCTGCGTCGCGTTGAAGGGCGTGTTGATGGTCACCTGGAAGGTGATGGTCATCGACTTCCCGGCGGGCAGCGTCCCGACGTTGACGTTGACGGTCTCGCCCGAGAAGGGCATCGGGGCCGCGGCGGGCGCGTACGCGCTGGCGGCCGGGGCCGCTTCGCGCGCCGCCCGCACCACGGTGTCGGTCAGGCCGCCGAGGGCGACGCTGCCGGCGGCGTAGTTGAACGAGAGGCCGCCGAGCCACTTCGAGTTCGAGCGCCACGAGTCGAGACCCGGCAGCAGCTCGGTGACGACGGGCGTGCGCGCGCCCGCCAGGTAGCCGTAGCCGCCCGCGGCGCCGTTGACCGCCGCGAGCTGTTCGCCGCTCGTGCCGCGGCGCAGCGACGCCACGGGCGCGAGGCAGGCGACGCCGAACTGGGGCGTACCCGAGACGGTCACGTTGGCCGCGGGGATGCCGTTCGCCGCGGCGAGGGCGTTGGCGTCCGCCTGTTCGACGTTGAGCGCGCCCGCGCCCTCGGTCAGCGAGAGGACGCCGGCGCCCGCGGCGATGGTGTTGCCGCTGGCGTCGAGGCAGAGGGTCGCGGTCGCGGAGTTCGTGTCCGCGCGCAGCTCGGCGACGCCGGTGCTGCTCGTCTCGATGTCGTTGCCGGTTGCGGTCACCGACAGGTTGCCGCTGGCCGAGGAGCGCACGAAGACGCCCGGCGCGTTGAGCGCGCTGCCCGCCAGGCCGTCGCCGTTGCGCACCGTGTTGCCGGAGAGCAGGACGTTGCTGCCCGCGCGGGAGTTCGTGACGCGGACGCCCGTGCGCAGGCTCGCCCCGGCGCCCTGGCCGACGCGCGAGGCGGCCGTGCCGATGACGTTGTTGGTGATCTTGGCCGCGACGGCGGAGCTGCCCGCGGCGTTGTTGGAGATGTCCAGGGAGACGCCGCCCTGCTGCGTATTGGTCACGTTGTTGTTGTCAACGACGATGGTGCCGGGGAGGCTCGTCGCGTTGCCGACGGAGACCGCAATCGTGTTGAGCGGCCCGAGGCAGGCCACCGCGCCGCCGCCGCAGTTGGGGGTGCTGCTCCCGACGCCGGAGATGTTGTTGCCGGAGACGTTCGCGGCGAAGGTGGTGCCCGAGACGTTGCCGAGGCCGGAGAGGCTGATGACGCCCTCGCCGGTCGAGGCCGTCCGGCCGACGTTGCTGAAGGTGTTGTTGAGGACGTTGAAGGCGCCGTGTCCGGTGCCCGAGACGGAGCCGGTGACGTTGGTCTTGCCGTCCACGGGCGCGCCCTGGAACGTCGAGTTCCGGACGGTCAGGTTCAGGGTTGACGTGCCGCCGACCAGGCCGGTGACGGCCGACGCCGAGATGTTCGAGAAGGTGCAGTTCGTCGAGACGTTGCTGGTCGCGCCGCCGACGGTGAGCGTGACGTTCGCGGTGCCCGTCGTCGCCCCGAGGATGCCCACGTTGCCGGTCGCGTTCTGGAAGGTCGTGCCCGCGACGGCGAACGTCTGCGCGAACATGTTGCTCGTCAGGAACAGGCCGTCGCGGCCCGCCACGTTGAAGCCCGAGACGCTGCCGCCCGTGATGCTGTTCGAGCCCGACAGGTTGAGGGCGTAGACGCCGTGGCCGCCGAAGGCGGCGCTGGTCGAGCCCGACGCGTCCTGCCCGGGGTTCGAGATGGCGACGTTCGAGAGGCTGACGTTCGAAGACTCGCGCGCGTCGACGCAGTCGTTGCCGCAGTTCGTGAGCGCGCCGCCGCCCACGGCGAAGCTGCCCGTGTTGTTCGACAGGAAGATGGCGTCGCCGTCGCCGTCGTTGTCGGGCAGGCCGTCGGCCGACGTGTCGACCTGCGGCGTCGTCTGGTTCGAGTCGCTGATGGTCGCGCTGGCGAAGGAGACCGCCGCGCCCGAGTTGCGCACGCGGACGCCGTAGCCGCCCGCGGCGTTCTGGTTCGGGATGGCCGTCGCGCCGAAGGCGATGCTGCCCTGCACGGAGTTGAGGTCGATGCCGGTCGAGAAACGGTTGCTGACGGTCGTCGCGCCGCCGTTGAAGACGGAGCCGACGGCGATGTTGGTCAGGCTGACGCCGGCCGCGCCGCTCCCGTCGGAGGAGATCGACTGGAAGGTCGCGTTGAGCTGGCCGTCGTTGAGGTCGAGCGCCTGCCCCGTGGAGTTGACGGTCGTGTCGGCGACGGCGAGCGTGCCGAAGTTGACGCCGGAGATGCCCGTCCCCGCCGTGTTGGCGACGGTGACGCCGCGGATGAGGTTGTTGGTGGCGACGTTGACGCCGCTCGGCCCGCCGATGGCGGGGTTGGCGCCGCCCGTCGCGGGCAGCGGGTCGCTGTAGGACGGGGGCGTGAGCCCGGTCACGGTCGCCAGCGAGGCCGTCGAGCCCTCGCCGACGAGCGCCTGGCCCGAGAGGAGCGCGAGGCCGCCTGTGTAATTGCCGCTGTAGAGGAAGATATTATCGTTAGCCTGATCGGCCGCGCCCGCGTTGTAGGCTGAGATGGAGTTGAACGGCGAGGTGAGACGGCCGTCGCCGCCCGCCGCCGCCGAGTCGTCAATGAACCAGATCATGCCCGAGACGTTGACCGTGACGGTCGCGGTGTTGCTCGGGCTGCCGGCGCCGTTGATGGTGTAGGTGAACGTGTCCGCGCCCTCGAAGCCCGGGGCCGGGTTGTACGTGAAGCTGCCGTCGGCGTTCACGGTCACGTCGCCGCCGCCCGTGCTGGTCGAAGTGCCGGGCACGGCCGTGACGGCGCCGCCGTCCGGGTCGGAGTCGTTGCTGGTCAGGCCGCCGGCGGCCGGGACGTTGATGCGGACGTTGCCGACGGCCGTGTAGCTGTCGTCCATCGCCACGGGGGTCGTCGTGACGGAACCGGGGACGAAGGTCGTGTTGGCGTCGACCGTGTCGCTGTAGACGACGCCGGTCGCGTCCGTGCCGCCGTTGTTAATCTGGACGGTGTAGGTGATGGTGTCGCCGGGGACGGCCTTGCCGTCGTTGTCGGGGTCGGGGAAGGCGTCGCTCTTCGTGGCCGTAATCGAAGGGGCGACGGCGAAAGTCGCGGGGCTGACGGCCGCGCGGGGGGCGGGGGCCGGCGCGCCCGCGCTGAAGGCGCCCGGCACGAGGGGCGTCAGGAGCGTGGCGGTGATCGCCAGAGACAGAAACGTCCGGAGGCGAGATTTCCGCGGGAAAGCCAGGCAGAATGCTTTCGATTTCATGGATTTCTCCTAGAGGGGTTGGTGGATAGGGGTTCCCTCACAGACCAGGGCTTGGCGGAGGGGGATTTGGAAAGCGTGGGTTCAAGCGTTACCTGCGGGGAGGTGAAACTGCGGTAGAACTTCTCCGTCGCGGGACGAGGGCATGGAACAACTTTTCGTGGCCGGGAGACTTTATACCGTCTCGGCAGACAGGTCAACATCCGAAGTGGTGCCAACGGCCCGGCCCGCCCGGCCGCGCTTCAACTTTTCGACGATTCACGCTAACGTAAGCGCTGTGCCGCGCCGCACAGCTTCCCCGCCGATGCCCACGAACGAACGAAGACACAAAGAGGCCGCCGCAACCGCCCCGCTCTACGCCGAGGTCGCACTCCCCCTGCGGCTCGCGCAGACTTTCACCTACGGCCTGCCGCTCGCGCTGCGCGAGGACACGCGCGTCGGCGCGCGCCTGCTCGTCCCCTTCGGGCGGACGCTGACGACCGGCTACGTCGTCGCGCTCCACGAACAGTTAGACCCTGCGCTCGGCCTCGACGAGTCGGAGATTAAGGAGGCGGAGGAGCTGCTCGACGCCGAGCCCCTGCTGACGCCCGAGGTGCTTGAGATCACGCGCTGGATCAGCGACTACTACGCCGCGCCGTGGGGCGAGGTGTTGAAGGCCGCGCTGCCGGCGGGGCTGAACGCGGGCGTCGATCAGGTCGTCACCGTCACGCCCGAGGGGCGCGACGAGCTGGCGCGGCTCCCCGAGCGCAAGGCCGCGACCGCGAAGGGGCGCCTGTTGCAGTTGGCCGTCGCGGCCGACGGCTCGACGACGCTGCGCGAGGCCGCGCGCGAGCTGGGGCAGGCGCGCGCCGCGAAGGCCGCGCGCGAGCTGTCGCGCTCGGGCTGGGTCACGGTCGCGCACAGGCAGCGCGGCGCCCAGACGCGCGCCAAGAGGCGGAAGGCCGTGAGGCTTTTGCCGCCCCCCGAAAACGGCACTCCCGAAGGGGGCGGCGCGCGCGCCTTGACGGCCGCGCAGCAGAAGGTCGTCGAGACCCTCATCGCGGAGGGCGGCGAGATGCTCTTCGCCGAGCTGCTCGAAGCCGCGGCGGCCGGCGCCTCGACGATACAGACTCTGGAGCGGCGCGGGCTGCTCGAAGTCTTCGTCCGCGAGGTGAGGCGCGACCCTTTGGCCGGCGCGCGGCTGCCCGAACGGGACGACCTGCGGCTGACCGACGAGCAGGAGCATGCGCTCCGCGCCGTCAACGAGGCGCAGCAGCGTGACGAGTTCGCGGCCTTCCTCCTCCACGGCGTCACGGGCAGCGGCAAGACCGAAATCTACATCCGCGCCATGCGCGAGGCGCTGCGGCGCGGGCGCGCGGCGATGATGCTCGTCCCGGAGATCGCGCTCACGCCCGTCTTCTCGCGCCGCCTGCGCGCGCACTTCGGCGACGCCGTCGCCATCTTCCACTCGTCGCTCACCGCGGGCGAACGCTTCGACGAGTGGGGGCGCCTCAAGCGCGGCGAGGCGCGCGTCGTCATCGGCACGCGCTCGGCCGTCTTCGCGCCCGTCCGCGACCTGGGCGTCATCGTCGTGGACGAGGAGCACGAGGCTTCCTACCGGCAGCAGGAGTCGCCCTACTACAACGGCCGCGACACGGCCGTCATGCGCGCGCACCGCGAGCGCGCCGTCGTCGTCCTCGGCTCGGCCACGCCCTCGCTGGAGACCTTCCAGAACGCGCGGCAGGGCAAGTATCACTACTTGCAGTTGTCCAGCCGCATCGCCGGCCGCGCCATGGCGCGCGCCGAGATCGTGGACATGCGCGTGGCCTTCAAGTCGAAGGGCAAGCCCGAGGTCTTCTCGCCCGAGCTGCTCGAAGCCGTCGAGGAGACGCACGCGCGCGGCGAGCAGTCCATCGTGCTGCTCAACCGCCGCGGCTATTCGAGCTTCGTGCTCTGCCGCTCGTGCGGCGAGCGCATCAACTGCCCCAACTGCGACGTGACGCTCACCTTCCACCGCAGCGAGCGCAGCCTTGTGTGCCACTACTGCAACCTGCGCCAGCGCACGCCCGACGCCTGCCCCGCGTGCGACGGCCCCTTCATGTACTTCATCGGCGAGGGCACCGAGCAGATCGAGGAGATTCTGCAAAAGCGCTTCCCCTCCCTCCGCATCGCGCGGCTCGACCGCGACACGACGGCGCGGCGGACGACCTACGAGCAGGCCATCCTGCGCTTCGGCGCGGGCGAGCTGGACATGCTCGTCGGGACGCAGATGATCGCCAAGGGTCACGACTTCCCCAACGTGACGCTGGTCGGCGTCGTCTCCGTGGACGCCGGCCTCGCCATGCCCGACTTCCGCTCGGCCGAACGAACCTTCCAGCTCATCACGCAGGTCGCGGGGCGCGCCGGCCGCGGCCAACTCCCGGGCCGCGTGCTCATACAGACCTTCCACCCGCATCACTACGCCCTGCGCCACGCCTGCGCGCAGGACTACGAAGGCTTCTTCGAGGAGGAGATCAACTACCGCCGGAACCTGAGTTACCCGCCCTTCGTCGCGCTCGCTTCATTGTTAGTCCACGGCGAAGACCTCGCGCGCGTGCAGGCGACGGCCGCCGTCATACGTGAGGCGCTCGACCGCGCGAACGCCGAGCGCGGCTGCCGCGTCCTCGGCCCCGCCCCCGCCCCGCTCGCGCGCCTGCGCGGCGAGCACCGCGTCCAGCTCCTCCTCAAGTCGCGCAGCCGCCCGCGCCTCCGCACGCTCATCGAGCTGGCCCTCGGCGAAGCCTCCGCCCGACCCGGCTGCGACCTCGGCTCCGTCAACGTCGAGATCGACCCCGTCAACCTCATGTAACCCGCACCCGCCCGCTACCGCTAGCGGTCCCGTTTGTGCGATAACTCTGCGCATGAAGCTGAGCGAGCTTGCGCGCCTGACGGGCGCGCGCTTCGAAGAGAAGTTTAGCGACATCGACATCGACGGCGCCGCGGGGCTGGACGACGCGGGGCCGGGCCACGTCACGTTCCTCGCCAACCCGCGCTACACGCCGCGCGTGCAGACGACGCGCGCCTCCGCCGTCTACCTCGCCGAAGGGTCGGAATCAGTGCGCGAAGACATCGCCGTCCTCCACGCGCGCGACCCATACCTCGCTTACACGCGCGCCCTCCGCCTCTTCAACCCCGAGCCCGAGTTCGAGCCCGTCATCCACCCTTCGGCCGTCGTAGACCCTTCGGCGCGGCTCGGCGCGGGCGTGGCCGTGGGGGCGTGCTCTGTGCTGGGGCGCGGCGTGTCGGTCGGCGACGGCGTCCGCATCTTCCCCAACGTGACCGTCTACGACGGCGTCGTGATCGGCGAAGGCTCTGTCATACATTCGGGCGTGGCCCTGCGCGAGGGCACCGTCATCGGCGCGCGCGTGACCATACACAACAACGCCGTCGTCGGCTCCGACGGGTTCGGCTACGCGAAGGACGAGGAGGGGCGCTGGCTGAAGATTCCCCAGACGGGCCACGTCGTCGTTGAAGACGATGTCGAGATAGGGGCGGGCACGACCATCGACTGCGCCTCGGTCGGCGAGACGCGCATCGCGCGCGGCGCGAAGATCGACAACCTCGTCCAGATCGGACACTCCTGCGCGGTCGGAGAGGACTCGCTGCTCTGCGCGCAGGTCGGGCTCGCCGGCAGCTCGCGCATCGGCCGCCGCGTCATCCTCGCCGGGCAGGCCGGCGTCGCCGGACACCTCGAAATCGGCGACGACGTGGTGCTGACGGCCAAGAGCGCCACGAGCCACAACGTCCCCGCCGGCCGCGTCATCTCGGGCATCCCCGCCTTCGACAACCGCGACTGGCTGCGCTCGACCGCCGCCTTCCGCCGCCTCGGGGACATGCAGCGCACGCTCCGCACGCTCGAAGCACGGCTCGCGGCACTGGAAAAGGACTCCGCCAACCCTTAAAAAATTTTTCCCGCCCAAATTATCCCTTTCCCCCGACGCAATACGCGTTTCCAGTGTCCGCCTGTCAACGGCCGTCATAACCAACCTGGCCCGGCGCTTGCCGATGAAAGAAGCAGATGAAAGAAACGCCGGGCGCGGCGGCCTGCGACCCGGTCTGATTGAGTTATTTTCCGCAACGGCCGCGCGAATTCCCGCAAGGCGGGAGGGGCCGAGAAATTCTCCCGAGTCATTCTTGACAGGGAGAGTGCGCTTGCACATAATAGAAATTGAAATCCAATTTCAACCTGGAGAGATTGGAGAGCGCGAAGAATGTTCCTCAAGGAGTTGTTCCCTAGTATGCATTCGGGCAGCAGCACGGCGGCGGGTCGTCCCCTCGAGGCCGCGGGCACACAACAGAAGGTCGAGGTCACGTTCGAGCAGTCGGAGGGCGGCGGCGAGTGCGTCGCGCTGAGGTACTTGACGTGGACTGAGGGTCTCGGCTGGTGTTGCCAGAAGACCATCCGCGTCGGCGGCGAGCAGCTCGACGAACTGCACCGCGCCGTCACGGTCGCGCGCCACCGCTACCGGCGTCAGCGCGCCGAAGCAGGCGAGCAGTCGGCGCCCGCACAAGTCATCCAGCTCCCCTCCCTCTCGTAGAATTTTTGACCGCACGTGGAAAGGCGGCGGGCGCGCTCATCATGAGCGCG
>DASVQJ010000275.1:0-11285 GCA_036389235.1 Pyrinomonadaceae bacterium | reverse complement strand
CACCCAGCCGAGCTTGCCGTCCTCGCGGACTGAATCGACCAAACCTTGCCACGCCCTCTTCAAGACGGGCAGGTAGGTCTTGCGTTCGAGGTGGCCGTTATTGACGCCCCACGCGAGGGCGTAGCAGAAGAAGCCGGTGCTGGAAGTCTCGGGCATGGGCGCCTCCGAGGGGTCGAGCAGGGAAGGGCGCCAGCGCCCGTCCGCGCCCTGCACGCGCGCCACCGAGGCCGCCATCGTCTGCAACAGCTTGACGTAACGCGCGCGCGTCGGGTGGCTCTTCGGCAGGTGTTGGAGCACGCGGACGGTTCCGCCCATGACCCAGCCGTTGCCGCGCGCCCAGAAGACCTTTTTGCCGTTGGCGTTCGGCCTGCCGATGTAGTTCTTGTCGCGGTAGTAGAGCCCCTCCTCTTTGTCGAAGAGGAAGTCGGTCGTGTCCCACCACATCGCGTCGAGGAAGTCGAGGTACTTCCTCTCGCCCGTGACGGCGTGGAGCCTCGTCAGGACGGGCGGCGCCATGAAGAGCGCGTCGCACCACCACCAGTCCTCGCGCCCCAGCCGGGGCGTGGCGACCATCGTGTCGATGACGGAGCGCGTGTGCTCGATCATCCGCGGGTCTCTCTTCAGCATGTAGAGTTCGAGGAACGCCTGACCGGGCGCGTGGTCGTCGGCGTGGCGCGGGCGTTCGCCGAGCCTCCAGCCGCGGGACTCGGCCCAGCGCGTGGCCTGCTCCGAGTACCTGCGGTCGCCCGTGGCCCTGCCCGCGGACATCACGCCCGCGTAGAAGGCCGCGCGCGCCCAGAGGTTGTTGTTGAGCGCGTCGATCTCGACGGGGTGCGCCACCTGCCACTCGAAGACCTTCTGCATGACGGCGCGGACGGACTTGTCCGAGTAGACGTCGCCGCCGGACTTCTTCGGGTTCGTCCGGGCCTGCGCGGGCGCGCACAGCAGGAAGGCGAGCAGGAGGGGGAAGAAAGAGAATCTTCGACGGGGAAGTTTCGACACGCGCATGACTCCATTGCGACCGGCGGGGCGTCGGCTCGTTGTTCAAGTTAGACGAAGAGCGCGGGCATTATACATGGCGCCGACGCGCCGAACACGACCGGGTCAGAACCGCCCGCGGCAGCGGGGAGTTTGAAACGCCGAACTAAAGCGGGTTCCCTAAAGAATTGAAGTAATCCCTTCGAAAATCAAAGCAATTCCCACAGGGATTACAGCGGCGTTCGTGCGGGTGCGACCTCACGCCGGGAGCGCGGGCAGCCGGCCCGCCATGAGCGCTGAAGCGCGAAAGCCGTCAGACTTTAAATCTCCACGTCGAGGGATAGCGCTGCACGGTGAAGCGTGCTTCTCGCACGCTTCGGCGGGCAGGATGCCCGCGCTCCCGGCGCGGCCGTCGCGTCCGTGTGAACGCCGCTATAGAGTAATGCCCACGGGGATTGCTTCAATCCCCGTGGGCATTACTCTAATCCCTCTCGCCCGCGGCGCATCCTTTGACGGCGCTCTCACTGTCCCGCGGGCGGCGCGGGGGGGAGTCTGTCTCGCGTGGCGTTTCAGAATTGGAGCCGGCGCAGGTAGTCGAGGCTGACGCGGAGGCTTTCGAAGGGCGAGCCGGCCGGCTCGTCGTTCTCGACGAAGTAGTGGCGGACGCCCGCCCTGCCGGAGCGGGCGAAGACGGACTTGAAGTCGATGACGCCCCTGCCGACGTCCGCGAAGAAGCGGCGCGGCGTCGAGTCCATGTCCTTGACGTGCAGGAGGTGGAAGCGGCCGGGGTGTCGCTCGAAATACTCGACGGGATTCGCGCCGCCCTTCACCGTCCAGTACAAGTCCATCTCAAGCTTGACGGCCCGCGCGTCCGTGCGTTCGAGCAGGAGGTCGTAAGGAACTTTCCCCTCGGACGGCGCGAACTCGAAGTCGTGGTTGTGGTAGGCGAACTGTACGCCCTCGCGGAGCATCCGCGCGCCGGCTTCGTTGAAGAGGTCTGCGAGGCGCCGGTAGTCGTCGAGCGACGCGCGCTCCTCGGGCGGGAGCCAGGCGACGAGCAGGTACTTGTGGCCGACGACGTGCGCCGCGTCGAGCAGAGGGCGCAGGTCGCCGCGCAGCCCCGAGAGCGGAACGTGCGCGGCCGGCGCGTCGAGCTTCAGGCGCTTCAGGAGCGTCTTCAACTCCGCGGGCCTGTGCCCGAAGTAGCCCGCGAACTCGACCTCCCTGTACCCGAGCGCGGCGACCTTCCGGAGCGTCCCCTCGAAGTCCTTCTCCAACTCGCGCCGCACGGTGTAGAGCTGCATCCCGATTCTCGACAGTCTTCTTTTGTCGGCGGCGCGGGCGCTCCCGCTGTAAAGACCCAGCCCGGCGGCGGCCGGCGCCAGGCGTTTGACGAAGAGGCGTCGGTTCATCGTGCGTACCTTCGCGGCGAGTCAGGTCAGTACCGCCCGCGGTAGCGGGTGGGTCTATGCGATACGGCGCTAACGGTTAGCAAAGGCCCGCCCGCTACCGCGTGTGGTTCTGACCCCTGTCCCCGGCGTCGAAAATTATCTTGACAAGGGAGCGAGACGAGTAATAGAAACCTTTTGTCCGGTCTTACAACAAAACTGAAATTATCAACACGAAGGTCGGGTTGTCGAGCGCCGCCGAACCGGCGCGGCCGTCGCGTGCCGCGGAGGCGACAGGCGGACTGGAGGGACTCGCATTGCTCACGCTTGAACGGACGCGCCGCGCGCGCCGGGGCGGACTGATTCTCCTGGCGGCGGCCTGCCTGCTGCTCGCGCGCGCGGCGGCGGCGCAGGTGCTCAACGACCCCGTGGACGTGGGGCAGGAGTTCCAGCGGATGGAGCAGGTCTACTTCGTCGGCTCGAAGGTCGCGGCCTTCGACGTAGGCAGCGGGCGCGGCGCGCTCCAGTGGGACAGATACCTGCGCTCGACCACGCTCTCCTTCAACAAGATCGACGTGACGCTCGGCAAGGGCCGCGGCACGGAGTTCCCCGGCACGGAGTACGACCAGGACCCCGTCCTGCCCTTCTCCATCACCTTCGTCAGCCCGCGCACCGTCCGCCTGCGCCTCTCGACGCGCTCGGAGCTGCCGCGCGACGCGGACTCGCTCATGCTCGCCGGGCCGGTTCCGGCCGACAAGTCCTGGCGCGTCGAGCAGACGGCCGACGCCGTCACCTGGACGAGCGCGCACGGGCGCGTGAGGCTTTTGAAGAGCCCGTGGCACGTCGAGTTCTACGACGCGGCCGGGCGGCTCCTGACGCGCACGCAGAACGCGGGCGACCCCGCGACCTACTTCACGCCGATACCGTTCTCGTTCGTGCGGCGCGCGTCGGACCTCGCGCGGATGACGGCCGCCACGTTCGAGCTTCAGCACGGCGAGAAGATTTTCGGGTGCGGCGAGTCCTTCACGCGGCTCGACAAGCGCGGGCAGAGGGTCAACGCCTGGACGCGCGACGCGATGGGCGTGCAGAACGAGCTGATGTACAAGCCGATCCCGTTCTTCCTCTCGAACAACGGCTACGGCATGTTCGTGCACACGAGCGCGCCCGTCACCTTCGACTTCGGCAAGACCTTCGACAGCCACAACGCCATCTACACCGGCGACGAGAACCTCGACATCTTCGTCTTCCTCGGCGAGCCGAAGGACATCCTCTCCGAGTACACGGCCCTGACGGGCCGCAGCCCCGTCCCGCCGCTCTGGTCGTTCGGCTTCTGGATGAGCCGCATCACCTACAAGTCCGAGGAGGAGGTGCGCGACGTGGCCGCGAAGCTGCGGCAGCACCGCGTGCCCGCCGACGTGATACACCTCGACACGGGCTGGTTCGAGACCGACTGGCGCAGCAACTACCAGTTCTCGAAGACCCGCTTCAAAGACCCCGCGAAGATGATCGCCGACTTGAAGCGGCAGGGCTTCCGCGTGAGCCTCTGGCAGTACACATACTTCACGCCGAAGAACGAGCTGTACCCGGAGATAGTCTCGAAGGGTTACGCGGTCAGGAACCAGTCGGGCACGCTGCCGTTCGAGGACGCCGTGCTCGACATGTCGAACGCCGAAGGCGTGAGGTGGTATCAGTCGAAGCTCGCGGCGCTTTTGAAGATGGGCGTCGGCGCCATCAAGGTAGACTTCGGCGAGGGCGCGCCTGTGAACGGCCAGTACGCGTCGGGGCGCTCGGGGTGGTACGAGCACAACCTCTACCCCCTGCGCTACAACAAGGCCGTCGGCGACATCACGCGCGAGACGACGGGCGAGAACATCATCTGGGCGCGGAGCGCCTGGGCGGGCAGCCAGCGCTACCCCCTCCACTGGGGCGGCGATGCCGAGAACACGGACTCGGCGATGGCGGCCGAGCTGCGCGGCGGGCTCTCGTTCGGCCTCTCGGGTTTTACTTATTGGAGCCACGACGTGGGCGGCTTCGTCAACCGCGCGCCGCGCGACCTCTACCGGCGCTGGCTGGCGTGGGGCGTGCTCACCTCGCACACGCGCGCGCACGGCGCGCCGCCGCGCGAGCCGTGGGAGTACGACGAGGCTTTGACGGAAGACTTCCGCCGCGCGCTCGGGCTGAAGTACGCGCTGATGCCGTACATCCTCGCGCAGTCGAAGGACTCCTCGGCGCGCGGCTTCCCCGTGCTGCGCGCGCTCTTCTTCGAGTACCCGCAAGACCCGACTTCCTGGACGATTGACGACGAGTACATGTTCGGCTCAGACCTTCTGGTCGCGCCGCTGATGGAGAGCGCGGGCGCGCGCAGGGTCTACCTGCCGCCGGGCGACTGGATCGACTACCAGACGGGCAAGACGTACGCGGGCGAGCGCTGGCACCGCATCGAGGCGGGCGAGATTCCCGTCGTGCTGCTCGTCAGGAACCACGCGGCCGTCCCGCACGTGAAGGTCGCGCAGAGCACGGACGACATCGACTGGAAGAACGTCGAGCTGCGCGTCTTCAGCACCGACAACGCGGCGGCCTCGGGGCGCTTCGCCACGCCGACCGGCAACGTTCAGTCGCTCAGCCTGACGGGCTCGGCCGCGGGTTACACGTTGCAAAGCGACCCGCTCCGCGGTCAGGTCAGGTGGCAGGTGACGCGCTTCCCGTCGCGGTAAAGTCTACCTCCTTTGTCGCTTGGTAGTGACGTGAAGGGCGTTTAACCACAGAGACACAGAGGGTACTGAGGGGGCACGGAGGGATGTCTCTGCGCGGCCTCTGAGTCCTCTGTGCCTCTGTGGTTAACCCAACCGACGCCGCGGGCAAGTAACAAGGCAGTAAGTCCTTTATGAAAAGACTCCTCCGCCTATCCCTCGTCCTTCTCGTCACGCTCGCCGCGGCCGCGCCCGCCCGGCCGCAGCCGCCCGCGTCGCGGTTCTTCCCCGTCAAAGACCTGATGCGGGTCGGCGTCTACTACTACCCGGAGCACTGGCCGGAGTCGCAGTGGGACAGGGACTTCGCCAACATGTCGCGGCTCGGGTTCGAGTTCGTCCACATGGGCGAGTTCGCGTGGGCCTTCATGGAGCCGGAGGAGGGCCGCTTCGACTTCGCCTGGCTCGACCGCGCCGTGGCGCTCGCCGCGAGGCACAACCTTAAAGTCATCCTCTGCACGCCGACGCCGACGCCGCCCGCGTGGCTCGCGGAGAAGTACCCGAACTCCTTCCTCGTCGGCGAGGACGGCCGGCGGCGCGAGCACGGCTCGCGCGGCAACAACGCGCTCGCCGACGCGGACTACCTGCGCCTGACCGAAAGGGTCGTTAACGAGCTGGGCCGCCGCTACGGCAAGAACCCGGCGGTCTGGGGCTGGCAGCTCGACAACGAGCCGAACTCGCCGCCCGACTACGGCCCCTCGGCGCAAGGGGCCTTCCGCGAATGGCTGCGCGCGAAGTACAAGACCGTGGACGTGCTGAATCAGGAGTGGGGCGCGGCCTTCTGGAGTCTGAAGTACAACGACTTCAACCAGGTCAGGCCGCCGAACCCCTCGTTCCTCTACGGCGTGAGCCCGCACGCGATGCTCGACTTCCGCCGCTTCACCGCCGACCAGACGGCGAAGTTCCTCAACTGGCAGGCGTCCGTGCTGCGCCGCAACACCTCGCCCGCGCAGTTCATCACGACCAACTACATCTCGACCATCGGCAGCTCAGACCCGCGCCGCTCGGACGGGCTGGATTTCATCTCCTACACGATGTACCCGGTCGGCGGCGGGCAGGGCGTCGGCGAGGACGGCTTCCGCCTCGGCTGGCAGCACGGCATCGCGTGGGCGAACGCGTTCTACAGGCCCATCAAGGGCGTGACGGGCGTGATGGAGTTGCAGCCCGGTCAGGTCAACTGGGCGCGCATCAACCCGCAGCCGATGCCGGGCGTGATACGCATGTGGCTGTGGCACGCCTTCGCGGGCGGCCTCTCGTTCGCGTGCAACTACCGCTACCGCCAGCCGCTCTACGGCAGCGAGCTGTACCACTACGGCATCGTCAACACCGACGGCGTGACGCCCTCGCCCGGCGGGCAACAGTACTCGCAGGTGGCGCGCGAGATGCGCGAGCTGCGGGCGAAGTACGACCCGAACGCGAAGCCTCCGGCCGACTACGCGGCGCGGCGGACGGCGATACTCTGGAACCACGAGAACCTCTGGAACATCGACTACCAGAGGCAGACGGCGCTCTGGGACACCTGGGGCCACGCGTTCCGCTACCTCGAAGCGGCCAAGTCCGCGGGCGCGCCGCTCGAAGTGATCGACGAGGCGGCCGACTTCGGCCCGTACAGAGTCCTCGTCGCGCCGGCCTACCAACTCCTGGACGAAGAACTCGTGCGCAAGTGGACGCGCTACGCGGAGGCGGGCGGCCACCTCGTCCTGACGGCGCGCACGGGGCAGAAGCGTCGCAACGGCTGGCTCTGGGAGGCGGCGTGGGCCGCCCCCGTCCGACCGCTCATCGGCGCCGAGGTCTCCTTCTTCGACCTGCTGACGGATAACGGCAACGGCGAAGTCTCGATGAACGGCACGACCTACCCCTGGAACGTCTGGGGCGACGTGCTCAAGCCCGCGGCGGGGACGGAGACCCTTGCGCGCTACTCGAACCAGTTCTACGCGGGCCAGGCGGCCGTCACCTACAGGCGTCTGGGCAAGGGGAGCGTCACCTACGTCGGCGTCCACACGAAGGACGGGCGTCTGGAGAAGGAGGCGATGCGCGAGGTCTACAAACGCGCGGGCATCCCGACGGCCGACTACCCGCCCGGCGTCTACGTGGACTGGCGCGACGGCTTCTGGGTCGCGGTCAACTACTCCTCGAAACCCGTCGAGATGAGCGTGCCGTCGGGGGCCGAGATTCTCTACGGCGCGCGGCAAGTTAAGCCCGCCGACGTACTCGTCTGGAGGTAGGTGCGTCGCCGCTCCGTAGGAGCGGGATGTTTATAGCTCAAGGCCGTTATTTAAACTGACAAGCCCCGGAGGAGCGGCATGACACATGTCGCCCCTGACGGGGCTCGGGGTCAATTAAAACGTCGAGGCTATAAACATGCCGCCCCTCCGGGGCTTTCAGAGCAGAGTGCCGGAAGTTGACGGACGAAGGGAAATCGTAATGACTAACGTCGGTCGGAGAGAGTTCGTCGGCGGCGCGCTGGCGGGAGGGGCCGCTCTGCTCGCGGCGCGGGGCGGGCAGGGGCCGGGCGCGAAGATCGAGGTTCTCATGGACGAGAGGCTCGGCACCATCTCGCCCGACATCTACGGGCACTTCGTGGAGCACCTGGGCGGCGTCGTCTACGACGGCATCTGGGTCGGCGAGAACTCGAAGGTGCCGAACGTCGGCGGCATCCGGCGCGCGCTCGTCGAGCACCTGAAGCGCGTCAAGCCTTCCGTCATACGCTACCCCGGCGGCTGCTTCGCCGACAGCTACGACTGGCGCGACGGCGTCGGCCCGCGCGCGCGCAGGCCCCGGCGCCCGAACTTCTGGGGCGGCACGGAGTCGAACCAGTTCGGCACGAACGAGTTCATGCGCCTCTGCCGCCTGACGGGCGCGAAGCCTTACATGGCCGCGAACCTGCGGGGCCTGCCGGCGCAGACCTTCTACGAGTGGGTCGATTACTGCAACGCGCCCGCGGGCGCCACGACGCTCGCAGACCTGCGCGCGACGGGCGAGGACGCGAGCCGCGAGCCCTTCGGCGTGCGCTTCTGGGGCGTCGGCAACGAGTCGTGGGGCTGCGGCGGCAACTTCACGCCCGAAGAGTACGCGATGGAGTTCCGGCGCTTCACGGCCTCCGTGCCCGGCCACGGCGTCAACCCGCTCTTCATCGCGGCGGGGCCGGGCAGCGGCGACCTCAACTGGACGCGCGGCTTCTTCTCGAAGATGGCCGAGAAGCGACACTTCAACTTCTACGGCTGGGGCCTGCACCACTACTCCTGGAACGTGAGCCGCGGCGCGACCGACGACTGGGACAAGGGGAAGGGCGACGCCCTGAAGTTCGACACGGAAGAGTGGTACGAGATGCTGCGGCAGGCCGACCAGATGGAGCGGCACATAGGGGAGCACTGGGCCGCGATGGGAGAGTTCGACCGCGGGCACCGCGTCAAGCTCATCGTCGACGAGTGGGGCGCGTGGTACAGGCCCGGGACGGAGCTGGGTAAGCCTTACATACTGAGCCAGGCGCAGACGCTGCGCGACGCGCTCGTCGCCGGCATCACGCTCGACACCTTCAACCGGCACCCGGACAAGGTCTTGATGGGGAACGTCGCGCAGCTCGTCAACTGCCTGCACGCGCTCTTCCTCGCCGCCGAAGACAAGTTCGTCGCCACGCCCAACTTCCACGTCTTCGAGATGTACGCGCCGCACCAGGGCGCCGTGAGTCTGCGCACGCTCTTCGAGGCGCCCGAGTTCACGCACGCGCGCGCCGGGAAGGCGGCCACGTTCTGGGCGTTGAACGGCTCGGCGTCGCTCGAAGGGAGAACCGTGACCCTGACGGTCGTCAACCCGCACGCCGCGGAGCCGCGCGAGGCGCAGGTCTCCGTGCGCGGCGCGGCCGTGCGCGCGGCGCGCGCGAAGGTTCTGACGGCCCCGGACATACACGCGCAGAACAGCTTCGAGAACCCGCGCGGCGTCGAGCCGCGGGACGAGGCGGAGGTCGCCCCGCGCGGCGGCTCGCTCCTCTTCCGCTTCCCGCCCGCGTCGGTCACGCGCTTGCAGTTGAGCATTTGAAGGGCGTCCGTAGTCACCCAGGCAGTACCACCCGCGGCAGCGGGCGGGTCGGGCTTAAACGTTAAGGGTCGTCTGAGTCACATTCACCCACCCGCTGCCGCGGGCGGCACTGACCGCTAATAAGGAGCACTCAACTATGTCTAAGAAGTTCGACCGGCGCGACTTCATCAAGTCGGCGGCGGCGGCAGGCGCGGCGGCGCTCGTCGCGCCCGGGTGGGTCGAGGCGGCGCAAAGGCGCGGCCGTGGCCGGGGCGGCGGGCGCGGGCAGGGGGGGCGCGGCGGCCCGCGCCCGCTCACGTCTTACGACGCGCAGGCGCGCGAGCTGCTCAACCAGATGACGCTGGAAGAGAAGGTCGGGCAGATGACGCAGGCCGAGCAGGACGCCCTGAAAGAACCTTCGGACGTGCAGACCTACTTCCTCGGGTCGCTCCTCTCGGGCGGCAGCTCCGACCCGAAGGCCGGCAACAGCCTGCAAGCCTGGACTGACCTTTACGACCGCGTGCAGACGCTCTCCCTGAAGACGCGGCTCGCCGTCCCCATCCTCTACGGCATCGACGCCGTGCACGGCCACAGCAACGTGCTCGGCGCGACGGTCTTCCCGCACAACGTCGGGCTCGGGTGCACGCGCAACGCCGCGCTCGTCGAGCGCTCGGCGCGCGTGACGGCCGAGGAGGTGCGCGCCACCGGCATCAACTGGACGTTCGCGCCCTGCGTCACCGTCCCGCGCGACGAGCGCTGGGGGCGCACCTACGAGGGCTTCGGCGAGTCGCCCGACCTCGCGCGCGACCTCGGCGAGGCGGCCGTCCGCGGCTTCCAGGGGAGAGACCTCGGCGACCCGTTGAGCGTCCTCGCCTGCGCCAAGCACTACGTCGGCGACGGCGGCACCTCGATGGGCACCGCCTCGTTCGAGCAGCCCCAGACGAAGAAGCACTACCTCGACCAGGGCGACACGCGGGTCAGCGAGGCGGAGCTTAGGCGGATACACATGCAGGGCTACGTCTCGACCGTGCGCGCGGGCGTCGGCACGATCATGCCCTCGTACAACAGTTGGAACGGCACGAAGATTTCGGGGCACAAGTACCTGATGACCGACGTGCTCAAGGGCGAGTTGAAGTTCGACGGCTTCCTCATCTCCGACTACAACGCCATCGACCAGATCACGAAGGACTACAAGCAGGCCATCGAAATCTCCATCAACGCCGGGATGGACATGGTGATGGTGCCGACGAAGTACCGCGAGTTCCACACGCTGCTCGTCCAGCTCGTGCGCGAGGGGCGCGTGCCGCAGTCGCGCGTCGACGACGCGGTGCTGCGCATCCTGCGCGTCAAGGTGGCGATGGGCCTGACCGAGCGCGGGCGCTCCGTGCTCGCCGACCGACGCCTGCACGGCGCCTTCGGCTCGGCCGAGCACCGGGCCGTCGCGCGCGAGTGCGTCCGGCAGTCGCTCGTGCTCCTGAAGAACGAGCGGCGCACCCTGCCCCTGCGCCGCAACGCCGCGCGCATACACGTCGGAGGGCGGTGCGCCGACGACATCGGCAACCAGTGCGGCGGCTGGACTATCGACTGGCAGGGCAAGAGCGGCGCCGTCACGACGGGCGGCACGACGATTCTGCAAGCCTTGAAGAACACCGTCTCGCGCCGGACGCGCGTGACGTTTTCAAAGGACGGGTCGGGCGCGCGCGGGGCGGACGTTGGCGTAGTCGTCGTCGGCGAGACGCCCTACGCCGAGGGCGTCGGCGACCGCGAAGACCTCTCGCTCGACGCGGAGGACGCGGCGGCGATAGACAACATGAAGAGGGCGGGCATCCCCGTCGTTGTGGTGCTGATTTCGGGACGGCCCCTGATCGTCAACGAGGCGCTGGCGAAGGCGGACGCATTCGTCGCGGCGTGGCTGCCGGGGACGGAGGGGCAGGGCGTGGCCGACGTGCTCTTCGGCGACTACCGGCCGACGGGCAAGCTCTCCTTCACCTGGCCGCGCACGAACGCGCAGATTCCCATCAACGTCGGCGACCGCAGATACGACCCGCTCTTCCCGTACGGGTTCGGGCTGACGTTCTAGGGCGTTATCGCTGTCCGCGCGTCTTGAAGGTTGCGGCGGATTCGTTAACCACAGAGGCACAGAGGGCACGGAGGGGGC
>DASVQJ010000274.1:0-2626 GCA_036389235.1 Pyrinomonadaceae bacterium | reverse complement strand
GGACGTGGTCGACGGCATGCAGTTCGACCGCGGCTACCTCTCGCCCTACTTCGTCACCGACCCCGAGCGGATGGAGTGCGTCCTCGACAACCCGCTCATCCTCATCAACGAGAAGAAGATTTCGTCGATGAAGGACCTGCTGCCGCTGCTCGAACAGATCGCGAAGCTCGGCAAGCCGCTGCTCATCATCGCCGAGGACGTCGAGGGCGAAGCCCTGGCGACGCTGGTCGTCAACAAGCTGCGCGGCACGCTGAACGTCGCGGCCGTCAAGGCGCCCGGCTTCGGCGACCGCCGCAAGGCGATGCTCGAAGACATCGCCATCCTGACGGGCGGCAAGGTCATCTCGGAAGACCTCGGCATCAAGCTTGAGAACGTCAAGCTCGAAGACCTCGGCCGCGCCAAGAAGATCACCATCGACAAGGACAACACGACCATCGTGGACGGCGGCGGCAAGGACGCCGACGTGCAGGCGCGCGTCAAGACCATCCGCGCGCAGGTCGAGGACACCACGTCCGACTACGACCGCGAGAAGTTGCAGGAGCGCCTGGCGAAGCTGGTCGGCGGCGTCGCGGTCATCCGCGTCGGCGCGGCGACCGAGACCGAGCTGAAGGAGAAGAAGGCGCGCGTCGAGGACGCGATGCACGCCACGCGCGCGGCCGTCGAGGAGGGCATCGTCCCGGGCGGCGGCGTGGCGCTGGTGCGCGCCGCGAAGGCGCTCGACAAGTTCCGCGCCAACGAGGAGGGCGAGGGCGACCAGGACGAGCAGATCGGCGTGACCATCGTCCGCCGCGCGCTCGAAGAGCCGCTGCGCCAGATCGTCTCGAACGCCGGCAAGGAGGGCGCGGTCATCGTCGAGAAGGTGCGCGAGTCCAAGAAGGAGTCCTACGGCTACAACGCGGCGACCGAGACGTTCGAAGACCTCGTCGAGGCGGGCGTCATCGACCCGGCGAAGGTCACGCGCTCGGCGCTCCAGAACGCCTCGTCCATCGCCGGCCTCATGCTGACGACCGAGGCGCTCATCTCCGAGCTGCCCGAGGACGACAAGGCCCCCGCCATGCCGGGCGGCATGGGCGGCGGCATGGGCATGTAACCGCCCGCCGTCTCAGTCGGCAGACAACGGCCGCGCCCATACATGGGCGCGGCCGTTGTTTTATTACGAAAGTCCGTTTCGTCCGGCACAATAGTAATACCACCTTGCGGGAAGAGATAAGGACGCGCCGCGCCGGGAGCGCGGGCAACCTGCCCGCCATGAGCGCCGCAGGCGCGAAAGCCGTGAGACTTTAAACCTCCACGTCGAGGGATAGCGGTACACGGCTAAGCGTGCTTCAGCACGCTTCGGCGGGCAGGATGCCCGCGCTCCCGGCGCGCGGCCTTATAAGGTACGCGACCTCGTTAAGATGATGGCGACGATGTCGCGGCGGGCACTGAATAACATCTTGAAGCAGGCGGGGCTCAAGCCATGAAGAAATATCTAATCATCGCGCCGACGCCGGTTCGTCGAAACGCGCCTCGACAGCCTCCCCCCTCTTCGTGCCGTGACGCAGCGTCAGCGCGGGGTAGGACGCGTGCTCGGCTTCGGCGCCGTCGAGCCCGAGAAGCTTTTCGACTTCGAGGATGCGCTCCTCGTCGCCCTCGATCTCGACGAAGAGGCCGAAGGGCAGCTCGTCCAGAACGACCTCCGCGCCCGCGACGCGCCACGTCTCGCGCCGCTTCTCGTAGACGAGCACCGGGCGGTAGCCGAGCGCCTCAAGTATCGACGCCAGCGCGTCGGCGTCCGACACCTCCGTCTCCTCCTCGCGCTGCCGCTTGACGGGAGAGCCCGACAGGTCGCGCTCCTTGAACGTGAAGACCGCGCGCCCGCCCTTGCGCCGCAGGCGCAGCACGCGCCGCGCCGGGTCGAGCCCCGGCCCCGTGTAGATGACGTTCTCCTCGAACTCCGCCGTCCCCTCGCCTTCCGCGCCGGCCTCCCGCAACTTCCCGCGCAGAGGCCCGACCCGCCCGGGCTCAAGCCTGTACTTCTTCTCTATCTCGATAGCCATAAGGTGTTCACTGCTGCCGCACCCACTTGAGCACCTCGGGGATGGTGGCGCGCTTGCCGTACATCAGCATGCCGACGCGGTAGACGCGCGAGGCGAGCCAGAGCAGCAGCGCGACGGTCGCAAAGCCTATCCCGAGCGAGAGCGCTATCTGCCAGAAGGGCGGCGTCTGCGTCACGATGCGTATCAGCATCGTGATCGGCGCGAAGAAGGGCACGAGCGAGACCCAGAAGGCGAAGGGCGAGCCGGGGCTGCGTATGACGGGGAACGCCATGTAGAAGCCGACGACGAGGACGAGGATGATCGGCATCGCCAACTGCCCGCCCTCCTGCGTGGTCGTCACCATCGAGCCGACCAGCGCGTAGACGGTCGCGTAGATGAAGTAGCCGAGCAGGAAGAAGAGGACGAGGTAGGCGTAGACGCTCGCGGGGATGTTCAACCGGAAGCCCGCGGGCAACGCCCCGCGCTCCGAGAGCGCCGCCGCGCCGTAGAGCGAGAAGGCGGCGAGCGCCAGCCCCCAGATGGCGAACTGCGTCAGCGCCACGAGCGAGACGCCGACGAGCTTGCCGAGCATCAGCGGGAACGAGCGG
>DASVQJ010000273.1:0-3401 GCA_036389235.1 Pyrinomonadaceae bacterium | reverse complement strand
CAGTTGCGTGACCCAGCCCGAGGTGCGGCCCACCCGGCGGGCGGCTTCCGAGGAGAGCGTGCCGCGCGAGATGAGGTAGAGTGCGCGCCAGCGGGCCTTCTCGTTGGGATGGCGGCAGGCGCGGTAGCGCTCATAGAGTTCTTGGGTCGAGAGGTGCGGCCGGAGTTCGATGCGTCGGCTCATTGCCGCTTTCTACCTGACCTTAATCCATCTGGCAAGTCGGTATGACTACTGTCTACTGGCTACCGTCTACTCAAAGAAACGACAACTGCCCGTCGTCGCGCGCGGCCTCCTCGGCCTGTCGCCGCTTCTGACGCGCGGGCGTCTCGGAGCCGTCGAGGGCGCGGCAGACGGCCTTGAGGTTGAAGCGCAGCAGGCGCGGGGTGAGACGCACGCACGGGATGCGGCCGTCGCGCGCCAGGCGGCGCACGGTCGATTCGCTCACCTGCAAGACCTCCGCGAGCTGGCGCGCCGTCAGAAACTCCTCGCGCGCCTCCTCCCTGTTCGGGTGCGCGTCCTTCACCTCGGTGCCTACTTCTTCCGGTGTAGCGAGAGCGCGACGCGGTAGATGGCCGCGCCGTCGATGTTGACCTCTTCGGTGGCCGGCTCGGCCCCGTCGGCCTTCGCCGTCAGGCGGTAGCGAGCGCGCTCGGGCGAAAGCCGGAACGCGAAAGAGCCCGTCCCGTTCGAGACGCGGCTGTCCAGCTTCCTGAGCGTGCCGTCGGCCTCGACCCGCGCCAACTCGACCTTCGCCTGGTTGACGCTCCGGCCGCCGGCGTCGAAGACGCTCCCGCGGATGTGCGCGATGGCTCCCTCGTCCACGCCGAGGTAGAGCCTGTCCTTGAGCGAGACGGTCTTGCCCGCGCGCACCTCCACGTCCTCCATCCGGCCGACCTCCAGCCCCGCCTTGCGCAGCGTCAGGCCGTACGTGCCGGGCGCGAGCCCCTGGAATTCGAACTCGCCTTTCGAGTTGGTCTCGCGCCGCGCGACCTCCTCGTCGCCGCGGCGGACGGTGACGGCCACGCCCCCGGGCGTCGCATTCGGCGCGACGCGCACGCGCCCGCTGATGGCGCCCGTCGCCGGCCCCTGCTTCTTCGACTTATTCTGCGCCGCGGCCGGCGCGGCCGACGTCAGCGCCAGCAGCGCCGCGCACGCGGCCGCCAGACATCTTCTTCCGAGCATCTTCAAGACATTCACCCTCGAATCGTCCGCGCGCGGGGCCGCGGCGGCGCGAATTATAACACGCGGTTTCCGGTTGGTTGATGCGTCCCGGGTGGGGGGCTGTTGCCCGCCCCCGTGCGGGCCGAGGCTAAGCTCTGGCACACTTCCGCGCCGCGACGTATAATCCACGCGCCGGCCACTCCTCAGCCGCGCGTCGGGCGCCGCTTTATATGTCGTTCAAGTCAGGACACAAGCTCAAACTCTCCGCGCGCGCCGCGTCGTCGGCCGCGGCCGCGCTCGCGTGCCTCCTCCTTCCCGCACACGCCCCCGCGCCGCGCGCGCAGGAGCGGCAGCAACAGCAGCGCCCCACGCCCGAGCCCGTCGAGTTGGGCGAAGAGGACGTGTTGAAGATCGACACCGACCTCGTGCTCGTGGACGTGACGGTGACGGACGCGGAGGGGCGCGCGGTGAAGGGGCTGCGCCCCGAGGACTTCAAGCTCTACGAGGACGGGGAGCAGCGGCCCGTCGCCTTCCTCAACGTCGAGCGGCGCGGCGGCTCGGAGCGCCCCGTGGCCGTGGTCTTCGCGGTGGACGTGTCGGGCAGCATGACGCCGGAGGAGATGGAGCGGCTGCGGACGGCGATGACGGCCTTCTCCGAAAAACTCTCGAACCGCCCGGCCTCGTTCGCCCTGATGAGCTTCGGCATGAACGCGCGCGTCGTGCAGGGCTTCACCTCCGACCCGCGCAAGCTCGACCGCGCCCTCGTCAAACTCGCGCGCGAGACGAACGGCCTCTCGACCCACGCCTACGACGCCGTGGACGACGCCGTCCGCCTGCTGCAACGCAGCGCGCCGCGCACGCTCGACCGGCGCCTCCTGAAGAGGGCCGTCGTGGTCGTCACGGACGGCTTCCCCGTCGGCGACACCGTCCACCCCTCGACCGTCATCGAGCGCGCCAACCAGGCCGAGGTGAGCGTCTACACGGTGACGCTCCCCAGCTACACGCGCCTGCTCGCGTCGAACGCGCCGGAGCGCGCGCCGCTCCCGACGCCGCTCGACGTGTCCGGGCTGGTGGAGAAGACCGGCGGGACGAACTTCTACGCCACGGCGAAGGACTACGACCCGCTCTTCAAGGCGCTGGCCGAGGAGGTGACCTCGACCTACGTGCTCGCCTTCTACCCGCCCGAAGAAAAAAGGCGCGACGGGCGCCTCCACACCATCCGCGTGGAAGGCCCGCGCGGCCTCTCCGTCCGCCAGAACCGCACGACCTATCAGAGTCGTGATAAGTGATGAGTGATAAGTGACGGGAGAAATACAAGGCCCTTGCCCTCCGCTTGTCACTTATCACTCATCACTCATCACTCATCACTAGTATTCGTCCTCGTCCTCGTCGTCCTTGTAGTCGTCTTCGTCGAGGTCTTCTTCGGCGATGTCGAGTTCGACGGGGTCGAGTCCGACGATCTCCAACTCGGTTGAGCACTCGTCGCAAGTGACCGTGTCGCCCTTGTCGGCGTCGAGGTCAACGTGGACTTCGGCTTCGCAGTCAGGACACGTTCCTACCGGCACTGTTCCTTCCTCCAGGTTTCATGTAGACGGGAGGCACGCCCGACCCTACTTACTTGGGAGAGTCCCCCACGCCCGCGGCACTGAATCTCCGCCGACAATCTAACCGCGCCCGCGCCTTTTTGCAATACCCATTCTCCCGCGCCTCCGGCGCGCGCGCAGACGTACAACCTCCCGCGAGCGCGCCCGGTTTTCCTCGCGGCTTCTGCGCACTTCCGCCGGCCCATAACTACACGACCGCTTTATAAACTCTGACCGGAATGACGGACGATCAACGCCAGTCGGGCGGAGGTTCCGGACGCTTGCGGGCCTCGGCGGCCTCGGGGGCGTGCGGGTGGCGGCGGAGGATTTCGCGGAAGGCGGCGCCGCCGTAGCGCTTTACGAGATCGCCGGAATCAGCCGACCGCTTTCGTATGCAACGGGTGCATGCCGGGCGTGGTCAAGCGCCTTGCCGAGGCGGTGTCATTCGCTTGGGCTAAGCAGTCCTGTGCCCTCCTCAGCTTCCGCCGAGGTCTGAGAGATCGCCGCGAAATGTTATGTTTAGACCAAGCGAAAATGTCAGTTAACGCCCAAGCGAAAATGTCAGTGGTCATACTCGGGCCGTGAGCTGGCTCTTTGCTCGACTCCGTCTCTTCGCCAACGCCTTCAACTGCTCGCGGCTGAAGCGCGCCACCGGCT
>DASVQJ010000272.1:0-6646 GCA_036389235.1 Pyrinomonadaceae bacterium | reverse complement strand
GACGGGGCGCGCGAGCAGGCCGTCGATGGAGGAGTTGATGAACTCCTCGGCCTGGCGCTCGAACGCCTCGCCCGCGAGGAACTCGCCGACGCGGCGCGGCAGGGTCTTGTTGACGAGGTCGTCCACCTCGCTGTGGATGCGCTCGCGCGAGATGAAGATTTTCTTGAAGAAGTTGAGCTGCTGGTAGTAGTCGTCGACCTCGCGCTTGATGAGCGCGCCGATCTGCTTGCGCGTGCCCTTGTTCGTTGCGATCTCGGTGAGGTGCTGGACGATGGGGGGCACCTGGCTGTCGATGCGCTCCTTGATGACGGCCACGGTGTCGGGCGTGAACATCTCGGCGAGCGTGGCGCGGCTTTGCGCGAGCTCGTCCACGCGCCCCGAGACGAACTCCCTGACCTTCGAGTCGAAGTTGCGCTCGTTGACGATGCCGCGGAAGCGGTTCTCGACGAAGCCCAGCACCTGCTCGAACGTCTCGGCGCCGACCGTCTCGCCCAGGCGCTGCGAGAGGATTTCGTCCACGCGCCGGTCCACGAAGCGCGCGACGGCCTCGGCCGTCTCCTCGCTGCGCAGGGTCGCGGCGATGTGCTCGGCGATGCGGAGTTGCAGCGCCGCGAGCGCGTCGAGCACGGGCGCGCGCGCCGCGCGCGGGAGCGCGTCGAGGAAGGTCGCGTAGTTTTTGTCGAGCAGCTCTTCGGTGTAGGAGCCGACGAAGGACTCGACCTTGCGGCGGAAGAAGCCGGTCTCGAAGAGCGCGTGGACGACCGTCTCCTGCGAGACGAGTTCGTTGCCGACGGCGTGGCCGATGGTCTGCGCGAGCCGCTCGCGGTGGCGCGGGATCATGCCCTGCGGCCAGACGGTGAGGCCGAAAATCTTAACGGGCCGGTGCGGGCGGAAGAGCATCCGCACGGCGAGCCAGGCGGCGCCGTAGCCGTGGAACGTGGCGACGGAGACGATCATGAACAGCTCGAACCACTTGCTGTTGACGACGGCGTAAAACCACTCGATGGCGGGCACCCCACATGCGCGCGGCGAATTTTCGGGAACGCCTTCGATGCTAAACGGACAGCGCGCGGGGCGTCAAACGAATTCACCCGTCACCGGCCGGCCGGCGCCGTCCGCGCGCGGGCGATTGCCGGGCGGCGTTCGGCCTCCGCCTTCGGCCACCCGCCATCGACTTCGACCTCCCGCCCCTTCCTCCCGGTCAACAGGTCGGCGAGCGCGCTCTCAAGGTTCGTGTAGAGGAACTTGAAGTGCTCTTCGACGAGGCGCTCGGGGATGCAGCGGCGGCCTTCGAGCGCGAGGGCCGGCTCCGTCCTCATGAAGAACGCGCCGAGGCGGACGAGCAGGGCGGGCACGCGCGGGCTCCAGGGGCGCTTGAGCGCGCAGCGCAGCTCGCACATGAACTCGGCGTTGGTGACCGGGCACGGCCCCGTCGCGTTGTAGACGCCCGCGGCCCCTTCGCGCTCGACGCACCAGAGGACGAGGCGGCAGAAGTCGCGCACGTGAAGCCAGCTTACGTACTGGCGGCCGTGGCCGACGGTGCCGCCGAGGTAGAGGCGCGCGAGGCGCGCGAGTTTGGGAAGCGCGCCGCCGTCGCGGCCGAGCACGAAGCCGATGCGCAGCAGAACCTTCCGCGTCTCGGGCAGCTCAAGCGAGTCGAACGCCTGCTCCCAGCGCAGGCAGACTTCGACGGGGAACCCGCGCCCCGCGGGCGCGTCCTCGCCGCAGACGCGGCGCCCCGCGTCGCCGTAGACGGCGAGCGAGGCGGCCTGCACTAAAACTTTCGGCGGCTCCGCGCACGCGGCACACGCGCGCCCGACGGCCTCGACGGAGTCCACGCGCGACGAGACGATCTCGCGCCTGTGCTCCGGCGTGTGGCGGCAATCGACGCTGCGCCCCGCGAGGTTGACGACCGCCGCCGCGCCCTCAAGCTCGCGCGCCCACTCGCCCAACGTCCGCCCGTCCCACACGACCTGGCGGACGCGCGAACGCGCCTTCTTCACCCGGCGGGTGAGCACGACCGGCTCGTACCCGGCGCGCTCGAACGCCTCCGCCAGCGCCCGCCCCAGAAACCCGCTCCCGCCCGCGAGCACCACACGACCCTTCGACACACGCGCTTCAGACATGGCCTCGAACCTCCCCGCCGCGCGACCAACGCGCGCCTTCGCCGAGTCAGTTCTTCAAGCGCCATGCCGGACGCACGGAGAGCTTTTATGCTTTGATTTTTAAGACGAGACGTTGACCCGCCTTGCAAAAGGCTAGTTGAGAAAGGCGGGTTAGCAGTTTGCGAACGACGGCGGGCGGCGGGGGATGAATTAACAGGGATGGACAGGATGTGCAGGATAAAGCATTTGAGATTTCAAATTTGAAATTTCTAATCTCTAATCCTTATCCTGACCATCCTGTCCATCCCCGTTAATTCCCTCTCGCGAACTCAGATCGCGGCGGCGGGTTTTTCGACGCGGTAGCCGGCGGCCACCCAGGCGCCGGTGCCGCCCTCGACGTTGTAGAGGCGCCGGAAGCCGAGCGGGCGGAGCAGGCTGGTCGCGGCGCTCGAACGGTAGCCGCCCGCGCAGATGACCGCGAGCGGGCGCTCGGTGTCGAGCCGCGCGGCCTCCTCGCGCAGCCGCGGGCTTAAAGGCGTGTTCGAAGCGCGCGGGGCGTGGCCGGCGTTGAACTCGGCCGCGCGGCGCACGTCGAGCAGTTGAAGCTCACCCTCTTCTTCGAGCATGCGCCGCAAGTCCGCGACCGACACCTGCTCGACCGAAGAGACCTCGAAGCCCGCGTCGCGCCACGTCCCCATCCCCCCGCGCAGGTAGCCGCGCACCGTGTCGTGGCCGACGCGCGCCAGGCGCGTCACGGCCTCGTCCACCTCCGACTCTTCCGAGGCGACGACGATGAGCGGCGTGCCCAAAGCAATCAAAGCCCCGGCCCAGCTCGCGAACTGTCCGCCCAGGCCGATGTTGAGCGCGCCGGGGACGTGGCCGGCGCCGAACTCCGCGGCGGGGCGCACGTCGAGGACGGCGTAGCCGAGGTTGGCGTAGGCGACGACCTGCTGCGGAAGCAGCGCCGCCGGGCGGTGCACCTCCGCGAGCGGCGGCGCGCCCTCGCGGTTGATGCGCGCGTCGGCGGGGAAGTAGGCGGGCGCCTCCGGCAGGTCGGTGGTTAAGAGGCGGACGAACTCGTCGCGCGGCATCGGCGCGAGCGCGTAGTTGAGGCGGCGCTGCTGGCCGATGGTCGAGGAGGTCTCCTTCGAGATGTTGCGGCCGCACATCGAGCCCGCCCCGTGCGCGGGCCAGACCTCGACGCCGTCGTCGAGCTTGAGGAGCTTCTGGTGCAGGCTCTCGTACATCATCCCGGCCATCTGCTGCGGCGTGAAGCCGCGCGCGCCCGCGAGGTCGGGCCGGCCCACGTCGCCGACGAAGAGCGTGTCGCCCGTCAGAACCTTCTGCGGTTCGGGGGAGACTTCGGTGTCGGTGACGACGAGCGAGACGCTCTCGGGCGTGTGGCCGGGGGTTTCCAGCACCCGGATGATGACTTTGCCGACGCGCAGCTCGTCGCCGTCTTTGACCGCGCGGTGCGGGAACGTGGCGCCCGCGCGCGCGCCGATGACGATCTCGGCGCCGGTGCGCGCGGCCAGCTCGCGGTGCCCGCTGACGAAGTCGGCGTGCAGGTGCGTCTCGACGACGTACTTGATCTTGAGCCCGCGGGCTTCGGCCTCCGCGACGTACTGTTCCACGTCGCGCTGCGGGTCTACGACCGCGGCCTCGCCCGCGGAGCCGACGAGGTAGGAGGCGTGCGCCAGACAGCCGAGGTAGAACTGCTTGAAGTACATGACGGGGACTCCTGTCAGGCTCCGCACGGCCCGGGACGGCGAAGAAATTTAGGGACGGCGGCGGAAGAATTTCCGCGCCCGGATGTTACAATGGCGGCGGCCTAACCCCAAAGCTTGAAGAAGGAACCGGAGGACTTTAAGAGTGAGGTTCAAGTTGTGTCCGCGTCTACGGCCGGCGCTGCTCGCGCCCGCGCTGCTTCTGTCGGCCGCGGCGCTCGTGCGCGCGCAGGAGTCGGCGCCGGAGCCGTTCGAGGTCGCGCAGACCCAGGCGACGCGACAGCAGGAGGCGCAGCCGCAGCAGCAGCCGACGCCCGACCCGCAGAGTCAGAACAGGCCCGCGCCGCTCACGGGCGGGCAGAAGGTCAGGCGCGCGTTCCGCGGCGCCTTCCTCAGCCCCGTGCCCTACGCGACCGCCGCCTTCAACGCCGGCATCACGCAGATGGGCGAGGACAGGCTCCCGCACAAGGACACGGGCGACGAGCTGGCCGACTGGGGCTCGCGCACGGCGCGCGTCTTCGCCACCGGCACCACTTACAGGCTCTTCGGCAACGGCTTCTACCCCGCGCTCTTCAAGCAGGACCCGCGCTACGAGCGCTCGAAGAGTAAGAAGTTCGGGAGCCGCCTGGGCCACGCCGTCAGCCGCCTCTTCGTCACGCGCGACGACGACTGGAACCTGGAGCCGAACTACTCGCGCTTCGCCGGCGCGGCCACATCGAGCGCGCTCGCCAACGTCTGGGAGCGCAGCACGCCCGGGCACGACCGCGTCGGCGCCCACGCAACCCTCAAGCGCTTCGGCATGACCTTCGTCTCCGGCGCCATCGGCAACATCTTCCGCGAGTTCGTCAGGCGGTAGAAAAGAAGATGTCAGACGCCGGATGCCGGATGTTAGTTAAAGCTTCATGCCTTAACTAACATCCGGCATCCGGCATCTGACATCTTCTTTTCTCAGTTGACGAGCGCGCGCTGGCGCAGCGCGTGGCGGAAGAGTTGCGCCTCGCGCCCCTGCGTGTTGGGCGACCAGGTGGCGCGCAGGGCGTGTGCGCCGGTCGTGTCGGGGGCGAGGTGGAGGCTGTAGGTCTCTCGCGCGCGCGGCGCGTAGACGACGTAGCGGCGCCCCTCCTGCGCGCCGTCCGACGGGCGCGCGCCCTCGCAGACGATCTCTTCGTAGCCGTCGCCGTCGAGGTCGGCGACCTCCGCCGTCCAGCCCGCGCCGCGGAAGCCTTCGACGTCGAGCGGCACGCTCTTCGTCAACGCGTAGCCCGGGCGCCCGGCCGCGCGCTCGATGACGAGGAGCGTCGCCATCCCGTCAGAAGGGTCTGCGGCGACGGCCGCCACGACCTGCCCCGCGCCCGCGCCGACGAGCCTCACGTCCGAGACGCGGCCACGCGCGACCGACGCGGCCACGCGCCACGCGCCGTCGCGCGTGAGTTGCGCCGGCTCGACACGTCTCGGCTTGCGGCCCCCGCGCGGCAGGAGCGCCGCCTTGACCGCCGCGGGGTCGCGCGCGGCCTCCGCCAGCGCGTCACTCCGCGCGGCGCGCGCGGTCCAGGCGACCGCCACGGTGACCAGCATCGCGAAGAGCGCGAAGAACGTCACGACGCGCGTGTACGTGTAGCGGCCGGAGTCGAGCGCGCCGATGGTTCCGGCGAACGGCTCGGCCTCGACGCCCAGGGGGATGTCGATGCGGCGCGCGCGCGCGACCGATTGCTCGACCATGCGGCACGCCTCGGCCGCGGTCGCGGGACGCTGCGCGGGGTTCTTGGCGAGCAGTGTGTGGACGGCGAGGGCGAGCGCGCGCGGGAGGTCTGGACGCAACGAGAGCAGGGCCGTCGGCTGCGCCGTCGCCTGCTTGACGAGCACGACCGAAGAGAGTGTGTCGACGAAGGGCGGCCGCCCCGCCAGCATCTCGTAGAGCAGGACGCCGACGCTGTAGAGGTCGGTCGCAGGCCCGACGCGGTGGCCGAGGCACTGCTCGGGCGACATGTAGCGCGGCGTGCCGATGACCAGTCCCGACTCGGTCGTCGGGTGCGTGCGCGTCACGTCGGTCGAGTCCTGCAAGACCTTCGCGATGCCGAAATCCAGCACGCAGACGCCGCGCTCGTTGAGGATGATGTTCGAAGGCTTGAGGTCGCGGTGGACGATGCCCAGCGCGTGCGCCTCCGACAGCACGTCGCAGATTTCCGAAACGACGCGCACCGCCCGCTCGGGCTCGAACTGACCCTCGCGCGCGAGCGTCTCGGCCAGCGTCGAGCCCTCGACGTACTCCATGACGATGAAGGGTCGCCCGTCGGCGAGGTGGCCGGCGTCGAAGATCATCGCGCCGCGCGGGTGCTTGAGCCGCGCCATCGTCCGCGCCTCGCGCATGAAGCGGTCGGCGATCTCGGGGTGCGCGGCGAACTCCTGTTTTAGGATTTTGATGGCGACGGGGCGTTCGAGCCCCAGGTGGGAGGCACGGTAGACCGTGCCCATGCCGCCGCGACCGATCTCGCACTCGACGCGGAACCGGCCGGCGATGATTTGGGGGGTGTCCATCTCCTGACCCTCTCGTTCGGGAAAGCAGGGTCGCTGCGGACGGCGCGCACTTTTCTCACTTCTCGACGCGGGGCAGCAGAGAGAAGAGGGGGCCGCGGCCGAGCGCCACGGGTGAAACCTAACTGGGACAGTTGTAGGGAGAAACATTCGCCCGCCATCCGACGCGGGCGGGCGAGTGGAGAGTTTAACACTTCTGCCGCGGGGCGCAAGATTTTTTCCGCGACCGCGTGGCTTAAACGGGCGGGCGGCCTGGGCGCGCCTTACGCGTGCCCCAGGCCG
>DASVQJ010000271.1:0-17572 GCA_036389235.1 Pyrinomonadaceae bacterium | reverse complement strand
CGCACGAACGCGCCGACGTTGACGGGCGTCGAGACGACCTGGCCCGAAGCCTGCGACGCCACGTCGGAGGTCTCCTCTGCGACGAGGCTCCCGGTCGCCTGCACGTAGGAGGGGACTTCGCGCGACTCCGCGCGGGCCGTGTTGACGGCCACGGGGGGCGCGGCCTCCGCGGTCTCGCCCCTCTTGCCCGCCTCGCCCTTCTTGCCCCCTCTGGCCGCGGCCGCCGACGATTCGGAGCGGCCGCAAGCCCCGAAAAGGAGCAAGCAAGCGGCCGTCATGCAGAGCAGGGCCACGACGCGGAGAGAGTTGGTTGATGTCCGAAAGGTCATACTTACACTTGTCTCTTTTGCCTTCTCCTGAAAGACGGCGCCCTGCCCCGGCCGGTTACACCTTCCGCCGCCGCTGTTTGGACGTTAAAGCTTCGAGGGTGAACGGATTAATCTATTCCCCGTCTCTGAGCCCTTCGTCACAAGATATTTGTGATTGAGATGTATTACAGTGTCGGAGCTGTCACGGAAAAAGGGGAGGGCGTATGGCCGTTTGGAAGGCGGAGAGGGAGGCGAGGCTGCGAGACTTCTTCGGGCTGGCGACGGACGCGGAGCTGCTCGCGCCCGAGGCGCGCGGGTTCGAGCCGCCGCCCGAGTCCGCGGGCGGGTTGTGCCACTTCAAGATAGAGTGGCACGTCATCCCCTCGGCCGAAGCGCTGCCGCTCGACGACGCGTACGCGGCGCGGCTCTACCCTTCGGCGTCGCGCGAGTTCACGCGGCCGCGCGAGCAAGGGGGGAGCTACCGCGAGCAACTCTTCCGCGGCCACGCGCGCCACCAGGGCCGAGTCGTCGGCGTCGAGACGACGCGCAAGCCGCGCTACCTGCCCGGCAACAAGCAGTTCTACGGCACGCCGTACGGGCACGACCCCGCGGCCGACCCGCTCGCGGCCTACCTCGGCCGCGCGGGAATGGTCAACGGCACGCGCTTCGCGCACAACTACCTCAGCCTCCGCGAATTCGTCCGCGTCCTCAACGACGACTGGCGCGCGCGGAGCATCCTGCCGCCGGGCTACCGCGCGACCATCTGCCCGCCCGCGGTCTTCAACCTCGTCGGCGCGCTTTTCCACCCGGAGTGGTCTGAGACCGAGACGCTCGAACTCGGCTTCTACCGCGACGAGCAGGGCAACGCGAAATGCTACGCGGTCGGGTCGAACGGGCCGGGCGACTTCTCCTACGTCCGCGCGGTCGAGGGCGAAGAGGAGTGGGCGCTCGCCGGCTTCCGCGTCGCACTCGTCCCGGAATGACGGGCGGCCCGGCGCGTTCAGAGGGATTCCACGAACAGGTCGTCCACGTAGCAGTAGCCCCACTCCTCGCCCGGCTCGAAGGACTTGATGACGGGGTGGCGCGTGGCCCGGAAGTGTTTCGTCGCGTGCCTGTTCGGCGAGCTGTCGCAGCAGCCGACGTGGCCGCACGTCTCGCACAGCCGCAGATGCACCCAACTGTCGGCCGTCTTCAAACAGTCTTCACAGCCGTCCGCGCCGGGCGTGACGGATTCGATCTGCGCGAGGTGTTCACACCGCTGAGACATCATTCCCCTCCGAAACTAAGGTGGCGGATTGAAGGGATAAGTTAAAGGATTCGAGCGCGGGCCGCACGCGCGAAGGGGCGCGGCCGGCCGAAAGTTTGTCGATTGAGAGCGCCCGCCCCGCCGCCCACGTATGTACACGCGCGGTTCGTCACACGCTGCGCACGGCTCGTCACAAAATGCTGTCCCGCCCCGGCCGTTACGTTAAGATTACGCGCGCCCCGGTGCTAAAAGCTCTTCCAGACTCCCGCCGCCTTTAAAGCATATGCGAAAGAATCTCGGTCGGACGTTAAGCGCAACCCTGTCCGCGCTCCTCCTCCTCTCCACGTCGGCCCGCCCCGCGCAGAGGCCCGCGCCCGCGCGGACGGCCGCGCGGGAGGTAAGACTGCCGCAGCGGGTGGTGCGGCTTGAGAACGGGCTGACGCTGCTCATGCAGCCCGACTTGTCGCTGCCCGTCGTCGGCGTCGAGGTCTGGGTCAGGGGCGGCTCGCGCGAGGAGGCGCCGGGGCAGTTCGGCGTCGCGCACCTCTTCGAGCACCACCTGCCTTCGTCCGGCAGGTTCTTTCGCAACGCGGAGAACCGCGCCCTCTACACGCGCACCTCGCGCAACGGCAACGCGGGCACCGAGCCGGACTTCGTGCGCTTCTACGGCGAGGTGACGCCCGAAGGGCTGGAAGCCCTCCTCGGGGCACAGGCCGACCGCCTTGAGTCAGACCCGAAGGGCTTCACCGCGGAACGCCTCAAGCGCGACCAGGACATCGTCGTCAACGAGCTGCGCCGCTCCGCGAACACGGAGTGGGACGTCGAGGTGCGCGCGCTCCTCCAACGCGGGACGTTCGGCGCCGAGCACCCGTACGGTCACGCGGGCAGCGGCTCGGAGGCGGAGGTGCGCGCCGCCACCCCCGAGCTGATGCAGGACTGGCACCGGCGCTTCGCGGGGGCCGCGAACGCGTTCGTCCTCATCTCGGGTAACTTCGACCCGTCGGCGGCCGAGGCGATGGTGCGCAGACACTTCGGCTCCATACGCCCCGGCGACACGGCCGCGCGCGCGACGGAGTGGGTGCCGCGGCCGCGCCCGCTCCGCGAGGTGGTCGAGCGGGAGGTTAAGCAGGGGACTGTCTACATGCGCTGGCCCGTGCCGGCGTGGGGCACAGCCGCGGGCGACTACCTGGGCCTGCTGGCGTCGGTGCTCGCGCAGCGCTTGAGCCGCCGCGCGAACGAGCCGGGCGCGGGGCCGAGCGCCGCACGCGCTGAGGTCGAGCTGTGGGAGCTGGCGGGCGCCTTCACCTTGAAGGGCAGCTTCGAAGACGCGGCGGCGGGTGAGGCTGTTGAGACCTTGCTGCGGGCCGAGCTTGAGAAGCTGTTGCGCGAGGGGCCGACGCCTTCAGAGCTGGCGAGGGCGAAGGCGCAGTCGCAGTCGGAGTTCGTGCGCATGCTCCAGCAGCCGGCGTGGCGCGGCGGGCGCACGGACGTGTTGGGCCTCGGGCTGCTGTACCGCGGCGACCCCGAGCACTACCGCACGAGCCTGGCGCGCACGTCTGAGGCCACGCCCGGGGCGGTCGCGCGCGAGGGCCGGCGCTGGCTGTCCGAGCCCGGTTACGTCCTGCACGTTCTGCCGCGGCCGTCCCGCAAGGCGGGCGAGGCCACCGACCGCGGCGCCGCCGTGAAGGCCCCCGACCCGAAGCCGGCGGCCTTCCCCGAAGTCCAGGACGCGACGCTCCCGAACGGGATGCGCCTCCTCCTCGCGGAGCGCGCGCAACTGCCCCTCGCCCAACTGACGTTAGCGTTCGAAGCAGGGGCGGCGACGGACGGCGCGGCCGACGCGGGCCGAGCGCGCGTCACGCTCAACGCGCTCGCGCGGCAGGCGGTGGCGCCCGACGGGACGACGCTCAAGGAAGCGCTGGAAGCACTCGGCGCGAAGCTCGACACGCGGCTGGACGAGGACTTCGCCGCCCTCTCAATCTCCGTGCTGAGCGACCGCGTCGAAGAGGCCGTGCGGCTCGTCGGCGCGGCGCTGGCGCGGGACTTAAACGACACCGCCATCCGCGGGGCGAGGGCCGAGGCTTTGAAGGAGCTGGAAGCCGCCCTCAAAGACCCGCTGCGCCTGCGCGTGCGTGCGCTCGCCTGCGCGCTCGACGCGGGTGCGGCGTGCAACCCGGGCGCGCTCGACGGCTCGGGGACGCGCGCGGGGTTGGAGCGTCTGACGCCCGAGTCTGTGCGGCGCTTCCAAGCGGAACGCTACCGGCCGTCGAAAGCGTTGCTGACCGTCACGGGCGACTTCAAACGGGAACGCGCGGCGGCGCTCCTCGCGCGCACATTCCCCGGCCGCGCGGCGCGCGAGGAAGCGGCGGCGTCCGCCGGTCTTCGGGCCAGGGAACTGCGGCCCGGCGGGTTCGTCGTCGTCGATCATCCGGGCGCCACGCAGTCTTACCTCCTGCTCGCGCTGCCGCTGCCGGCCGGCGTGACGGCCGACCCTTTGCGCGCGGAAGTGTTGGCGAGGGCTCTGCGGACGCGGCTCGCGGACAACCTGCGCGGCAGTAAAGGGTGGATTTACGACGTCTACCCCTTCGGCGTGGAGGCGCGCAGGCGCGGCGCGTTGATGTCCCTCTTCATGCCGATCCAGCTCGATAAGACCGCCGAGGCCGTCGCGGAGATACGTGCGGAGTTGAAGCGGCTCAGGGACGAGACCGTGACGAAGGAGTTCATGGACGGCGTCAAGTCCGGCGCCGAAGGCGGACTCGTCACGGGCGCGCTCACGTCGCTCGCGCAGTTGAACGCGCAGTTGCTTGAACTAAGCCGCGGCGGCCGGCGGGCCGACTACTACGCCGGGGCACTCACGAGTCTGCGGAAGTTGACGCCGGAAGATTTGAGGCGGGCCGCGCAGGAGATGCTCGACGCGGAGCGGCTCGTCTGGGTCATCGCCGGCGACCGCTCCGCCGTCGAGCGCGAGCTGCGCGAGGCGGGCGTCGAAAACATCCGCGTCGTCGGCCCCGCGGACGTGCCCTGACACCTCAAGAGTGGTGGCGCGAGGGCGTGCGGGCGTCCAATGATTTGGATGAAAGTGATGAGGTTTGGGACTCCGGCCCGCTCCTGACCGCCCGACCCCGGCACACCTTCGGGGGCCGTCAAGATGAAGGTTGACAGCGGCGTCTGTCGCCGCTATATATGGCGGAACCACATATGGACGTCACACGTATTCTCCAACGCGAGCTGAAGAAGGGGAGCACCGAGATGCTCATCATGGCGCTCGTGGAGGACAGGCCGCGCCACGGCTACGAGATCGCCAAGCTCATCGGCGAGCGCTCGGACGGCGTGCTCCAGTTCCACGTCGCCTCGCTCTACCCTCTGCTCTACCGCCTTGAGCGGCGCGGCATCATCAAGGGGCAGTGGGTCGAGAAGGCCGGCCAGCGCCGGCGCCGTTACTACAGGCTGACGGCCGAGGGGCGCAGAGTCCTCGCCGCGCAGCGCAACACCTGGCAGGAGTTCTTCGCCGCGCTCGACCGCGTGGCGCACATCACGCCCGAACCGGAAGATGCCTGACGAGGGGAAGTCACAGTGGGTGCGGCTCGTCCGCGCGCGGCTCGCGCCGCTCGGACTCGACGGCCCGCGCGAGGCCGAGATCGTCGAGGAGCTGGCCGAGCACCTCGAAGCCGCCTACGAGGAGTCGCTCGCGCTCGGCCGCACGGAGGAGGAGGCACGCTCGGACGCGCTCGCGCAGTTCCAGGACTGGCGGCTGCTCGAATGCGAGGTGAGCCGCGCCGAGCGCTCGGCAATCGACAACCTGCTCTTGCGCGCGGGGGCCGGTTCAGAGAGGGGAAGCGGAGGCGCCAACATGCTTGAGCTGATAATCAAAGACCTGCGGTACGCGTTCCGCATGCTGCGGCGCAAGCCGGGCTTCACGGCCGTCGCCGTGCTGACGCTCGCGTTAGGCATCGGCGGCAACACGGCCATCTTCTCGGTCGTCAACGCGGTGCTGCTGCGCGCGCTCCCTTACCCGGACGCCGGCAGGCTCGTCTCCGTCTACGAGTCCCTGCCGCAGGGCGGGACGGGCTCGGTCTCGGTGCCGAACTTCATGGACTGGCGCGCGCAGTCGGACGCGTTCACGGGGCTGGCCGCGTACCAGTACGGCGACTTCAACCTGCGCGAGGAGCAGCAGCCGGTGCGCGCCGTCGGCGCGACCGTGACGGCGAACTTCTTCGACGTGCTCGGCGCGACGCCGCAGGCGGGCCGCGCCTTCCTCGAAGGCGAAGACCGGGCGGGCCGCGACCGCGTCGTCATCCTGAGCGACAGGCTTTGGCGGCGCAACTACGGCGCCGACCCCGGCGTCGTGGGTCAGGACATACTGCTCGGCGGCGAGAAGTATCAGGTCGTCGGCGTGATGCCGCCGTCCGTGCAGTACCCCGCGGCGTCGGTCGAGCTGTGGGTGCCGCTCGTCTTCAGCGACAGGCAGTTGGGGAGCCGCGGGAGCCACGCCTTCCTCGTGCTCGGGCGGCTCAAGCCGGGGGTCAGCTTCGAGCAGGCGCAGGAGCAGATGAGCACCATCGGGCGCGTCCTCGAACAGCAGTACCCGGGGCCGCAGGAGGGGCGCAACGTCGTGCTCGTGCGGGTCGAGGAGGAGGCCGTGCAGGGCATCCGCCCGGCGCTGCTCATGCTGCTCGGCGCGGTCGGCTTCGTGCTCCTCATCGCGTGCACGAACGTGGCGAACCTCCTGCTCGCGCGCGCGGCGGCGCGGCGCAAGGAGGTGGCGATACGCTCCGCGCTCGGCGCGGGGCGCTGGCGTTTGATGAGACAGTTTTTGACGGAGAGCGTGGTTCTCGCGCTCCTCGGCGGCGCGGCCGGACTGCTCGTGGCGCGTTGGACTTTGCAGGCGCTCTCGACGCTCGCGTCCGGTTATCTCTCCCGGCCGGGCGAGGTCGGGCTCGACTGGAAGGTGCTGGCCTTCACGGCGGCGCTCTCGGTCGTGTCGGGCGTCGTGGCGGGGCTCGCGCCGGCCTTCCACGTCTCGCGCGCCGACGTGCAGGAGACCCTGAAGGAGAGCGGGAACGCCGGTTCGAGCGCGCGCGGGACGTGGCTGCGCAGCGGGCTCGCGGTGGCGGAGGTCGCCTCGGCGCTCGTCCTGCTCGTCGGGGCGGGCCTGCTCGTCAAGAGCTTCCTGCGGCTGCAAAGCGTCGAGCCGGGCCTGCGCCCCGAGCGCGTGCTGACGATGCGAGTCTCTTTGCCGACGACGCGCTACGACACGCCGCAGAAGATGTCGCTCTTCTACCGCGAGGTGCTCGAACGCGTCTCGGCGCTGCCGGGCGTCGAGGACGCGGGCGTCATCAACATGCTCCCGCTCCAGCGCTACGGGGCGAACGGCGAGATACGGGTCGAGGGGCGCGCGCCGCTGCCGCCGGGGCGCGTGCCCCTGACCGAGTACCGGAGGGCCAGCGCGGGCTACTTCAAGGCGCTCGGCATCCCCCTGCAAGCGGGGCGTCTGTTCGAGCCCGCCGACGAGGCGGAGGCCGCGCGCCCGGTCGTCGTCAGCCGCGAGCTCGTCCGCACCTTCTTCCCCGACGGCGACGCGCTCGGCAAGCGCATCGGGTTGGGCGACGAGTGGTGGACGATCATCGGCGTCGTCGGCGACGTGAAGCAGTCGGGGCTGACGCAGCCCTCGCGGCCGGAACTCTTCATCCCCTACACGGCCTACCCGGCGGACGGGATGACGCTCGTGGTGCGCGGCGCCGCCGACCCGGCGGAGATGACGGCCGCCGTGCGCAGGGAGGTGCAGGCCGTAGACCCCAACCAGCCGGTCTACAACGTGCGGACGATGGAGGAGGTGATCGACCTCTCCATCGCGAACCGCCGCCTGAACATGACGCTGCTGACGATCTTCGCGGGGCTGGCGACGCTGCTCGCCGTCGTCGGCATCTACAGCGTGATGTCCTACCTCGTCACGCAGCACACGCGCGAGATAGGCATCCGCGTCGCGCTCGGCGCGTCGCGGGCGAACATCCTGAAGCTGGTGCTCGGGCAGGGGCTCGCGCTGACGCTCGTCGGCGTGGGCGTGGGCGCGCTGGCCGCCTTCGGCCTGACGCGTCTGATGTCGAGCCTGTTGTACGAAGTCGAGGGCTCAGACCCCCTGACCTACGTCTCGGTCTCCCTGCTCCTGACGCTCGTGGCGCTCGTCGCCTGCTACATCCCCGCGCGCCGCGCGACGAAGGTGGACCCGCTGGTCGCGCTCCGCTACGAGTAACCGGGTCGGAACCACCCGCGGCAGCGGGTGGGCCTTTGTGATACGAAACGCTCGGTTAACAAAGGCCCACCCGCCACCGCGGGTGGTTCCGACCCGGTTGGCGAGGCACTGATGAATTACTCCAAAGCCGTCGTGACGTTCGTGCTCTGCGTAACGTTCTGCGTGTCGGGCACGGCCCCTTCGACGTTCGCACAGAAGGGCACGCCGACCGCGCGCGCGTTGAAGTTCAAGGACGAGCGCGTCACCCTCCCCTTCACCTTCCGGCGGAGCGAGCCGGATGACCCATACCTGACGAGGCTGCGCGAGGAGTACGCGCTCGCCGGGCTGGTGAAGGGGAAGGGGGGCGATTACGAGAAGGTGCGCGCCGTCAGCCGGTGGGTGCGCACGCGCTGGGAGCACAACGGGTCGAACATGCCGGAGAAGCCCGACCCCATCTCCATCCTCGAAGAGGCGAAGCAGGGCAAGCGCTTCCGCTGCGTCGAGTATTCGGCGGTGCTGGCCGCGGCGCTCAACGCGGTCGGCGTCCGCGCGCGCGTCCTGTCGCTGCTGACCGAGGACGTGGAGACGCGCGAGTCGGGCGCGGCGCACGTCGTCGCCGAGGCTTACCTGGCCGACAGGAAAAAGTGGGTGATGGTGGACGGGCAGTACGACGTGGTCCCGACGCTCAAGGGAAAGCCGCTCGGCGCCGTCGAGTTCCAGCGCGCGCTGGCGAAGCGCGAGAAGGGGCTCGGCGTCGACACCTTCTCCGGCATGTCCGCCGAAGGATACTTCGAGTGGGTCGCGCCCTACCTCTTCTACTTCGTCACGAGGTTCGACGGCCGCTACGGCGTGGCGACCTCGCGCAAGGAGCTGGTGCTCGTGCCCGTCGGGGCGAAGGAGCCGAAGGTCGTCCAGCGCAAGTGGCCCATCGGCGACGTGGTCTACACGAACTCGCTCCGCGCCTTCAACGACGCGCGACCTTAGCCCGGCGCCGTAAGAGGCATGAGGGTCTTCCCGCGCATCAACTACCGGCGGCCGAGGGCGAGGGGCGGCCCCCGCCCTCACAAGCCGCGCGGCGTCTCAGCGGGACGCGCGCGTGCGGGGCCGCGGACACTCTTTCTTACTATCCCACCCTTACTTCTCGCCGCGAGCGTCCTCGCCTACGCTTACGCCGTGCCCGCCGCACTCCTGGCGTCGGCGCTGGCGGCCGCGTCGTACGCGGCGCTGCTCTCCGCCGCGCTGCGCCGGCTGTCGCGGCGGAGACCCCTGCAACTCTCGTTGCAGGAGGGTGAAGACCGGCGCTTCCTCCTCGACCTCAGCGGCGGCGTGCGCGCGGCCACGAACGTCGTGCAGCTCTACGAGCAGGTGGCCGGCAAGGTCGCGCGCGAGTTCGGCGTCGATTGCGTCTCGCTCTTCATACGCGACGACGCGACCGGCGATTTCGTCTGCCGCGTGACCCACGGCGTACCCGGGAGACAGACGGATTCGCCCGCGCTCTCGCCGCGACTCGGCGGCGGAGACTTCGTCGTCAGGCGCCTGCGGCACCTCGCGTCGCCGCTCGCGGTTGACCCGCGGAGCTTCGACCTCTGGGTGCGCGCCGCGCCGCCGCCGTCGAGGCCGGCGCGCGCGAGGGAGGCGGCCGTGCTCCGGCGCCTCGACGCGCGTCTGCTCGTGCAGGTCAACGCGCGCGAACGCCTGACGGGCATCCTCGCGCTCGGCCCGCGCGCCCGCGGGCTCGCCTACACGGCCGACGAGAAGCTTCTGCTCCTCACGGTCGCGGGGCAGTTGGCGCTCGTCATCGAGAACTCCAAACTGTTGGAGAGGATGGTCGAGGAGGAACGTCTCAGGCGCGAGCTGTTGATGGCGGCGGAGGTGCAGCGGCGACTCTTCCCCGAAAGCCCTCCGACCTCCGACGCCGTCGAGCTGGCCGGCTACTGCCAGCCCGCGCGCAAGGTCGGCGGCGACTACTACGACTTCTTCGACTACGGCGGCGGGCAGACGGGGCTGGTCGTGGCCGACGTGGCCGGCAAGGGCATCTCCGCCGCTCTGCTCATGTCCACGCTACAGGCTTCGCTTCGCGCGCGCGTGGCCGACGGCCACCCGGACGCCTCCGCCGACGGCGGGCTTTCCGAATTGGTCTCGACCCTGAACCGTCTGCTCTGCCAGTCCACCGGCCCGGCCAGCTACGTCACCTTCTTCTACGCGCAGTTCGACGCGCGCACGTCCGCGCTCGGCTACGTCAACGCCGGGCACAACCCGCCGCTCCTCTTGCGAAGGGGCAGCGTGCCGAATGAGAAACTCGACCTCGGCGGCCCGGTGCTCGGCATCTTCGAGGGCTGCCCATACGAACAGGGTTCCGTGCCGATGCGGCCCGGCGACGTGTTCGTCGGCTATACGGACGGCGTGGTCGAAGCCCTCAACACGCGGGGCGAGGAGTTCGGCGAGCGGCGCCTGCGAGATTGCGTGGCCGCCTTATCGTACCTGACCGCCGAAGAGATTTGCGCGCGCGTCGTCCGGCGCGTGGACGAATGGTGCGCCGACACGCCGCAGCACGACGACCTCACGCTGGTCGTCCTCAAGGTGAAATTTTGTCCGTCGGCATGAAGAAAGTTTGTCGGAGCCCGCCGTTTGATAACAGGAGCGGGCCGCGTGTTGTCGAAGGTTGGGGCGGGCCGTTTCGAATGAGGGGCGCACTGTAAAGGCGCGGGCGTATCCCTCGACCCCGGGCCGGTAATAATAGTGTGTGCAAACCCTCTCACGCACGTACGATGACACAAACATGGCCCCGGAGGGGCGGAATGTTTATAGCCCCCGCGCTTTAATGAAGACCGAGCCCCGTCAGGGGCGACGTATGCACGCGCAGCCCCTACGGAGCTTGGGAACAAGGCGGAACTCATGGCTATAAACATCCCGCTCCTACGGAGCGGCGTTATCACGAACGGGCTTTTGACGCTCACCCTCTGTCTGCTCATCCCTGAAGCGACAGCCCAGGTCACACCGACTCCCGAGTTACAGGACGAAGCGAATCAGGACGTGCTCAAGGTGTCGGTCGAGGAGGTGCGCATCCCCGTCGCGGCGTACGACGCGGGCGAGCGCTTCGACCCGACGCTCTCGGTCGACGACCTGCTCGTCCGCGAGGACGGCGAGGCGCAGCGCGTGACGGGCGTCCTCCGCGTGCCAGCCTGCGTGCTGCTGCTCGCGGACACGGGCGGCGAGGCGAACCCTTTGAAGACGGCGCGGCTGACGGGGGGCGTGGCCGCGGGGTTGGTGTCAGCGCTCAGGCAGGGTGACAGCGTCGCCCTCATGCAGGTGAGCAACCGCGCCGAGCTGTTACAGGGCTGGACGAGCGACCTGCCCGGGGTCGCCAGGACTGTCCGCGCGAGACTCCTCTCCGGCAAGCGCAGCGCACTCACGGAAGGGATGACGCACGCGGCCGAGTACCTGCGGAAGGCGCCGCCCGCCAACCGGCACCTCGTCATCATCTCGGACGGGCTCGACTCCGGCGCCGGGCCTTCAACATTTGAAGAGGTTTTGAAGAGGCTCGCCGCCTCCGGCGTCACCGTGCACGTCATCAGCTACACGACGCTCGCGCTCAAGGCCGAGCGCCCCTCGGCCACGCGGCCGAGGGAGAAGAACAGCATGCCCGAAGAGGGCATCATGTCCCTCCCGAAGGAGGACGCGACGCCCGGCGACCAGGTGCCCGGCATGCGCGGGATTATGGAGGCGAAGGGGGGCGGGGTCGTTGACCTCGACCGCCTCTTCAAACGCGGCGGCAAGTTGAAGAAGGAGCTGGCGCGGCGCGAGGCCGAGTTCGGGGAGTTGACGGAAGAGACCGGCGGCGCGCTCTGGCTCCCTTCGACGGCCGGCGAGATGCATCGGCAGGCGGCCGAGGCCGCGCGCGAGATCGACTCGCGCTACGTCGTCACCTACAAGCCGCGCAGGCCGCTCGCCGACGCGAAGCCGGGCGAGTACCGCAAGCTCGACGTGCTCGCGCGTCGGCAGGGTTTGGTCGTCCGCTCGCGCCGCGGCTACGTCGCCAAACTCCCTTGAGCCCCCGACCGCCGGTCATACCTCACGCCTCCTTCCAACTTCTTCAAAAGGTCACCCGAGGCATAAACTCCGTGCGGCGCGCGGGAATAAAATCGGCGCGCGGCGCGGTTCTTATATGTGAAGGGGAGAGAAACGGCGCGGTGCCATTCGAGCGAGCGGAGCGACTGAGGCGGTTCGAGGAGGAGGCCGTCCCGCACCTGGCGGACGTGTACCGGCTCGCGCGCCAGATGTCGGACGCGCAGCGCGCGCCCGACCTGACGCAGGAGACGTACCTGCGCGCGTGGCGCTACTACGACTCCTTCGAGCGCGGGACAAACTGCCGCTCCTGGCTCTTCCGCATCCTGCACAACGTCTGGGCCGACCATTGGAGGCGCGCGCGGCCCGAGTCCGAAGGCCCTGACGTCGAGTCTCTCGCCGAGCCTTTCTACGACTGGGAGGAGGAGTTTCTCAGCGAGGAGTTGTCGGAGGAGTTGGAAGAGGCGCTCGGGCGACTGCCGGAGGTCTACCGTTGGGCGGTGCTGCTCGCGGACGTGTCCGAGCTTTCGTACCGCGAGATCGCGGAAGTGTTGGGGTGCCCCGTCGGCACGGTCATGTCGCGCGTCAACCGCGGGCGCAGGGCGTTGGCCCGCCTGCTCCGGCCGGAGCGCGTGTGAGTGAGGTGGAGGAGATGGATTGCAAAGTGTTTCGGGAGAGGCTCGACCGCTACGTGGACGGCGAGCTTTCGGGCGCGGACGCGGACGAGGCGCGCGAACACCTGAAGGGTTGCGCGTCGTGCGCGAGGGCGGAGGCGGGGCTCCGGCATCTGAGGAGTTCGCTGAAGCGTGTCGTCGAAAGGCACCGGCCGCCGCGCGAGCTGGAGGGGGAGGTGCTTCGCGCGCTTCGTTCGCGCGAGCGCGCGCGCGCCGGGAGGGCGCCTGATGAAAGCCGTCGGGTCGGGGCGCCCTTCTGGCGCGCGAAGGTGGCGGTGCCCTTGCCGTTCTTCGCGCTGCTCGTGCTCTCTCTCGTCGCCTTAGTCGGGTGGTCAATCTTCGCCCGCGCCCCTGCGCGCGAGGAGGTCTCGGCGAGACGGCCGTCGCCCGTCGCTTCGCCCGCGCCGCCAGTTGCGGCGCCGGGCGGGTTCGACTTCTCACGCTACTACCGCGGCGAGCGCGCGAGCATCCAGGTCGTGCGGCGCGCGGGCGCGGAGGGCTCAAGACAGTAAAGTCGGAAGGTTCCCGGTCGATGAAGAGAAGAACGTTACTCGCGTCCACACTGCTCGGCTTCGCGCTCATCGCGGCGGGCGTCGCGGCCGAAGTCTCGCCGCCCGTTGCTTCGTCGGACGCGCGTTCGGGCGGGCGGATTCGTTTCCGGATTACCGCGGTCGAAGAGAGTGCCGCGGGGCGTAAAGTCATCTCGGACGCCGCGGTCGAAGGCCCGCCGGGCACGGACTTCAACGTCAACCTGCAAGACGGCCGCTTCCGTGTGAGCGCGCGGTTTATGACCGACCTCGCGCGCGGCGGCGGCCTCACGCTGAGGGCGAGGCTCGACACGCGCCGTCTATACGGCTACTCCGAAGCCGGCCTCCCGCTCTACGAAGAGGACGCGCAGCGCCACACGCTCGACCTCGGCTTCGAAGAGACGGTCGTGCTCCTGCCGTTCGGCGGCGGGGGCGACGCGGGGCGTCTCAGCATCGAGATTGAGCCCGCGCGTCCGGGGCAGACGGGGCGCTTGAGTTCGGGCGACGCGAACACGCCGGAGATAACGATCAGCCAGCCGAGCCCGGGCGGCGCCATCTCCATCGAGGCGGCGAAAGTCCCGCACGACTACAACGTCGAAGCAACGCTGCTCGAAGACGGGCGCGAGGTGGCGCGCGGGTCTGCCGGCTGTCTGTTGGAAGAGTCGCGCGAGTTGCTCCTGCGGACGGTCGGCGCGGCGGCGGCGGACGGCGACGCGGTGCCGCTCGCGCTCAACCTGACGGTCGAACGCTTCGAGCCGGGCACGGGCTCCGGCCGCGCCGCCGTGCGCTTCGACCTGCTCGAAGGCGGCCCCGGACATGCGCCGCTCGCGCGGAACTGGGCCGGCGTGGCGAACCTCGGTTCTGAGTTAACCTACGACCTGAGTCAGACGTACCGCGGAGTCCCCGGCAGGAAGTATGAGTTGAAGTTGAGAATCGACCTTGCGCCGGGCAAGTAGGTTGAGAAGGAGAGTCGGATGAAGGGTCACCTGTTCACGGTCGCGCGCGTCTTGTCGGCGGCCGTCGTCGTCGGCTTCTCCGCCGCTTCGGCGGCGGCGCAGAGTGGCGCGCCGGACGCGGCCGCCGCGCGACGTTACTTCGCGGAGGCGAGGGCGCTTTGCGCACGCGACCGGGGGAGGCTCTGGGGGCGCCCGCTGTGCGGGCCGATGATGTTGGCAGACCCGAACACACGCGCCGTGGTGGCGAGCGGGCCGGACGGGGAAGGGCTCTTGAAGCCGAGCGGCGAGGTCTACGTCGGCACGTTGCCCTCGGACGTCAACATCGCCAACACGGCGGTCGAGTGGGCGGGCGTCAACTGGATGCTGTTGATCTCTTCGGCCGTCCCCGCCGACAGATACCGGCGGGGCGCGATGTTGATGCACGAGCTCTGGCACCGGCGGCAGGCGGAACTCGGGTTCCCCGCCTCGGGCGCGGCCAACGACCACCTCGACACGCGCGAGGGGCGTGTGTGGTTGCAGTTGGAGTGGCGCGCGCTGGCAACGGCGCTGGCGTCGCGCGGGGTCGGCCGCCGCCGCGCGGTCTCCGACGCGCTGCTGTTCCGCGCACGCCGACGCTCACTCTTCGCGCGCGCCGCCGCCGAAGAGCGAGAGATGGAGATGCACGAGGGGTTGGCCGAGTACACAGGCGTCAGGCTGAGCGGCAGCCCCGACCCCGCGCGTTTCGTCATCGACTTTAACCTGGCCCAAGAGGCCAAACGCGAGAGCTTCGTGCGTGCGTTCGCCTACGCCTCGGGGCCGGCATACGGCCTGCTGCTCGACGAGGCTGCGCCGGGCTGGACTCGACGCCTGAAGAAAGACGACGACCTCGCGGAACTGCTCCGAAGCGGGCTGCGCATGGCGCGTCCGCGCGGCGGCGAAGGCGAGGCGTCGGGGCGTGCGCGCGTGTACGGCGGCGAAGAGTTGGCGGCGTCGGAACGCGGGCGCGAAGAGGCGCGGCTTCGGCTGATTGCCGAATACCGCGCGCGGCTGGTCGAAGGGCCTGTGCTCTCGCTCCCTTTGCGCGGCATGCGCATGTCGTTCGACCCCGGCAACCTCCTGCCGCTCGAAGGGCTCGGCACGGTCTACCCCAACATACGCGTCGTGGACGCGTGGGGCGTCCTCACGGTCTCGCGCGGCGGCGCGCTGTTGAATAAGACCTTCAGCGCCGTCAACGTCCCCGCGCCCGCGGACGCGAACGCGCGGCCACTGCGCGGCGACGGCTGGACGCTCGAACTCGGCGACGGCTGGACGCTCGCGCCCGGCGCGCGCGCGCGCGACTTCGTCTTGAAGAAGGGGTGACGTTCGGTGATAGAATGCGGGCGCGTTGAGGAGGTGAAGTCATGGCAGGATGGGACGGCGACGCGCTCGCCGAGAGCATGGAGCAGGCGTTGGAGCGGCAGCAGGAGGCGGCCGACGCGCGGCGCGCGCGGAGGGAGTTGACCTCGCCGGAGGAGCGCGACCGCAAGGCGCGCGACGAGTCCGCCCGGCTCTCAAGGGCGCGCCTTGAGGACCAGCTCAGTCGAGCCACGAACCCCGCGCACCGGACGATGCTGGAACGCGCGCTGAAATCTCTTGAGGCGGAAGCGCCGCCCGAAACGAACGACCGCGACTGACCGGTCGAACACGTCCGACGAAGACGGGCCTCTAACGGGGCAAGAGTTTAACCACAGAGACGCAAAGACACGGCTTGATGACAGCAGGCATCAAGCCGTGTCTTTGTGTCTCTGTGGTTAACTGTCTTTGCTCTACAGCGGCGTGCGTACGGATGCGACCCGCGCACGGCGAAGCAGGTCAGAACCACCCGCGGTAGCGGGTGGTTCTGACCCGTCTGTCACGGTCGCACTCGAACGCACGTCGCTATAGGTCTGAAGGCTGACGAACTCGTAGAGGAGCGCGGGAAGGCAGAGCGCCTGTTTTCGTAAGCGCGGGCTCATTTAAGGTAGTGGCCGGCGGTTTTAGTTTGCTACTCTAAGGCCATACTATCAAAAGAACCGGAAGAGGGAGCACCTTATGAACAACGGACGGCCGGGCGTGTCTCGGCGTATGCGAAGCAGAATCTTGACGGCCGCCGTGTTATGCGTCGCGCTGGCTTCGGCGCCGGCCGCGTACGCGCAGACGCTACAGCGCGCGCGCCCGGAGGCGGTCGGCCTCTCTTCGGAGCGCTTGAAGCGCCTGGGCGAGGCGCTGAACGCTTACGTCAAGGACGGCAGGCTGCCCGGCGGGGTCGTGCTCGTGGCGAGGCGCGGTAAGGTGGCCTACGCGGAAGCCTTCGGGCAGAGGGACAGGGAGGCGGGCGCGCCGATGCGCGAGGACGCGGTCTTCCGCATCGCGTCGCAGACGAAGGCGCTCGTGAGCGTCGGCGTGATGATGTTGCAGGAGGAGGGGCGCCTGCTCATCACAGACCCGGTCGGCAAGTACCTCCCCGAGTTCCGCGAGACGACCGTCGCCGTGCCGAAGCAGGGCGGCGGGTACGAAGTCGTCAAGGCGAAGCGCGCCGCCACCATCCGCGACCTCCTGACGCACACGTCCGGCGTCGGCTACGGCGGCGGCGTGGCGCGCGACCGCTGGGAGGCGGCGAAGATCACGGGCTGGTACTTCGCCGACCGCGACGAGCCGGTCGGCGCGACGGTCGCGCGCATGGGGGCGCTCCCCTTCGACGCGCATCCGGGAGAGAAGTGGGTCTACGGCTACTCGACCGACATCCTCGGGGCGCTCGTCGAGCGCGTGAGCGGGCAGACGCTCGAAGAGTTTTTGCGCGCGCGCATCTTCGAGCCGCTCGGGATGAAGGACACGCACTTCTACCTGCCGGAGTCGAAGGCAGACAGGTTCGCGGTGGTCTATTCGGCGAAGGAGTCGGGCGGGTTGGAGCGCGCGCCGGAGCCCGGCGGGATGGTCGGGCAGGGCGCGTACTTGAAGGGGCCGCGGAAGAGTTTTTCCGGGGGCGCGGGGCTGCTCTCGACGGCGAACGATTACGCGCGTTTCCTCTCGATGCTTCTGAACGGCGGCGAACTGGACGGGAAGCGCCTGCTCAGTCGGAAGAGCGTGGAGCTGATGACGGTCGATCACCTTAACGGTGTGCCGTACAGGGAGGGGCAGGGGTTCGGGCTCGGCTTCTCGGTGGTGAAAGACCTGGGGGCGCGAGGCCAGCCGGGCTCGGTCGGCGAATACGGCTGGGGCGGCGCGTACCATTCGACCTACTGGGTAGACCCGAAGGAGCAGTTGGTCGTCGTCTACTTCACGCAGCTCATCCCCGCGCGCGGGCTCGACGACCACGACAAGCTGCGCGCGCTCGTCTACCAGGCGATAGTCGATTAAGAGACGTAGCCGAGATTAACCACAGAGACACAAAGACACGGCTTGATGCCTATTGTCATCAAGCCGTGTCTTTGTGTCTCTGTGGTTATAGCGGCATTCATACGGATGCGACCTTGTAGCCGCAGTGTTTGAACCAGCCGCGGATGTCCGACTTCGTGACCTGACGGATAGCGCGTGCTAACGCCCGCTCCAACTCTTCACGCGTGCGCGCCT
>DASVQJ010000270.1:0-5402 GCA_036389235.1 Pyrinomonadaceae bacterium | reverse complement strand
CCGGGCACGCTCGGCCGTCGCCCTGTATCTCTCGACGTCGGAGTGGATAGTCACACGGCCTTCGCGCCTGCGGCGCTCATGGCGGGCAGGATGCCCGCGCCCCCGGCCCTCACCTCCTTATTTTGTTTCGCATGTCGGTATAAGCAGGATGAACAGTTCGGTCTTCACTTCCGGGCGAATGAAGCGCCCGCCGCCCGGCATTACACGCCGCCGCGGGCGCTTGATGTGGATGACAGGAGTGTGTCGGCGTTCGGGTGCATGCCGTTGTTAGATGTCGATGTCTATTGCATCAACCTTGTCCGAGGCTTCCGGCTCACCCCCCGTTTGCCGGCCTTCATCTCTCAGGGAGAACCGCCCGAACATTGTGTACCACAGGCACGGCAAGCCGATGGCGATGAACCCGGCTATCGCCTTCCAGGGGGAGAGCCCGGCACGGCCGCCGTAGGCGCCCTCCGCGCTTTTACCGCTTAGAAAAGCCTCGTCGATGACGTAAGCGAGGTATGCGCAAAAGACGACCCCGGTAACACAACGCGTGGCCCACCTGAATCGGAGCGGGTCGTAGAGCCCCAGGATGAGGGAGAAGAGGAACATCTCCACGAGTGAGACGAAGATGACTCTCGCCGCAGTCCACTCCGAGACGAGGAACGGCAACAAGGCCGCGCAGAGAAGCAATACGGGGGCGAGCGCCCAGAAAATAAACCTGCTGCCGCTGAATAATGTCCTCCCGAACTTGCTCATCACGTATCACCAACATAAAGGTGGAGGTACTTGTAGCCGAAACGTCCGTCCGGGCCGGGTGTCAGCCCGACGAACTCGCCGAAGTCGTGCGAGTACGGCTCAAGCAGGTTGGCCAAGACCGGTTCCTGTTCCGGCCCCGCCGCGATGACCTCAACATCCTTCGCCGAAGCTGTCCGGGCGGTCATAAGTTGACGAGAAACGTATTGCCTGCGGCCGTTTTGCGCGCCTCCGTCTGCCGGCGCCTAATCAAAGGGGTGAGACCTTTGCGCGCGCGCGCCGTGCGAGAAAGGCGCCGACGCGCACCGGCAGCACGCCGGCCAGGGCGAGTACGGGGGCTCCGACGACAAGCACGCTGACGATAAGCATGCCCGGGGCGTCGTCGTGCGGGTGCAGGGCTTGATAACGACGTGCGTCGTAGACGGTATAGCCGACGACGAAGACGGGCCACGCCAGTGGGGCGGCGGCCGACAACAGGCCGCCCACCCATCCGGGCCACCCGTGCCGGAGAACCCACGCTTCGGCGAGATACCCGAGGCCGACGCAACTTGTGACGAAGACGGTGGCCGCGATTGTCAGTCGAATCCAACCCATAACTATTCCCCCCGGCGACGCCTTCGAAGCGGCAGCCTTTTATCCCACCCCGCCGCAAAAATCAATCGCCGGACGCCGAAAGAGGACCGCCGAATGGAGTTTTGCCGTGGGAGTGCAAAGAACGCCCGACTCCGGCAACCCGTGGACTATTATCCGGGCGGATATGGAGTGAGCTTTCAACACGGAGACACGGAGACACGGAGACACAAAGATTTCGGACGTGTCGGCGGAGTTATCCCGCAGCCGCCTGACGCCCGGCCCGTCATCGCCCTCCGGCCCGCCCGACAGGGATTGATGACAGCCGCCCTGTCGGCGGTCGTGTGCGTTGCCGTCGTTAGATTGCGCGGCGGTAGAAACCTGTGCCGCGACGGGCCGCAGACCGTTACGGCTTCACGGGCGCGCTGACCGGCACCACGACCTTCTCCCCTTCGGCGATGCGCTCAAGGTACTCGGGGCTGAAGTCAACGCGTAGCTCGATCCACATCGGCAGGTGATCCGACATCTGATACGTCCGCCAGTCTTTAAACTTCCCGGGCTTGCCCGCCTTCGTCTTGGGCACGTCGGGGCCGTACACCTCCGCGTCTTCCTCGCGGTAGACGTGTTTGTAAAAATTAAAGACCCCGGCGTTGCAATCCACCAGCTTGTCTTTCAGGTCGGGGGCGATGAAGGCAATCTGGTCGAAATGTTTCGACTGATCGACGTTCGACCCCACCCCCAGCAGGTTAGGGTGTATCTGGAAGCCGGGTTCCGTGAGGGCTATGAACGTCTCGTCCTTCACGCCGAAGATGTTGAAGTCGCCGAGCAAAATCATATTCTTCGCCCACGCGTTATCCTCCGCCACGGCGGCGGCGAGGTGCTTGGCGAGCTGCCGTATCTCCGCGATGCGCTGCGGGTCGTCTTTCACGCCCTTGCCGTAGTAGATGTGCGTCGTGCAGATCGTGAACTTGAACCAGCCGGTGCGGAAGCCGACCATGAAAGGCGTCCGCGCGTACTGCCCGGAGGGCGTGCCTTTCTTTACCGGCGGGACGACGATCTCGCCGGCCAGGCCGCCGAAGCGCACCTTGCGGGTGTCGAAGACGAAAGCCATCCGCTCCTTATTCCCTTGCGTCCCGGCGGTCACGTCGGTCAGGAGGTAGTCCCACGAACCGCCGAGAATGTCCATCACCTTTTCGAGCGACGAAAGATCGTCGCGCACTTCCTGCACGGCGACGATGTCGAAGTGGTCGATGATCTCGGCGATGTAGTAGAGCGCCTCGCGCTGGCGCGGGCCGTACTTCTCGGACTCGAACTCGCGTATGTTCCAGGTCGCCAGGAGCAGCTTGCTCGCGCGCCTGCGCTCCGGTACGCCTTCGTCCGTGAACGCCTTCTTCAGGGTCAGCAGACCTTTGGCGGTGCGCTGCGCGTGCGCGGCGGTGAACGTCTTGTCGTGTCTGTGGAGATTGTAGTAGAACGGCATCGCGATGTTCCTCCTCTGTGTGGAAGTGTCGGGGCTGCTTTGCGGCCCGCGCCTCGCGGGAGTCGCGTCAGGGACTCGCCGGGCAGGGAGCTTGCCGCCGTCTCCTGAAAACTGCCATAAAGCTCTGCCGGAAGCGGGATTATCATAGCGCATATGAAAAACGGTACGACTGGTTATTAAAGCACCTCCGAACAGTGCGGCCCCTGACGCCGTGTAGGCGTACTATCCGCCGCCGTAAAGACGCCCGCCCGCGCGCATCCGTTTTTATTCCCTCCGGGCAGGCGACTCCTCACGCGCGGGTGGCGTTTGTACTGCCGTCCTCGGCAAAACTCAATCTCTATTTTAAGTAAGGCGCAGTCTCGCAGAAAGGTTCTTGCGCGGCAGCCGGGCCGCCGCGGGTGGCGGACGGCTACGGCCTGCGGGCGGGTTCGTCTTCGTCGAGCAGGCGGGTCGTGCCCTCTGTGACGCTGGGCGGCGCGGCCATGTCGCTCGTCTGCGCGCCGGGTTTGGCGTAGACGTTGGCGGGGGCGGTGCGGGCGGGCGGCAGTTGCGCGGCGCGGGCGGCTGCGTGTGCGAGTTCGGGGGCGGCGCCCGCGTCGGTACGCTTCGGGGACTTCCCGGCGGGCGCGTGCTCTTCGAGCAGGAGGCCGTAGAGCATGCGCATGACGCCGGCCGTGATGATGAGACTGGCGAGGATGAGGACGGGGAAGAAGTCGTCTTTAATCGTGTTCAGGACGGCGACGATGACGAAGAAGAGGACGCCGCCCGCGACTATCATCAACCCCTTGCGCGTGCCGCGCTGCCGCGGCGTGAGCACGGCGCCCGCCTCCGCCGCCTCAAGCTCGCGGCGCTCGCCGGCCTCGACCAACTCGGCCCCCGCCGCGAGCGGCAGCCCGCAGCGCGAGCAGAAGCGAACCTCTTCGGCGGCCTGCTGGCCGCAGCGCGGACAGAACATCTGATTCCCTTGCCCGTCGGTTGATTTTGATATCGGCGCCCCGCGGAGTCTCGGCGGCGCATGACGGACTACGAGCGGCCGCGTACGAAAGTTCGTTGCGTCAGGGCGGCCGCGTTTGAACTCGGGTCAGAACCGACCGCGGTAGCGGTCGGGCCTTTGCGATACGGAGCGCCCGAGTTGCAAAGGCCCGCCCGCTACCGCGGTCGGTTCTGACCCGACTTTCTGCGTCAGGAGTGTTGCGGCTGCGGGGCGCTCTCGGTCGTCTGGGGCTGGATGCGGTAGCGGAGGAAGGCGCCGCAGCCGCCGACCTCTTCGAGCAGCGACGCGTCCTCGATGAAGGTGATGCGCGCGGAGGTCTGGCGCGCGCGCGCGACGAGGTCGGCGGCGACGATGACCGAGTCGGGCTCGATGTTGGCGACCGTGCCGCCGTCGTCGCCGGCGACGACGGGTTCGGCCACCTCCGCGTCCGAGAGGATGGCCACGTCCTCGCGGTCGCCCTCGACGTTCTGCTGCTGCGCGGCGATGACCAGCTCCTCGACCTGCCCCATCGACAGGGCTTCGAGCGTGTCGGTCGAGCCGACCACGGCGAGGCCGCCCGCGCGGTACTGGTTGAGCAACTCCTCTACTTTATCCTGGTCGCTCACCAGGTCGTGCTCGCGCATGGCCGCCAGCGACTCGGCGAGCACCTCGTGCTCGGGCGCGTTGATGTCGAGGCTGAGCACGTCCACGACCTTCTCGGCGACGGACTTCGGGAACTGCTCCTTGAGCTGCGGGATGATGACCTCGTCGCCGGCGAGGATGACGTGCTGGATGTCGTCCTCGCGCAAAATTTGCTCCAACTGCTCGGCGACCTCCTTGGCGTGCTGGAGGTGGTACTGTTCGAGGTGGCGCTGGTAGCGCATCTGCGACCAGCCGCCGACCTTCGCGCCGCGCGTCTTGACGTTCTGAATCTCGTCGGAAGAGAGCGCCTTGCCGCGGCCGAAGACGAAGAGGCGCGCGCGGTTCGTGTCGGCGACGAGCACGGCGTAGCGCGGGTACTGATCCATCAGGCGCGCGAGCGGGTAGAGGTGCGGCTGGTTGTAGATGTAGAGCCGGTGGTTCTCAATCGGCGCGGCGGTCTGGACGGCCTGGAAGAAGTCGTCGGCGCCCGCGCAGGCGAAGACGGCGACGCCGTTCGTCTCGGGGCGCAGCTCGTCGCGCAGGTACTCGTTGATGCGCTCCACGTCGCGCTCGAAGCTCTCGCGCTCGGGGCTGTGCGCCTTGAAGGTGCGCGCGCGCTCCGCGAACTCTTTGCGCAGGAAGCGCTCGAAGTCCTGGCGGCCGTGCTCGTTGGCCTGCGCGTTCAGGTAGAGGCTGACAACGGGCAAGCCCACCGGCTCGAACGCCGCCAGCCGGTCAATAATCTCCTCCAGCGTATTACTCTCGGCTGCACCACTCTGTGCCATTCGCTTAGTCTCCCTCGGCTTAAAATCGTCTCAAATGCGACGCGAACCGGGCGCACGACGGTCAGGCGCGTCCGCGCCCTCGGGCAAATTCTTTAAGGGGGAATCGGTGCCGCGATATTAGCACGCGCCCGCCGCGCTCTCAATTGCCGCGGCGGCGCCCGCGCGCGCAAAAGCGAGAGGCGCGAACCCGTCCGACGGGTCGCGCCTCTCGCTTTTC
>DASVQJ010000269.1:0-48710 GCA_036389235.1 Pyrinomonadaceae bacterium | reverse complement strand
CACCTCCACGCCGAACACCTCGCGCACCCGCGCCATCACGCGCGTCGCCAGCAGGCTGTGCCCGCCCAGCTCGAAGAAGTTCGCGCGCGCGCCGACCTGCGCGACGCCGAGCACCTCCGCCCAGACGGCCGCCACCGCCTCTTCGACCGGCCCGCGCGGTTGAGCCTCGTCCGAAGCGCCGGGCGCGGCCCACGCCTCGGCCTCGGGCAGACGCCGCCGGTCGATCTTGCCGCTCGCCGTCAGCGGCATCTCGGTCAGCACAGTCAACGTCGATGGCAGCATGTACTCCGGCAGCACACGCCCCAGACGAGCGCGCAACTCGCGCGGCTCCAACGCCGCGCCCTGCGCCGGCACCACGAAGGCGTGCAACTGCACCTCGCCCGCGCCGTCGCCCTGCGCGCCTCCCCGCATGCGAGCAACGACGGCCGCCTGCCTGACACCTTCGAGCCCTAAGAGCGCCGCCTCGACCTCGCCCGGCTCCACACGGTAGCCGCGAATCTTGACCTGCGTGTCGGCGCGGCCGAGGAACTGTATCTCCCCGCCCGACAGTAAGCGCGCCCGGTCGCCCGTGCGGTAGAGTCGAGCGCCGGGCTCGGCGGAGAACGGGTCGGGGACGAACCGCTCGGCCGTCAGCGCGGGCTCGCCGAGGTAGGCGCGGGCGACGGGTCGGCCGCCGATGAAGAGATCGCCGGGCAGGCCGACGGGCGCGGGGCACATCTCTTCGTCGAGCACGTAGAGCCGCGCGTTCCTGATGGGCCTGCCGATGGGCGGGAGTTCGGGCCAGTCCCCTGCCGTGTCCTGCCCGAGGACGAACTCGCTGACGACGTGTGCTTCGGTCGGGCCGTACTGGTTGTGCAGGGTGGCGCCTTCGAGCCTCTCGAACATCCAGGCGATGGGCTCCGTGATGTGCAGTTGCTCGCCGGCCGTAATGACCTGACGCAAGTCCGGCGGGACGAGGTCGAGCCGCCGCGCCGCGAGCGCGAGGTGTTGCAGCGCGACGAAGGGCAGGAACAGTCTCTCCACCGAATGCTCCGCGCAGAAGCGTAGCAGCCGCTCGCTGTCGCGCCGCTCGTCCTGCCCCAAGAGGACGAGCGCGCCACCGACGCACCACGTCGAGAAAATCTCCTGGAACGACACGTCGAAGCCGAGCGAGGCGAATTGCAGCGTGCGCGCGGGCGCGGGCGTCGAGCGCGTCGTCTGCCAGACGACGAGGTTCGCCAGCGCGCCGTGTGTCATCGCCACGCCCTTCGGCTTCCCCGTCGAGCCCGACGTGTAGAGCACGTAGGCCAGATTCTCCGGCTCGACCGACGCGCGAGGGTCGTCGGCCGGGCTGTCTTCAAGTTGAGGGCGGTCGGCGTCGAGACGCACGACGGGCGCGTCCAGCCAGGAGAGCTTTCCGGCGAGCGCCTCCGTCGTGACGGCGGCCGACAGGCCGGCGCCGACCGCCACCGAACGCAGACGCTCTTCCGGGTGCTCCGCGTCGAGCGGCACGTACGCGGCGCCCGCCTTGAGCACCGCCAGCACCGCCGAGACCTGCTCCACGCCGCGCTCCAACAACAGCCCGACGCGCGAGTCCGGCCCGACGCCGAGGCTCCTTAAATGATGAGCGAGCCGGTTGGCCTCCGCGTTCAGCTCGGCGTAGGTTAGCCGCCGGCCGTAGAACTCGACGGCGACGGCATCAGGCGTCCGTCGCGCCTGCTCTTCAAAGAGCGCGTGAACCGCGCGCCGCCGTTCGTCCGGCTCGTCGGTCGCGTTCCACTCCTCGACCACCTGCCGCCGCTCGCCCGCGGAGAGCAAAGACAGTTGTCCGACGGGGCGCGAGGCTTCGGCGACCGCGAGTTCGAGCACGCGCCGGTAGTGGCCGATCATGCGCTCGACGGTCTCGCCGTCGAAGAGGTCTGCGTTGTAGCGGAAGTTGCCGGTCAGCCCCTCCGGGCTCTCCTGCACCGTGACGGTGAGGTCGAAGATGGAGGTCTCGTTGTCTATGTCGAGCGGGGCGACGCGGACGCCGGGCAGTTCGGGCACGGGCGTCGGCGCGTTCCGGAGCTGGAAGAAGACCTGGAAGAGCGGCGAGCGGCTGAGGTCGCGCTCCGGCATGATCTCTTCGACCAGCCTCTCGAACGGCATGTCCTGGTGCGCGTAGGCTTCGAGCGCGCGCTCCCTGACCTGCCTGAGAACGTCGCCGAGCGACGCCGCGCCGTCGAACTGCGTGCGGAGCACGAGCGTGTTGACGAAGAAGCCGATGAGCGGCTCAAGCTCGGCGCGCGTGCGGTTCGCAATCGCCGTCCCGACGGCGATGTCCCCCTGCCCCGTGTAGCGCCACAGCAGCACCTTGAAGGCGGCGAGCAGCACCATGAAGAGCGTCGCGCCCTCGCGCTCGGCCGTCGCCTTGAGCTGCTCGACGAGCGCGGGCGGGAGCGTGATGTTGCGGCGCGCGCCGCGGTAGCTCTGGACGGCGGGGCGCGGCCTGTCCGTCGGCAGCTCAAGCGCGGGCGGCGCGGGGCTGAGTTGACCGACCCAGTAGTCGCGCTGCCGCTCAAGCTCGCCGCCTTCGAGCCAGCCGCGCTGCCAGTGCGCGAAGTCCGCGAACTGGACGGGGAGCTCGGGCAGGGGCGCGGCCTCGCCCTTGAGGATGGAGCCGTAGAGGGCGCTCACCTCGCGGACGAAGACGCCGATTGACCACCAGTCCGAGACGATGTGGTGCATCGTCAGCAGCAGGACGTGCTCCCGCACGTCGAGCCTCAGCAGGCGCGCGCGGAAGACCGGCCCGGTCGAGAGGTTGAACGGCCGCCTCGCCTCCTCGACGGCGAGGCGCACGGCCTCCGCCTCGCGCTCGGCCGGCGGCAGGTCGCTCAGGTCTTCGGTCGTCAACACGCCGCCGCGCGGCTCGTCGATGACCTGGACGGGGTCGCCGCCGACGGCGACGAAGCGCGTGCGCAGAGACTCGTGCCGCCGCACCACCTCGTCGAAGGCGCGCGCGAGCGCCCCGGCGTCGAGCGCGCCGGAGAGCCGCACGGCGAAGTCGCCGTTGTAGAAAGGATTCCCGGGCTCCAACTGGTCGAGGAACCAGAGGCGCTGCTGCGGGAACGAGAGCGGCAGCGCGCCGTCGCGCGGCGCGCGCGTGACGGGTCGCGTCGCGGGCTGCTCCGAACGCCTCGCCTCTTCGACCCTCCGCGCCAAGCCCTCGACGGTGGGCGACTCGAAGAGGCTGCGCAGAGGCAGCTCGACGTGCAGCGCGTCGCGGACGCGCGCCATGACCTGCGTGGCGAGCAGGCTGTGGCCGCCCGCCGCGAAGAAATTGTCTTCGACGCCGACGCGCTCGACGCCCAGGACTTCGGCCCAGATGTCGGCCAGCCCCGCCTCGACCGCGTTGCGCGGCGGCACGTAATCCTGCGCCGCGTCCGCCTGCGCGAGCGCCGGGTCGGGCAGCGCCTCGCGCGCCACCTTCCCGCTCGGCGTGACGGGTATCTCGTCCAACACGACGAACGCCGAGGGGATCATGTACTCCGGCAGCTTCCCCGTGAGGAAGGCGCGGAGGCGCGGCGCAAGCTCGCGCGCGCGCACCTCACGCAGAGGGTCGTTGGCGTACGCCGCCGGAGGTCTGTCGGCGCGCGCCTCGCGTCCGCCCTCTACGAACAGCGGTAAGACGGCGGCCTCCGCGGACGACTCGTCGCGCCTCACGAAGACGGCGTCGAAGCTGCCGTCCTCGCTACCCGAAGCACAGCTCAACTCGACGGCGTAGCCCGCCTCCGCGCCGATTGCCCACACGTCTTCGGGGTCTACGCCCAAGCCCGCGGCCGACGCCCGCGCCGCCTCGCCCAGCTCGGACACGTCGTCGAGCCCCGCGCCTTCCGCGGCGGCGCGCACGGCCTCGACGTCTTCCAGCACGCGCGCGTTGGGTACGGCCCGGACGGCGAGCAGGTCGTTCAAAGGCTCGGCCAGCAGTTCGCGCAAGCCTTCGAGGCTTAAGCCCTCGTCCCGCCAGTCCAGCCAGTCCGCCTCCCTCGAAGGCGTCTCGCCGCCGGCGTAGAGGACTACGTCATAACGGAACTTCGTCAACTCGTTGTGCGCGCGCCCGCGCTTGACGAGCGCCTTGACGTGCGTGAGCTTGCCCGCGCGCTCCTTCAGGGCGGCGAAGAGGCGCGGGTCGATGACCAGCTCCTCCTCCTGCGACATCTGCTTGCGGACGCGCCGCCGCAGGTGCTCGACCGCGAGCGACGGCGGCGCGCCGTGCATCTGGACGGACGTGTGGAAGGCTTCGAGCAGCGGGAGGCTCCGCACGTCGCCGACGAAGACGCAGCCGCCGGGGCGCACCGCGCGCGCCGCGCCTTCGAGGACGCGCAGCAGGTAGTCCGCGCCGGGGAAGTATTGGACGACGGAGTTGAGCACCACCACGTCGAACGAGTCGTCGGCGATGCCCCCGAAGTCGTCGGCCGTCCGGTGCAGCAGCGTCACCTGTTTGAGCCCGCGCGCGGCGACCTGCCCGGCGAGGCGGTCGATGGTGGCGCGTGAGAAGTCCGTGGCGACGTAAGTTTCGCACCCGGGCGCGACGGGGAAGAGCATGAGGCCGGTGCCGCAGCCGATCTCAAGGACGCGCCGCGGGCGCAAGGAGCGGATGCGCTCGACCGTCGTGTCCACCCACTCGCGCATCTCTTCCGGGGGGATGGGCTCGCCCGTGTAGCTGCTGTTCCAGCCGGAGATGTTGAAGGCGTCGTCGGCCTCGGGCTCCGCGCGCGCGTAGGTCTCCTCGTAGAGCGCCTGCCACTGCGAGACGACCTGCGCGCCCGACCCGTCTTCGCCGGCCCCGTCCGCGGGGCCGGCCTGCGGGACGACGTAGGCGACGAGCCGCTTCTCCGACGCCTCCGTCTCGTGGATGACGACGACGCTCTGCCTGACGGAAGGGTGACGGTCGAGTGCCGTCTCGATCTCGCCCAGCTCGATGCGGAAGCCGCGCAGCTTCACCTGGTGGTCGATGCGCCCGATGAACTCTATCCGCCCCTGTGCGTCGTACTTCACCAGGTCGCCCGTGCGGTAGAGCCGCGCGCCCGGCTCCGCGGAGAAGGGGTTTGGCAGGAACTTCTCGGCCGTCGCCCCCGCGTCGTGGCGGTAGCCGCGCGCGAGCCCCGCGCCCGCGACGTAAAGCTCGCCGGGCACGCCCGCGGGCGTCGGGTTCAGGAAGGGGTCGAGGACGTAAGCCTGCACGTTGGAGATGGGGCGGCCGATGGACGGCGCCGCGTCGTCGGCCGCGCCCGCGTCCACCTTCGCGCAGGTGGCGACGACGGTGTTCTCGGTCGGGCCGTAGTGGTTGACGAGCACGCACGGCAGCCCCTCGCCGGGCCTCCGGTGGAGCTTGTCGCCGCCGGTCAGCAGCGCGCGCAGGCGGACGGAGGCGGGCCACTCCTCTTGCAGGACGAGTTCCGCGAGCGGCGTCGGCAGGAACGAGACGGTGACCCCTTCCGCGTCGAGCCAATCCAACAGCGCGCGCGGCGAAAGGCGCCGCTCCTCGTCGGGGACATGTATGCTCGCGCCCGCCGCGAGGTAGGGCCACAGCTCCCAGACGGAGGCGTCGAAGCCGGGGCTGGCGACCAGGGTCGCGCGGTCGCCCGGCCCGATGTCGTAAGTCTCGCGGTGCCAGTTGACGAGGTTCGTGAGCCCCGCGTGCGTCAGCTCGACGCCTTTGGGCACGCCGGTCGAGCCCGAGGTGTAGATGACGTAGGCGAGGTTCTCGGGCGCGGCGAGGTTGGGCGGGTCGTCGCCGCCCGCCGCCGCGATGTCCTCTTCATCCGCGTCGAGGCAGACGACCGTGCCCCAGAAGGACGGGAGTTGGTCCAGAAGCCCTTCGCGCGTCACGAGCAGCGGGAGGCCCGCGTCTTCGACGATGGCGCTCACGCGCTCGATGGGGTACGTGGTGTCGAGCGGGACGTAGGCGCCGCCCGCCTTCAACACCGCCAGCAGCGCCGTGACGTAATCCGCCGAGCGCTCAAGGTAGACGCCCACGGCCGTCTCCGGCCCGACGCCGACCGAGCGGAGGTAGTTCGCGAGCAGGTTGGCCCGCGCGTTGAGTTCGCCGTAGCTGAGCGCCGACGCGCCGTCGCTGACGGCCAGAGCCTCGGGGCGCTCGGCCGCGCGCGCCTCGACGAGCTGTTGGACGCGGAGGTCTGCGGGGTAGGCGGCGCGCGTGTCGTTCCAGCCGACGAGCAGACGCTCGCGCTCGGCGGGCGCGAGCAGCGGCAGCGCCGAGAGCCGCGCGGAAGGGTTCGACGCGACGCCGTCGAGCAGCACCCGGAAGTGGCCGACGAAGCGGGCGACGGTGTCGTGGTCGAAGAGGTCTGTGCTGTACTCCAGCATCCCCGTCACCCCGCGCCCCGTGTCCTCCATCGAGAGCGCGAGGTCGAACTTGGAGGTGCCCGTCTCGCCCGTCATCAGCTCGAAGGTGAGGCCGGCCAGCTCGTAGGCCGGCGCGGGCGAGTTTTGCAGCACGAAGGCGGCCTGGAAGAGAGGGTTGAGGCTGGTGTCGCGGTCGGGGGCCAACTCCTCGACCAGCCGCTCGAACGGCACGTCCTGGTGCGCGTAGGCGCCGACGGTCACGTCCTTCACGCGCCCGAGCAGTTCGCGGAAGGTCGGGTCGCCCGAGAGGTCCGTGCGCAGGACGAGCGTGTTGACGAAGAAGCCGATGAGCGGCTCGACCTCGCTGCGCGTGCGGTTGGCGATGGCCGAGCCGACGGCGATGTCGGCCTGCGACGAGTAGCGCCACAGCAGCACCTTGAAGGCGGCGAGCAGCACCATGAAGAGCGTCGCGCCCTCCTGCCTGCCGAGCGCCTTGAGCGCGTCGGCGGTCGCGCGCGGGACGACGAAGTGTTGCCGCGTCCCGCGGTGTGTGTTGACCCGCGGCCGCGGGCGGTCGGTCGGCAGGTGCAGCGCGGGGACGCCCTCCAGCCGCGCGCGCCAGTAGTCGAGCTGCTTCTCCAACGTCTCGCCGCTCAGCCACTCGCGCTGCCAGACGGCGTAGTCGGCGTATTGCAGAGAGAGTTCGGGCAGCGGCGACGGCCGCCCCCCGCGGTAGGCTTCGTAGAGCGCGGCGATCTCGCGGATGAGCACGCCCGCCGACCAGTCGTCCGACGCGATGTGGTGCATCGTCAGGAGCAGCGCGTGCTCCGTCTCGCCCAGGCGCAGCAGCGTGGCGCGCAGCAGCAGCCCGCTCGTGAGGTCGAAGGGCGTGCGCGCCTCAAGGTCGGCGAGGCGCCGCACCTCCGCCTCGCGCTCGTCTTCGGCGAGGCGCGTCAGGTCAACCCTCCCTACCTTGAGCGGGACGTGGGGCGCGACGAGCTGCCGCGGCTGGCCGCCCTCTTCGGTGAAGACCGTGCGCAGCGCCTCGTGCCGCCTGACCACCTCGCCCAGGCCCCGCTCCAGCGCCTCCACGTCGAGGCGCCCCGTGAGGCGCACGCTGCCGGCGACGTTGTAGAAGGGGTTGCCGGGCTCAAGCTTGTCGAGGAACCAGAGGCGCTGCTGCGCGAACGAGAGCGGCGCCGGCCCTTCGTCCGCGCGCCTCGGTATCTGGCGGGCGGGCGTCGAGTCGAGCCCCTCCTCGCGGAGCATGAGGTCGAGCAGGGCGCGGCGGGCGGCGGAGGAGTTGCGTTCTTTAATCATTGTCTTGTGCGTCCAACGGCGCGGCCGCCCGGGCGGCCAACATTGCCTGCACCTGCTCGTCGGAGAGGCGCGACAGGCGGGAGAGCAGTTCCGCCTTCCGCTCCGTCCGGAGCCGGTCGGGCGAAGCTTCGAGGAGCGCCTCGGCGAGCCCCGCCGGCGTCGGCGCCTCGAAGAGGCGGCGCAGCGGCAGCTCGACGGAGAAGGCGTCGAAGATGCGGGAGGTCACCTGCGTCCCGAGCAGGCTGTGGCCGCCGAGGTCGAAGAAGTTGTCGTGCGCGCCGACGCGCTCCGCCTCAAGCACCTGCGCCCAGATGTCCGCGAGCACCTCTTCGACGGCGTTGCGCGGCGCCACGTACGAGCCGCCCGGGTCATTCCTCTGGCGGCCCGGCGCGGGAAGCTGACGCCTGTCCACCTTCCCGTGCGGCGTCAGCGGCAGGGCGCTCACGGAGACGAAGGCCGACGGGAGCATGTAGTCGGGGAGAGTCTGCCGGAGGAACAGGCGCAGCTCCGGCACGAGGCGGCGGAGGCTCCGGCGGCGGAGCGGGTCGTTACAGTAGGCGCGCCACGACTGACGCGGCGAGCCCTCGCGGCCGGGGGCCAGCGCGGCGAGCCGACCGCGAGACGCGGCCTCCTCGCCGTCTCTGCGCACCAGCAGCGCGTCGAAGCAGTCGGGCTCTTCCGCGGCGGGCCAGTAGAGTTCGACCGTGTAGGGCAGTTCCGTTTCCAGCTTCCAGAACTCTTCCGGGTCGACCTCGCAATCGGCGCCGCGGGCGCGCAGGGCTTCGCGCAACGCGGCGGCCGTCGCGGGCGGGCTCTCGTCCGAAAGCAGGCGCGCGGCCGACACGTCTGCGCCGAGGCGCGCGTTCGGGACACGCAGCACACGCAGTGCGTCGGGCCGCTCACTCTCAAGCAGCGCCCGCAGCGCCGGCAGCGTCAGGCGCTCGCGCCGCCAGTCGTGCGCGGGCACAGGCCCGGCCGCGTGCGCGCCGCCGCCGACGTGGAGGATGACGTCGTAGCGGAACTTCGTCAGCTCGTTGTGCGCGCCGCCGCGCTTGAGCAGCACCTCGACCGGTCCGACGCCTTCGAGCTCTCGGCCGACGGCGCGGAAGAAGTCGGGGTCGAGGACGAGTTCTTCCTCCTGCTCGGCGCGCGCGCTCACGCGCTGCCGCAGTTCCTCGGCCGCGGTCGCGGGCGCCGCCTGGAAGAGTTCCAGCGAGGTGTAGAACTCGCCCAGCAGGCGACGGCAGCGCACGTCGCCGACGAAGACGAAGCCGCCCGGCGCGACACGGCGGGCCGCGCCCTTGAGCACGCGCAGAAGGTAGTCGCCGCTCGGGAAGTACTGCGCGACGGAGTTGACGACGACGGCGTCGTACGCCGCCTCGGGGATGCCTTCGAAGTCTTCGGCCGCGCGTTGCAGAAGCGACACGGAGGGGACGGCGGGGACGTGCGCGTCGAGCGCGCCCCTGATTTTGGAGAGCGCCGCGGACGAGAAGTCCGTGGCCGTGTAACGCTCGCAGCCCGGGGCGATTCGGAAGAGCAGCAGGCCGGTGCCGCAGCCGATCTCAAGGACGCGCCGCGGGCGCAAGGAGCGGATGCGCTCGACCGTCGTGTCCACCCACTCGCGCATCTCTTCCGGGGGGATGGGCTCGCCCGTGTAGCTGCTGTTCCAGCCCGTGATGTCGAAGTAGGGGTCTAAGGCTCCGCGCGGGTCATCGTGCGACTGCTCGAACACGTCCTGCCACTCGGCGACCTGCTCCGCGCTCAGCTCGGCCGCTTCGGACTCTGCGGCGTGCGACTCGTCGGCGGATTCGTGGACGACGTAAGCCACGAGCCGCTTGTCGCCCGGCACGTCTTCGCGCAGGACGACCGCCGCCTCGCCGACGGCCGGGTGGCGCGCGAGCGCGGCCTCTATCTCGCCCAGCTCGATGCGGTAGCCGCGCAGCTTCACCTGGTCGTCGCGGCGGCCCAGGAACTCTATCTGGCCGTCGGGCCGGTAGCGCGCCACGTCGCCGGTTCTGTAGAGCCGCCCTCCGGGGCGCGCGCCGAACGGGTTCGGCACGAACCGCTCGGCCGTCAAAGCGGGCTGGTTCGTGTAGCCGCGCGCCAGCCCGGCGCCGCCGATGTGGATTTCGCCCCAGACGCCTTCGGGGACGGGCCGCAGGTTTGCGTCGAGCAGGTAGAGCTGTGTGTTCGCGATGGGGCGGCCGATGGGCACCGCGCCGCTCGACGGCGCTTCGCCGGCCGGCACTTCGTAGACGCAGCAGCCGACGACCGCCTCGGTGGGGCCGTACTCGTTGACGACGCGCGTGCCGGGCGCGTGCTCGCGCCAGAAGCTCAACGCCTCGCCGTGCAAAGCCTCGCCGCCGATGACGAGCGCCCGCGTCTGCCGCGCGGCCTCCGACGGCGGCACGAGTTCGGCCAGCAGCGACAGGTGCGCCGGGGTGATTTTGATGAGGCTGAAACCGCCGCCCGAGTCGAGCACGCTCCGCAGGCTCTCGGCGCCCTCGCCCTCGGGCACGAGCACGACGCCGCGCCCCGACACGAGCGGTGCGAAGAGGCTCGTCACCGTCAGGTCGAAGCCGAGCGACGAGTGAACCGGCGCGCCGCGCCCTTCGGCCACGCGGTAGGCGCGCCGGCACCAGCTCAGGTAGTTGACGACGCCGCGGTGCGTCACCATCACGCCCTTCGGCCTGCCCGTCGAGCCGGAGGTGTAGATGACGTAGGCGAGATTCTCCGGCCGCGCGAGCGGCGACGGGTTCTCCGCGCCCGCGTCGGCGGGGGCGTCCGGCGCCGGGTCGAACAGGTCGGTCGCGTCGAGCGCGATGACGTCGGCCTTCGTGCCTTCGAAGGCGTCTGCGAACTTCCGCTGGGTCAGCAGGAGCGGCGACCGCGCCTCTTCCAGAATCAGACGCCTGCGGCCGGCCGGGTAGGCGGGGTCAATCGGCACGTAGGCCGCGCCCGCCTTGAGCACGCCGAGCAGCCCGGCCACCATCTCGAAGGAGCGTTCGACGCAGAGCGTCACGGGCGTCTCCGGCCCCGCGCCGCGTGCGCGCAGTAGGCGCGCGACGCGGTCGGCGCGCTCATTCAGCTCGGCGTAGGTCAGCGACTCGCCGCCGAGCGTGAGCGCCGTCTCGTGCGGCGTGAGCCTGACCTGACCCTCGAAGAGTTCGTGGACGCAGGCGTCTTCGGGGTAGTCGGCGGCCGTCTCGTTGCGCGCGTGGAGAAGCTCGTGCCGCTCCGCCTCGGTCAGCAGCGGCAGTTCGGCCACGCGCAAGTCGGGGTTCGCCGTGACGCCTTCGAGCAGCACGCGGAGGTGCCCCAGCATCCGGCGCATCATCCGGGCGTCGAAGAGGTCTGTGCTGTACTCCACGGACGCCAGCAGGCCGTCGTCGCTCGGCTGCACGAACAGCGTCAGGTCGAACTTCGACGTGCCGCTCGAAGTGTCTTGCAGACAGAGCCGCAGGTCGGAGAGTTCGAGCGTCTGCCGCGGGGCGTTTTGCAGCACGAACATCACCTGGAAGAGCGGCGTGTGGTTCAGGTCGCGCTCGGGCTGTAGCTCCTCGACCAGCATCTCGAAGGGCAGGTCTTGGTGCGCGTACGCGCCGAGCGCGACCTCGCGCACGCGCAGCAGCAGCTCGCGGAAGGTCGGGTCGCCGGACACGTCCGTCCGCATCACGAGGGCGTTGACGAAGAAGCCGATGAGCCCCTCGACCTCTGCGCGCGTGCGGTTCGCGATGGAAGTCCCGACGACGACGTCCGTCTGCCCCGTGTAGCGGCAGAGCAGAGCCTGGAAGGCCCCGAGCAGGAGCATGAACGGCGTGACGCCCTCGCGCCGGCTCAACTCGTTGACGCGCTCGGCCAGCCCCTTCGGGAGCAGGAGCGTCTCGGTCGCGCCCTCGTAACTTCTGGCCGGCGGCCGCGCGCCTTTGGCCGGCAGCTCCAGGGTCGGGGGCGCGCCCGCCAGTTGCCTCTTCCAGTAGTCGAGCTGCTCGGCCAGCGCGTCGCCGCCCAGCCACTCGCGCTGCCAGGCCGCGAAGTCGGCGTACTGAATCGCCGGCTCCTCCAGCGGCGACGGCGCGCCGCCGGTGAAGGCTTCGTAGAGCGCCGCCGTCTCGCGGACGAGCACGCCCATCGACCAGCCGTCGGAGACGATGTGGTGCATCGTCAACAGCAGCAGGTGCTCCTCATCCGAGAGCCTGACGAGCCCCGCGCGCAGCAGCGGCCCGCGCGCCAGATCGAAGGGAAGGCGGGCCTCTTCGGCCGCGCGGCGGAGGGCTTCCGCCTCGCGCTCCTCCGCGGGCAGGCCGCCGAGGTCGACCAGCGGCAGTTCGACTTCGAGCGACGGCCGGACGGCCTGAGCGGGGCGCCCGCCCGCGGCGGGGAACGTCGTCCGCAGAGCCTCGTGCCGCCGCACGACCTCCGCGAGGCTTTCGGCGAGTGCGCGCCGGTCGAGCCGCCCGCTCAGGCGCAGCGCGACGGGGACGTTGTAGAAAGGATTGCCCGGTTCGAGTCGGTCGAAGAACCAGAGGCGCTGCTGCGCGAACGAGAGCGGGAGGTCGCCGTCGCGCCGCACCGGCGCGACCGGCGGCAGCGTGACCCTGCGTCCGCCCGCGCGCGCGGCCTCGATCACGGCGGCCAACTCGGCGAGCGTCTGCGCCTCGAAGATGCTGCGCAGAGGGAGTTCCACGTCGAACAGCGTCCGCACGCGCGACACGACCCGCGTCGCCAGCAGCGAGTGCCCGCCGATGTCGAAGAAGTTGTCGCGGGCGCCGACGCGCTCGACGCCGAGGACTTCGGCCCAGACTCCCGCCAGCAGTTCCTCGACCGCGCCGGACGGCGCCGCGTAAGTCCCTTCGTCTTCCGCCTGCGGCTGCGCGGCCGGCGCGGGCAAAGCCTTGCGGTCAACCTTGCCGTTCGGCGTGAGCGGGAGCGCGTCGAGCACGACGCACGCGGACGGAACCATGTGCTCGGGGAAACTCTCCTTGAGGTACGCGCGCAGTTCGCGCCACGCGCACGACTGCCCGCGCTCCGCGACGACGTAGGCGACGAGACGCTTCCCGGCGGCGCCGTCGTCGCGGACGTTGACGACGGCCTCGCGCACCGACGGGTGCTGGCCGAGACGCGCGGCAATCTCTTCGAGCTCGATGCGGAAGCCGCGCACCTTCACCTGATGGTCGGCGCGACCCAGGTAGTCGATGCGGCCGTCGTGGAGGTGGCGGGCCAGGTCGCCCGTGCGATACAGGCGCGCCCCCGGCTCCCGCGCGAACGGGTTCGGCACGAACCGCTCCGCCGTCATGTGCGGCCGGTTCCAGTAACCGCGCGCCAGCCCCGCGCCCCCGATGAAGACTTCCCCGGTGACGCCGACGGGCGCGGGCTCCATCCGACCGTCGAGGATGTAGACCTGCGTGTTGGCGATTGGGCGGCCGATGGCGGGCCGCTCCGCGTCGTCGCGGCCGACCTCCTCCGCCGTCGTGTAGGTCGTGTACTCGGTCGGCCCGTAGAGGTTGACGACGCGCTCCACGCCTTCGACCGCGTAGAGCGCATCGACCAGAGGGCGCGGCAGGGCTTCGCCCGCGAGGTTCACCGTCCGCACCGCCGGCGGGAGGGCGCCGAGCCTCACCAGTTCGGCCGCCGCCGACGGGACGGTGTTGATGAGACTTACGCCGGACGCAGACGCCTCGGCGGCCTCCAGAGCGTTGCGCACGACGACGACCCGGCCGCCGACGGCGAGCGGCGCGAACAGCTCGAAGACCGACAGGTCGAAGCAGACGGAGGTGGAAGCAAGCACCGCGCTCAAGCCTTCCGGCCCGTAGGCGTCGGCCGCCCACGCGACGAAGGCCGCCGCGCTCCTGTGCTCGATGACCACGCCCTTCGGGCCGCCCGTCGAGCCGGACGTGTAGATGACGTAAGCGGCGTTCTCCGGCCGCGCCGCCGCGCCGCGCGTGTCGGGCGGAGTCGTCGCGCTGACGAAGTCGTCGCGCTCGCGTCCGAGGCAGACGGCCGCCGCCGCGTGTTTCGGCGGCAGGCTCCCGAGCGTCGCCTCCTGCGCCAGCACCAGAGACGCGCCCGCGTCGTCGAGCATCTGCTCAAGCCGCTGGCGCGGGTAGGCCGGGTCGAGCGGCACGTAGGCCCCGCCCGCCTTGAGCACGCCCAGCAGCGCCGCCACTAAATCGACGCCGCGCTCAAGGCAGACCCCGACGAGTCTTTCGGGGCCGGCGCCGAGGGCGCGCAGGCGCGCGGCCACTCGTTCGGCGCGCGCGTCCAACTCCGCGTAGCTGACCTCCTCGCCGCCGCAGACGACGGCCGTCGATTCCGGCGTCGCCCCGGCCTGCGCCTCGAACAACTCGTGCAGACATCTCCCCTGCTCGTAAGGCCGCGCCGTCCGGTTCCACTCAACCAGCACGCGGCGGCGCTCCGCCTCGCTCAACAGGCGAAGCTCGCCGACGCGCTGTTCGGGAGTCGAGGCCACTTCGCCCAACAAAGTTTGGAGGTTGAGCGCAAGGCGCTCGACCGTGTCCGGCTCGAACAGGTCGGCGTCGTACCGGAGCGACGCGGAGAGCGGCCCGCCGTCGTCCACGAAGGTCAGCATGAGGTCGAAGAGCGCCGTGCGCTGGCGGAAGGCGAAGGGTTCGAGCGTCAGTCCCCCGACCCGCAGGGGCGCGCCCGCCGTCCCGAAGACGAGGGGGGCGACGCCGCGCGCCTCCGGCCGCCGGGGCTTTTCGAGGACGAACATCACGTTGAAGAGCGGCGACTGGTCGGCGCCGCGGTTCGGCCTCAGCCGCTCGATCAGAACGGGGAACGGGTAGTCCTGATGTTCGAGGGCTTCGAGGACGCTCTGCCGCACGCGGCGCAGGAGTTGGCGGAACGTCGGGTCGCCCGCGAGGTTCGCGCGGAGCGCGACGGGGTTGACGAAGTAGCCGACGAGCGGCGCGAACTCCGCGCGGCTCCGCCCGCTGAAAGGCGAGCCGACGACGAAATCCTCCTGCCCCGCGTAGCGGCCGAGCAAGACCTGAAAGGCCGCCAGCAGAACCGCGTACAGCGTCGTCCCCTCGCGCCGCGCCAGCTCGCGCAGCGCGTCACCCACTTCGCCGTCGAGCGTGAACTCGTGCGCCGCGCCGCGCCGCGCCGCGGACGGCGTGCGCGCGCGGTCGGTCGGCAGTTGCAGCGCCGTCAACTCGCCGCCGAGCTTGCGCCGCCAGTAGGCGAGATGCGCGTCGCCCGCGGGGCCTTCGAGCAGCGCCGCCTGCCAGCGCGCGAAGTCCGTGTACTGTGTGGACAGCTCGAACGAGTCGCGTTGACGCGGGCCGCCTTCCGAGGTGAAGAGCGACGACAGTTCTTCCGTCAACAGCATCAGCGACCAGAAATCGACCGCGATGTGGTGCGTGACCAAGAGGAGGACGTGCCGCCCGTCCGCCCGCGTGAAGAGGCGCGCGCGGAGCGGGTACTCCCGCCCGAGGTCGAAAGGCCGGTGGGCTTCCGTCTCCACGCGCCCGCGCAACTCGTCTTCGTCCCAGCGCCCGGCGGAGACCGCTTCGAAGCAGACCGCCGCGCCCGGCTCGTGCACGCGCCGCACGGGCACGCCGTCGCGCTCCTCGAAGGTTGTGCGCAGAGAGGCGTGGCGGTCGGCGAGCGTCTGCAAAGCGGCGCGCACGGCCTCGGCGTCCGCGCCCCCGGGCAGACGCGCGGCGAGGACGACGTGGTAGGCGGCGCTCTCGCGCTCAAGCTTGTGCAGGAACCAGAGCGCCTGCTGCCCGTAAGAAAGGGGGTGCCCGTCTTGACGCCCGTGCAAGGCCGCGGGCGTCACAGACGTGCCGCGCACGTCCTCCCCGGACTGCCCGCCGCTTTCGAGTTGTTCGCCGATGCGGGCCGCGAGGTCTTCGAGGCTCGTCTCCTCGAAGAAGGTCGTCAGCGGCATCGAGACCGCGAACTCGTTTTCGATCCTGTACCTGAGTTCGACCGCCAGCAGCGAGTCGAGGCCGAGCGCGCCGAGCGGCTTGCCGGGGTCGACGGCCGACTCCCGCACCCCCAGCGCCGCCGCCACCTCTGCGCGCAGCCATGCGGCCACGCCCCGCCCGCGCTCCCGGGGCGCCGGCAGTTCGAGGCCGGCGTCGTCCGTCGCGTCGTACACGACGGCGGCTTCCGCGACGGCGGATTCGTCGAGCGTGCTCGACGCCAGCACGTCGAGTTCGCCCGCGAGGAGACGCGCGCGACACAGGCGGCGCTGAACCTTGCCGCTCGAAGTCTTCGGCAGCGCGCCCGCGCCGAGCAGCGCGACCGTGTACGTCTGTAGCTGATGCCGCCCGGCCACCGCCCCCCGGACGGCCTCGATTAACGCGGCGACCTCCGGCGACGCAGCGCCGAGGCCGCGCAGCTTACGCGACGCGCGCGGACTGACTTCGGCGACGACCGCGAGCCTCTCCTCGCCGCCCGCCTCCAGAGAGAACGCGGCGCAGCCGCCCGTTTGAAGTTCGGGGTGGCTCGACTCGACCGTGGCTTCTACGTCCTGCGGGTAATGGTTGAGGCCGCGGATGATGATGAGGTCTTTGAGCCGCCCGGTGACGAACAACTCTCCGTCGCGCAGAAAACCCAGATCGCCCGTGCGCAGGAAAGGCCCTTCGCCCGTCTCCGCGAGATAGCCTTCGAAAGTCGCCGCCGTCTCTTCCGGGTTCGCCCAGTAGCCACGCGCCACGCTCGGCCCCGCGACCCAGATTTCGCCGACGCCGTCCGGCGGCGTCGGGACGCACGTCTCGGGGTTGACGACGGCGACCCGCTGACCCTCCGCGGGACGCCCGCACCCGACGAGGGAGAGCGCGGCCGCGTCGTCCGCATCCGCCTCCGCGATGCGGTCGCGCGCGATTGCCTCTTCGACGACGCGGAGGGCCCCGGGGGGCTCGGCGTTCCTGTTGCCGGAGACGAAGAGCGTGGCCTCGGCCAGCCCGTAGCAGGGCAGGAAGGCTTCCGGCCGGAAGCCGCCCGGCGCGAACGCCTCCGCGAAGCGTTCGAGCGTCGCCTGCCGCACCGGCTCCGCGCCGTTGAAGGCGACCGTCCAGGAGGAGAGGTCGAGCGCGGCGCGCTCCGCGGGCGTGCTCCTGCGCACGCAGAGGTCGTAGGCGAAGTTCGGCCCGCCGCTCGTCGTCGCGCGCCTGCGCGAGATCGCCTCAAGCCAACTGAGCGGCCTGCGCATGAACGCCGCAGGGGACATCAGGACGCACTCCGCCCCGACGTAGAGCGGGTGCAGGACGTTCCCGATGAGCCCCATGTCGTGATAGAGCGGCAGCCACCCGAGCACGACCGTCTCGGACGAGGTCGCGAACGCCGCGCGCAAAAGGCTCTGGTTGTGTAGGAGGTTGGCGTGGCTCACCGTCACGCCTTTGGGCGCCGCGGTCGAGCCGGAAGTGTATTGCAGGAAGGCGGGCGCATCGCCCGTCAACTCCGGCCTGCGCCATTGTTCGGCGTCGGCGTCGGCCTCGTCGGTCGCCAGCCAGTCGAGCGCGGACAACTCCGGGGCCTGCGCGCGGACGGCCTCGCCGGCACGCAGGAGCGCCGGGGTGGTCAGCACGACACGCGGCCGCGCGCTGTCGGCGATTGCACGCAGACGCGGGAGCGTGCGCTCGGGGCGCGCGGGGTGCGGCGGGTAGCACGGCACGGCCACGACCCCGGCGTAGAGGCACCCGAAGAAGGCCGCCACGAACTCAAGGCCCTGCGGGTAGAGCAGGAGCGCGCGCTCGCCCCTTCCGACCCGCCCTTGCAGCGTCGCCGCAATCGCGCGGGCGCGTGCGTCGAGCGCGGCGTAGGTGAGCCGGGACTCTTCGCCGCCGTCGTCGGCGAGGTAGGTGTAGGCGGGCCTGTCCGGCCGCTCGCCCGCACGCTCTTGCAGGAGGTCGACGAGAGTGAGCTGCCCGACAGTGAGGTCCAGGTCTAGCACTTGGCCGTCCATGCTTGCCCCCTTGCCTTGTTCTTCACAGCCCGCGCCCGGCCGCGTTCACGGCCGGCGTCAGGACGATGTCCTTCGTGCCGTAGAGGAGTTCCGCCGCGAGGCCGCGCCCGCGGCACTCGTCCACCAGCCTCCGCGCCTCGCGGATGGGCAGGGACTCGTCCGTGTACTTGATGGACGTGACGTAGGTCAGCCAGGGCTCCTGCCCCATCGCGTAGATGTAGACGTGCCTCGGCCGGAGCCTGTCCACGATGTCGATGGACATGGCGTAGTTCGAGGCGTTGGTGCGCCGCGACTGGTCGTTCCGGCGCGCCAGCGGCTTCGTGGCCAGCGGCCCGTAGAGCCAGCTCATCGGGGCGCCGTCGCATTCGAGGCCGATGAGCAGCACGTCTATGTCGCCGGTCAGGCCGTGCAGGTGGCCGTACAACTCCGGCTCGATGTTGTTGGAGTCGGCGGCCAGGACGACGGAGCGCCCTTCGAGCTGGACGTGGTAGACGGACTTCGTCCGGATGTTCAGGTCGCAGTGTTCGCCCAGGAACGGGAGGCCGGTGATGGCGCCGCCGTCCACGGGGACGCTCTCCATCTCGTCGATCTCGAAGACGTTCCGAAAGCCGGTGTGGCGCAGCGCCAGCTTGAGCGACGGGTCGGCGAGCGAGCCTCCGTTGTTCTTCGGCACGATGATGTTCCTGATCTTGTGCCTGAGCGGCAGCAGCGTCTCGAACATCAGGTGGTCGGCGTGGTTGTGCGTGATGACGACGTAGTCGATTGTTTCGGGCAGGTCGTTGAGGGAGTAGCGCGGGAGCCCCCGGCCGTGCTCGTAGCCGATGACCGGGTCGGAGAGGATGCTGACGCGCCTCGACTCGATCAGCACGCACGCGTGGCCGAAGTACCTGATGCGCACGCCGTCGCCCTCGAACCTGCCGGGCCGGCGCGGCTCGTTCGAGGTGAAGAGCGACCTGAAGGACTCCTCCTGCGCCGCCTCGACGCGGCACGCCTCGCGTACGCGGTCGTAAGAGTCCGCGCTGAACCTCATCCGGAACAGCGCGTCCCAGGACTCGTCCGCGAACGGCGCGCGGAGCCGGAGGCCGGAGCCGTCTTCGAGCCGCGGCGTGCTGAAGACGAAGGGGCGGTCGTCGCCCTCGACGGGGAAGAGTTGGACGCTCTGAAGCGTCCGGTCGTAGTAAGGGCTCCGGTAGAGCAGCCCCTCGATGAAGCGAACCGAAGGGCGGTTGTTCAGGTCGTAGAGAAGCTCCACGTACCCTTTGAGCGGGGCGGGCACCTTCGGGTACAGGGGCTCCAGCGAGTACCCGCCCGCCTCTTCGCCCGCGAGCAGCTTTTCGAGCCCGGCGACCGCCTTCGCCAGTTCGAGCAGCGCGGCCTGCTCCCTGACGGTCTTCTGCATCAGCGCCCGCACGTCACCCGCCCTCTCGGGCGGGTAGTTGATGTAAGGCCCCCCGATCATCTCGGGATTTTTGAGCGCGTTCGCGTGGAGCTGCGGCGCCGAGACGAACGACTGCATTATCTTCAGGTGAAAGTTCGCGACGTACATGGCCGCCGTCACGGGCGAGATGAGGTAGGCCCACGCGTACCAGTCGTTGAACAAAGGCTCCGCGACCACGTTGGGTCTGAGGTAAACGGGTTGGTTCGTCACGGCTGCTTCTCTTCCGTCATTTACCGGCGCCGGGTTGTCCGGTCGCCGTCGCGTCTGAGGCTGGGGGCTGGGCGGCGTTCACTCTCTCAGGGGTCGCGGGCGGACTCGGGGCGTGCGGGCGGTGAGCGCCCTTCGCGTGGGTAGCTTGTCGCCGGCGCGTGTGAGCTTCCATGACGCGGCTCCTTGTGCGAGGCCCTCCGACACTGACCTGAGGCCGTTAACGGGTCTTAAAGTCCTTCCGCGTTGCCGCGCCTGCGTGCGCGCGGCGCGGGGCGGCTGCCGTCTACGGACTGCGGAGGCTCTTCAGGCTCTGCGCGGCAGGTCCGAAGGCGCGAGTGAGATTAGGCGGGGCATTCTTTATCCTCCACCCACAACGCGTAAAATGCTCCCGACGGGGATCACAATTTTTTTGCAGCGCGATCCCGCACGCGCGTGAGCCCGGAATTCTTCGGCAACCTGACCCCAAAACTTCATAAATCAGACAGCCGGGAAATTCCCGTTCGACCCTTAACTTTCAAGTTGGATGGTGGGGAGATTAATACAACAGGCTCGGGACTCCGCCCCGGGGCGGCCGAACTCACGCCGCCTGCTGACGGGCTCCGACACTTGCGGTCCGGGCAAGATTCGCCGCTCGGCCGTGACCGGGAGGCGCCAAAGCTAAACGTTTAGGGCCAACGCAAGCTTTGAAAAAGTGTGAGTTGGGCGCAGTATAATAGCTCGTACGGTTTATTGCAAATCATCCGAAAATTCCGACGCGGAAGGCCGCGCGGCAACAAAATTGATCCCCGCCGCGCGCGTTTTACGCGTTGCCGGGTGGAAGGTAGAATGGGGCAGACCTTTGCTATATTGCCCCCGCGTTTTCGGCGGCGTTACGGTCAAAAGCTTTTCCGCAGAGGTTGAAACGGCCCCGCACCTCACTCAACGTCTTTCATTCTCATTCTCTCCCGTCGGTCTACGGAGCGCCCGCGGCGCCGGGCGGAATCGTCATGATAAAGAGTGAAAAACCTGTCTACGTCCTGGGAACCGGCCTCTCACACGACGGCTCGGCCTGCCTGCTGAAAGACGGCCGCATCCGCGTAGCCATCGAGAAGGAGAGGCTCACACGCCGCAAGCACGACGGCGGCAACGACACGGAGGCCATCAGCTATTGCCTGGAGGCCGCCGGGATTACATACAACGACCTCGCGCTGGTGGTGCAGAACGCGAACTTCGGCATGCTCCGGCACGGCAACGACTGGTGGCAGGGGCCGCGCGTGCTCAACCAGACCGTGCCGGTCGTCACCATCTCGCACCACGTGGCCCACGCCTACAGCGCCGTCGGCACCTCCCCCTTCGAGGAGGCCGCCGTCATGGTGATCGACGGGTGCGGCAGCAGCTTCGACGACTGCACCGACCTCGAAGGCGCGATCCTGCCCGAACGGCCGAGCCCGGAGCTGCGCCACCTCTACTTCGAAAAGGACAGCTACTACGTCTTCAAAGACAACAAGGTGAAGACCGTCCACAAGGACTTCTCCCCGTGGGGCACGAATTTAAAGAACTACTCGATGCACCCGAACACCACGCTGCACTCCATCGGCGGCCTCTACCTGGCCGCCAGCATGTACGTCTTCAGCGGCTTCGAAGACCCCGGCAAGCTGATGGGGCTGGCCCCTTACGGCCGCCCCGGAGTCTACGACTTCGAGATTTTCGAGCTGAGGGACGGGCGCGCGTTCGTCCGCTACGACTGGATGGAGGGGTTCGACCGGCCCTGCCGCAACTACGAACAGTTCAAACAGGATTTTCAGTACTACGCCGACATCGCCTACTGGGTGCAGAGGGAGTTGGAGCGCGCCATCCTCTACGTCATGAACGCGCGTTACGAGCTGGCGCCGTCCGAGCGCCTGGCCTACGCGGGCGGGGTGGCCCTGAACGCGGTCGCCAACCGGCTCATCCTGAAGAACACGAAGTTCAAGGACATTTACATACAGCCGGCGGCCGGGGACAACGGGCTGGCCGTCGGGTGCGCCTACTACGGCTGGATGGAGGTGCTGGGGCGCGAGCGCGTTCTTCACGGCGGCACGATGGCGCTCGGCCGGCCGTACCGGAGCAGGAGCGTGGCGAAGGCGCTCGACGCCTACAAGGCGTCCGTGAGCTTCGCCGCGCCCGACGACTACATACAGCAGACGGCGGCGCTGCTGGCCGGCGGCAAGACCGTGGGCTGGTTCCAGGACGGCGCCGAGTTCGGGCCGCGGGCGCTCGGGCACCGCAGCATCCTCGCAGACCCGAGGCGCGCCGAGATGCGGAACTTCATCAACGCCAGGATCAAGTTCCGCGAAGACTTCCGACCCTTCGCGCCCTCCGTCCTCGCCGAGGACGCGTCCGTCTACTTCGACTGCGACTACGAAAGCCCTTACATGATTCTCATCGCCCCGGTCAGGCCCGAGTGGCGGGAGGTCATCCCGAGCGTGACGCACCAGGACCAGTCGGCCAGAATCCAGACCGTGAAGGCATCAGTCTCCCCCAAATATTACGAACTGCTCCGCGCCTTCAAAGAGCAGACCGGCATCTCCGTGCTGCTGAACACCTCCTTTAACCGCCGGGGGATGCCCATCGTCGAGACGCCCGAGCAGGCCCTCGACTTCTTCCTCAACTGCGACCTGGACGTTCTGGTCCTGGACAACTACATCGTCCACAAACTTCCGCAGGGCACGCCGGAGCCGGCGAACCCGACCGACCAGTTCGTCGCAGACATCCGCGCCGTCCTGGGGCGCAACGCGGACGCCGCGCGCCGGATCGGCGGCGTCTACCAGCTCAACGTCACCGGGGCCAGAACGCTCGTCATCGACCTGTCGGATGATAAGCCCACGCTGCTTGAGGGCTCGCCGGTGCGGAACCCCAGCGCCGTGATAAACATTACGGAGAAGGACTTGCAAACTCTGCGGGCCGACCCCGACAACGCGGGCGTCAAACTGTTCCACGCCGGCAAAATCAGGGTGGAGGGGAGCGCCGGACACGCCATGAGCTTCACGCAGATTTTCAAGCTTAAGTAAGGCTTCCGCGTGCGCCGCCCCCGGCTTTAACGAGCCACGCGCCGATGACTTGCAGCACGTAGTGTTTTTCCTCAGGGGTGAGTGGCCGCCCTTTCGGGATGCCGTGCCACTTCGCGAGGCAGCCGCGGCAGCAGGTCGCGGTGGCGTGCTGGGCGACGAAGGCGGGGTGGTGCCCCATTGGGGTCTGCCTCCCGTCGTTGGCCGGGTCTGCCGGGGCGAGCCGCCTCTCGACGAAATCGGCGGCGTGTTCGAGCACGGCCGCCAGGCCCTTGCGGCGGAAGTATTCCAGCTCCTTGCCGCGCAGGCGGAAGCGGCTGCGGAACGCCGACCGGCCCAGCCTGAGGAACAGCTCGTCGAGGTCATCGCTCATCGCATCCCCGATGACAGAACGCGGCCCCGCATGGGCGCGAACTATTGCCCGCGTGTGCCACGATCAGCGTCAAGGGCCTTCGTGAGCCACGCCGTGACGTCGCCCAAACTCTCCGCGCTCACCTCGTGGCCCATGGGGTACTCGCGGTAGGTGAGTTCGACCGGCAGCGCGCCGAGGTAGTCCCGCGCCGCGCGCCCGTTCTCGACCGGCAGCATCTGGTCGTAGAGGCCGTGCGTGACTAAGACCGGCTTACCGGCCAGGGCCGAAGTGTCGGGCTCCTGCTCCAACACCTGCCTCGGCAAGCGTCCGCTCATCGCGACCACGCCCGCGACCTTTTCCGGGCGCGTGAGCAGGAGGGCGAGGCTCATCATCGCCCCCTGGCTGAACCCGGCGAGGTAGACGCGGCGGCCGTCGGCGCCGTAGGTCTCGACCAGCCCGTCGATGAAGCCCGGGAGCATCCCGAGGCTCTGCTTCGCCTGCTCGACGTCGGCCGCCATCCCGCGCGGCGTGAACTCGATCCGGAACCAGCCGTAGCCGCCGTACTCCAGCGCGACGGGCGCGCGGGCGCTCACGACCAGGAACCTTTCGTCCAGGTAGGGCGCCAGTCCGAAAAGGTCTTCCTCGTTACTGCCGATCCCGTGCAGGAGCAGCAGCAGCGGCGGCGGGGCCGTCCGCCCACCTCCACCCGGTTCTCGGACTAAGTGCGTCAGGGACATCTTATTCACGCTCACCACCCCTCCGGCTCATTCGGCTTCGGCAAATCCGTCGGCCTACCCAATCGCTGAAGTTTACCAGCCCTTTCACCTTCCCTTCGAGCCCGCCCGTTGAGCGCGGCCTTTGCAGCCAGCGCGCCGCCTCGGCGGGGGAGCCGGCCGGGATACTCTACGCCATGTGGAGTGACGTGAGGGAGTTCGACCGGCGGGCCGTGAAGAGTGTCAGGGCTGTGGGGGCGCCTGAAGCTCGCGGATGTTGTCGGCGCGCTCGGCCTCGATGCGTCGCTCGAAGGGGTCGAGGCTGATGAAGCCGGGCCGGCCTTGCACCTCGAAGGTCACCTCGGTCCGGCCCGTACGGAGCCGGTGCTTGCCGGCGTAGAGCGGCGCGGCGCCCGTGCCGAGCGGGTGCTCCGCGTAGACGGCCACGTCGATCATCTCGTCCAGCGGAACCTCCGTCGCCTTGACGCCGCCGGCCGGGTCGAGCGTCTTGCGGCCCAGCACCGTCGCGGTCACGCGATACCGGCCGTCGGGCAGTGCCTGCGCGGAGGCGGCCTCGACCCTCAAGTCGAGGAAAGAGACCTCGCCGACCCACTCGTCGATCAGCGCGTGGTGCTCCGGCGCGGACTCCGCGTGTAGGGCCGCCAGCAGGTCTCCGGAGGTGGCGGGCGGGCTCGCCGCGCCGTGCTCGCGCAGCAGCCGCCGCAGCGCACGGTTCAGCGCGTCCTCCCTTATCAGGTCGCGCAGCGCGTTCATCACGATGGTACCCTTCGAGTAGTAGACGTGCTCCAGGTCAACCACGCGCACTAACGGCGGCTCCGGGAAAGGCATGTGGACGCGCGACAGCAGGTACATCTCGCGCTCGAAGCGCAGCAGCGGGGGCAGGCTCCCCTCTCCCTGCGTCGCCTCAAGAACCAGCAGCTCCGAGTATTTCGCCAGCGTCTCCACCAGCATCGTGCCGCCCTCCACCTGCGCCGGGTAGAGCTGGTGGCCCCACCACTGGTGCGAAACTTCGTGCGCCAGCCGCCGTGTGATGAGGTCAACCTCGCCGCCGCGCCTCTCGTCGGTCAGGAAGCCGCGGTCTTCCGGCCAGACGATCATGCCGGGGAGGGCGTACGCCCCGAATCCCCAGTGGCCCGGCAGCTCCGCGATGCGCAGGTGCCGGTGCGGGTACGGCCCGAAGCGCTCGCCGAACATGTCCAGCGAACGGGTGGCGGTCGCCAGCATCTTCTCGACGTTGTAGCCGTGCGCGGGGTGGTGGTAGACCTCGACCGAGACGCCGCGATGGCTCACCCGCCGCACCTCATACCGCCCGGAGACGAAGCCGAACATCGGCGTGGTCGGCCGGGCCGTGCGGTACTGGAAGTAGCGGCGCCCGCCCTCCCGCCACTCGCCCACAAGGTCTCCCGGGCCGATTGCTGTCTGGTCTTCCGAGGTGGAGACGGTGGCGTCCACCGTCAGCCAGCCGTCGCGTTGGTCGTCGGCGGAGGGGTCGTTGACGACCCCCATGCCTTTCCGCGGCGGCCCCAGCCCGCGCACACGGCGGTCGGTGGGGTCTTCCAGCTCGTAGCCCTTCACGTACCCGAGGCGTGGGAACGCGGCCGGCCGCGTCAGGTAGCTCCCGTTGGCGACCACCGAGTAGCTGAACCCGTTCGCCTCCACGGCGGACGGCGGCGAGCTGACGCGGAACTGAAGCTCCGCGGCCGCCCCCGGCGCGAGCGGCTGTGAGAGCGCGAAGACGTACATCCCGAAGGGGGTGTCCTGCCGCACCAGGCGCGCGCCCGACAGCTCCATCTGCTCGGAGCGGAGCTGCCGCCGCAGCGACACCAGCACCGTGTCGATTGGCTCGCCGGTGCGGTTCTCCAGCCGGTAGCTGCCCGCCACGCGGAAGCGCCGCTCCGACGGGTAGAGGTCTACCGCCGTGCTCACCGCCACCACGCTGGGCTGCGGCATCGCCTCATACCGGTGGTAGGCGTGCTCGTAGGCCGCACGCCAGTCGAGGCTCTGCTCCCGCGTCTCGTACCGTGTCAGGATGTTGGTGTGGTAGAAGACGAAACCGCCTGTGCCCAGGAAGACCGCCAGGCAGGCCGCCGCACACGCCAGGCCGCGGCGGCCCCAGCGGCGTGGGAGTTCCCGCACACGGCCCCGCAACGTCCGCGCGCGGCCGCGCCGCCAAAGCCCCAGCGTGATGAACGCCAGCACGCCCGCGAGGCCGCCCCAGTACACCATGTACAGGCCGAAGACCTCCGGCGCGAGGAACCCGTTCATCTCCGTGTACGGCGCACGCGGCGGGGCGCCGAACCGAACCAGACCGTGCGCGAGGCCCAGGTCGTTCGGACTCAGCATCAGCAGGCCCAGGATCATCCCGATCAGGATTCCCAGGTACCGGTTGGGACTGAGCGTCTGAACCAGCAGCACGACGACGGCGAAGAGCGCCAGCGGCAATCCCGTGAAGTAGAACAGCGAGAGGTACACCCGCGGCTCCAGGCGCGTGTAGCCTGTGCTCAACTGGTAGCCCGCCCCGACCAGGATGGGCACCAGGGTCATCAGCCATGAGAGCAGGATCAGCGCGCCGCCCTTGGCCAGATAGAAGACCCCGTCCGGCGCGGGCGTGGCGTCCACGATCTCGTCCGCGCGGACGACCCGCTCGCGCCACACGACCTCCGCGGCGAAGTAGACGAGCATGAGCGTCACCAGGAACGCCAGGGGCGTCTCGATGGCCCCCAGCATCGTCCCGGTAGTGGGGTAGAGCCGGGCGCGGTAGTCGACGTGCTTGACCGGCCCGTCCACCACGCTGATGGCCGCCACGCAGAACCAGAGGGCCAGCAGTGCGAGGAAGGACTTGCTGGCGGCGGTGGCGCGGAACTCCCGCAGCGTCGCCACGCGCAGCGCGGCCCGGCGGCCCGCCGCGCTCTCCGGCGCGACCGACACCGGGCGGTACCGGCCGCCGCCCGGGCGGGCCGGCTCCGCCTCGGCCTTTGCCGTCCGCGCGCCCGCGGCCAGACGGAACGAGAAGAGGCGGTAGGTGACCGCGAGGATTGCCGCCGCCAGGCCCACCACCAGCAGGCGGTTGAGCAGGAAGTAGCCGTCCAGTGCTAATAGCTGTGTGTCCCTCTGGGCGGGCGTCCAGTACCAGGTCTGTTGGAAGAAGGCGGAGATGCCGAAGGGGTCGATGACGGCCGCGCGGGCCATCGCCTGCGGCGACTGCGGCGTCGACCCGGCCATCAGCGGCGAGTCGATCATCATCGCGACGACCATGTACAGCATGTACAGGAAGACGCTGCCCACGTAACTCGCCAGCACGCTGCGCGAGAGCACCGCCACCGCGAACACCACCGCCCCGGCGAACAGCATGTTGGGGAGCGCCATCACCAGCAGCGCCCACAGGTAGGCCGACGGGTTCGTGGGGCCGAGCTTGGCCGGGTCGAGCCCGGCGACCAGCGGCGACACGAACAGGCCCACGACGGTGAAGCTGAAGACCGTCAACGCGGCGGCAAGCGAGCCCGCGAAGCGCGCGGTCAGGTAGCGCAGCTTGCCCACCGGGGTGGCGTAGACGATCTCCTTCATCCCGTGCTCGGCGTCGCGGCTCACCGCGTTGGCGCAGAAGACGGTCAGCACGAAGATGGTGAGCAGCGATAGCAGTCCCACCGACTGCATCACGACGAAGGGCGAGTTGAGGTGTGTGCCGCCCGGGCCGTAACCCAGCACCGGCAGAATGAACCCCATGCCCAGGAAAAAGAGCACGCCCACCGGGAAGGCGATCTGGCGAGTGTGATAGCGCCACTCGAAGCGGATCACCTCACGCAGCATGGGGCGCCTCCGGGGCGGCGGCCGGATGACGCAGGATGGAGAAGTACACGTCCTCCAGGTTGGGCTCCACCGCCTCGAAGCCGTCTTCGGGGCGGCCCTCGTGCAGCACGTGCACCAGCGTGCGCCCCTCGTAGAGCTGGGTGGAGATCACGTTCAGCGCCCGGCGGTACGCCTCCACCGCCGGCTTCTCCACCGTCTTCCGCCAGACGCGGCCCCCCAGCTCGGCGATCAGCTCGCGCGGCGCGCCCGAGCGCAGCACGCGGCCCTCGGCCAGGATGGCCATGCGCGGGCAGAGCTGCCGTACGTCCTCGACGATGTGCGTCGAGAGTATCACCACGACGTTCTCGCTCACCTCGCTGAGCAGGTTGTGGAAGCGGTTGCGCTCCTCCGGGTCGAGCCCGGCCGTGGGCTCGTCCACGATAATCAGCTTCGGGTCGCCCAGCAGCGCCTGCGCGATGCCGAAGCGCTGCCGCATCCCGCCGGAGAAGCCGCTCACAGCCTTCTTCCGGTGCGCCCACAGGTTGGTCTGCTCCAGCAGCGCCTCCACCTGCGCGCGCCGCGCCTTCCGGTCGGCAAGGCCCTTCAGCACCGCGAGGTGCTCCAGCAGGTCGTAGGCGGAGACGCCGGGGTAGACGCCGAAGTCCTGCGGCAGGTAACCCAGGTGGCGGCGGTGCGCCTCCGGGCGGCGCACCACGTCCAGCCCGTCGAAGAGTATCTCGCCGGTGTCCGGCTCCTGGAGGGTGGCCAGCGTGCGCATCAGCGTGGACTTGCCGGCGCCGTTAGGCCCGAGCAGGCCGAACAGCCCCCGCTCGATGTTGAGGCTGACGCCCTTGAGCGCCCGCACGCCGTTGGGGTAGGTCTTGGACAGGTTTGTGATTGTAAGCATTCGGGGGTATCGGTTTGAGCGGAGAGCCCCGCCGCGTCGGTAAGCGGCCACCGCCTGCATAACGACCCACACGACACCCGAGTTTCGAACATTTCGTGCCGTCGGACATTCCCGGCACGAACTGCTCGAAATAGATTCTCCTGCCGCCCACAATAAACCGGGGCGACCTGTTCACCACTATCGCAGTTGGCAGTTGAGTGAAAGCGGGAGCGAGCTAACACGGAGACACGGAGACACGGAGACACAGCTTGAAGCATCATAGCTCAGCAAGCTGTGTCTCCGTGTCTCCGTGTCTCTGTGTCGAAAGCTTACTTCTTCGCGTCGGCGCCGCCGGACGGCTTGGCCTGTGCGGCCACGCGGTCGCGGTTCGTCTTGAAGATGTTCACGTTCGGGTCGCCCGTCTGTAGGGCGAGCGCGTGCGCCTTCTCGTAGTTGGGGAGCGCGAGGTCGGGCTTGCCCCCGCGCTCGTACGCCTCGCCGAGGCTGTCGTAGACGTTGGCCGACGCGGGGTAGCGCTCGACGTTGAGCTTGAAGGCGGCGATGGCCTCCTCCACGTTCCCCTGCCCCAGTAAGGTGTAGCCGACCAGGTTCATCAGCGCCTCGGGGGGCAGCACCGTGTAGCGCAGCCGCTCCGACAGCTTGCGGTAGTGCTCCTCGACCCCCTTGAGGCCGCCGGCCACGGCGCCCGTGTTGGGGTCGCGCGGGAACTGCCAGCCGTCGAAGACCCGCCGCAGCCCCGCGTAGTGGCTGCGCAGGACGACCGAGCCGTGATCCTCGTCGTCGTAGCGGACGGCCTCCCAGACGAAGCCCTTCAACTGCTGCCGCTGCAACTCGTCGCGGAACATGCCGAAGGCGTCGCCGATGTCGCCCGGCTCGTTGCCGAGCGAGGTGAAGAGCGTCCGGTCGTACTCCTTCCGGCTCTTGAAGAACTCCTTGGCGCGGTCGATGAGCAGGAAGTTGTCCCACTGGAGCGAGGGGCTGACGGCGATGTAGGAGTTGAACAGCTCGGGGCGCGTCAGCATCGCGTGGACGGCGAAGAGCCCGCCGAAGGAGTGGCCGGCGAGCGCGCGGTAGGGCTGCGTGCGGTACTTCGACTCGACGAGCGGGATGACCTCGGTCTCGACGAACTTGAGGAACTTGTCGGCGCCGCCGCTCGTCGGGAACTGCACGTTCGGCTGGCCGGGGAGCCGTTCGACGCGCGTCGGCGTCAGGTCGCGCGTGCGGTCTGTGTTGGTGATGCCGACGACGATCATCTCGGGCATGCGGGCGTTGCGCGCGAGGAAAGAGACGGTGCCGCTGGTGTGCTGGATGTGCGCGTCGCCGTCCGTCATGTAGAGGACGGGGAAGCGCTCCGCCCCGCGCGCGTAAGCGGCGGGCGTGCGCACAAGGAGGACGCGCTCCTCGCCGAGCACCTGCGACTTGACGACGACGCGCTCGGGCAACTCGTACGGCGGCGGGGCCTGCGCGTGCGCGCGTGCGCCCGCGAGCAGCAGGGCGAACGACATCAAGACTGCGGCGTGGAAGGGTTTCGGTTTCATGGGTGCCTCCTCAAAGTGGATAGCGGTCAGAACCACCCGCGGTAGCGGGCGGGTCGTCCGGGACCGACCCGTTTGATTGACGACAGCGCAGCTCTCGTCAATCGTCATCCTGTGTCTCGTAAGGCCCGCCCGCTGCCGCGGGTGGTTCTGACCTGTCTGTCTTCTACGTGGCGGCCGAAGGCTCTCGGGTAGATGAGGCATAATACGCGACCCGGGGCCGGGCGGGTTCGCTCCGGCGAGAAACTTTCATCAACTTTGATGTTTATTCATGCCCGCGTCCCGGGCGTCGGACGTTCTTCCATTCCGGCGGACGAAAGTGCCGCCGGCGGGACGTAAATCGCCCCGAGGGTTGAACCCGCGCGCCCCGCGCGCGTATAACATCCGAGCCCGCCGCCGACAGCGTCTTCCCCGTCGGCGGCCCGCCTGAGCAACACCCAGCAGACTTCGCCAGCGGATTCGAGGACACGACCCCCGATGAAACGAGCACTCCTTGTCCTGGCCGTCGCCGCGCTCTACGTGCTCCACCAGGACTTCTGGTTCTGGCGCACGCCCTACCCGGTCTTCGGCGTCATCCCCGTCGGGCTCTTCTACCACGCGTGCTTCTCCGTGGCCGCCTCGCTCCTGATGTGGCTGCTCGTCCGCCACGCGTGGCCGCACCACCTTGAGCGGGAGGTCGAGGGCGCGGACGGCGAAGGGGGTGACGAGCGTTGATACCGGCCCTCTTCGTCTTCGTCTACCTCGCCGTCGTCGTCTACATCGGCGTCTTCGCCTTCCGCCGCTCGAAGGGCGCGGGGGCCGAAGACTTCTTCCTCGCCGGCCGCTCGCTCGGCACGTTCGTCTTCCTGCTCTCGCTCTTCGGGACGAACATGACGGCGGTCGCCATCCTCGGCTCGTCGGGCCACGCCTTCACCAACGGCGTCGTCACCTACGGCCTGATGGCCTCGTCGTCGGGGCTCGTCATCCCCCTGACCATCTTCCTCATCGGCACGCGCGTCTGGGCGCTGGGCAAGAAGTACGGCTTCATCACGCCCGTCCAAATCTTCCGCGACCGCTGGGAGTGCAGCCACATCGGCACCGTCATCTTCGCCGTGCAGGCGGTGCTGCTCGTCCCGTACATCATCATCGGCATCATGGGCGGCGGGACGACCCTGTCGGCCGTCTCGGGCGGGTTCGTGCCTTACTGGTTCGGCGGCGCGATAGTGGCGATGGTGGTGATGACCTACGTCTTCTTCGGCGGGATGCGCGGCACGGCCTGGGTCAACACCTTCCAGACGCTCCTCTTCCTCGTCTTCGGCGTCATCGCCATCGGGGTCATCGGCTCGGGGATGGGCGGCTTCCGCGGCGCGGTCGAGTCTTTAGGCTCGAGCCCCGCGACCTCCTGGCTTTTGACGCGCGAGCGCATCTCGCCCTACTACTTCTTCAGCTACACCTTCATCCCGCTCTCGGCCATCGCCTTCCCGCACATCCTCATCTTCTGCCTGACGGCGAAGCGGATGGTGCAGTTCAAGAAGACGGTCATCTTCTACCCGCTCTGCATCCTGCTCATCTGGTCGCCGTGCGTCTTCCTCGGCGTGATGGCGAACCGCGTCTCGGACGTGCCCGAGATACGCGCCAAGCAGGAGGCGCGGCGCGTGCTCGCCGCGCAGGGCAAGGCTTTGGAGCCCGCGCAGCGCGACGAGCTGCGCGAGCGGGCGTCGGGCGACGACGTGATTCTGCACCTGCTGCACCGCTACGCGCCGCTCTGGCTCGCGGGCATCCTGGGCGCCGGCATCATGGCGGCCGTGATGGCTTCGGACTCGCAGATACTCGCGCTCTCGACGATGTTCACGGAGGACGTCTTCGCCTTCTACGGCGGGCGGAGGCGTTTCGGCGAGGGGGCGCAGGTGCAGACCGGGCGCATCTTCGTCATCATCCTGACGGTGCTGGCCTACGCCGTCGCCCTGCGCGCGCCCGAGACCATCTTCGAGATCGCCATCCAGTACGCCTTCTCGGGCTTCGCGGCGATGTCGCCGCTGATGGTCGCGGCGCTCTTCTGGCGCGGGAGCACGAAGTGGGGCGCGCTGGCCTCGACCCTCTGGGTCGCGCTGGCCGTCACGGCCGTCGCCGTCTTCCAGCAGGCGTACGCGGCGCCGCCGCCGGGGCCGCCCGCGGTCGTCTGGTCGGTCGGCGGGACGGAGCTGCTCGCGCGCACGCCTTCGGGGACGAGCGTCTACGGCTTCATGCCGGTCGTCCCGATGGTGCTCGTCTCGGCGCTCCTGATGTTCGTCGTCTCGAAGCTGACCGCGAAGCCGAGCGCGGCGACCGTCGAGAAGTATTTTTCACGCTGATTAAAGTGAAGAAGGAGAGAACCCCCGATGAGAATCAAGACGGCGCCCGCCTGCCCGGCCCTCCTGCTGCTCGCGGCGTCCTTAGTGCTGGCCGCCGCGCCCGCGCGCCCGAACTTCAACGGCACCTGGGAGCTCGACCAGAGCCGCAGCCACAGCATCCCGCCCGACGTCAAGCAGACGTTGACGGTCGCGCAGGACGGCGACCGGGTCGCCGTGGAGCTGAAGGTCGTCACGCCGCAGGGCGAGCGCGTCATCAAGGAAGCCTACACGCTCGACGGCAAGGAGACGGAGTTCGCGCCGCCCGTCCCGCCGAACGCCCCCAAGGACGCGCCCGCCCCGAAGGGCAAGCGCACCGCCCGCTGGATGGCGAACGACAAGGGCTTCATCATCGAGGACGAGGTCGTCAACCCGACGCCGCAGGGCGGCACCGAGACCGTCCTCATCGCGCGCAAGTGGATGAACTGGCCCGACGGCACACTCTCCATCGAGACCATCACCGAGCGCGGCGGCAACGCCTTCAACAACAAGCGCGTCTTCGTGAAGAAGCAGTAGACAACGGTCAGTAGTCGAAAAGAAGAGCGCGGCCCCGTCGGTTAATGATGAGGGCCGCTCTCCTTTTCGACTACCGTCTGCCTCATCCGAAGCAGTGCAGCTTGCCGTCCTGCGAGCCGACGACGACGCGCCCCGAGGCGATGGCGGGCGAGGCCGAGACGGGGGCGCCGAGGTTGAAGTCGGCGAGCCGGCGCCCGTCGTCGAAGCGGAGCACGTAGAGGCGGCCGTCGTTCGAGCCGACGAAGACGCGCCCGTCGGCGAGGGCCGGCGAAGACTCGACGCGCGCCTGCGTCCCCGTAGACCAGAACTCGCGCCCCGTCCAGGCGTCGAGGCTGTGCACCATCTTGTCGCGCCCGCCGACGACGACGCGCCCCCCGGCGAAGGCCGCCGAGGAGTAGAAGGGGAACTGGCGCTCGCGGTTCTGGTAGCGCCACCCGACCTTGCGCGCGACGAGGTTGACGCCGAGCACCTCGTTGTTGAAGGTGCCGTAGAAGGCGTTGCCCTCGAAGAGCGCCGGGCTCGCGCCCGTGTAGGCGCCCGAGTGCACCTGGAACGCCTCGCGCCCCGTGGCGACGCGGACGGCGCGCAGGATTTCGTCGCAGCCCGCGACGTAGGCCAGCCCGTCGGCCACCCCCGCGGTCGCGTGCACCTGCCCGCGCGTCTTCAGCTTCCAGAGCAGGCGGCCGTTAGTCGCCGAGACGCAGTAGAGGTGCGTGTCGTACGAGCCGACGATGACGCGCGCCCCCGTGACGACCGGCGACGACTTGATCTCGCCGCCCGTCCTGAACGTCCAGACCTTCTGCCCGTTGTCGGCGCGCACCGCGTGCAGCACGCCCGACAGGTCTCCGACGTAGACGACGCCGCGCGCGACCGCGGGCGACGACTCGCCTATCGGGTTCCCGGCGTTGTAGCGCCAGCGCTCGCGGCCGTCGCCGAGGTTCACCGAGACCAGCTCGCCCCTCTGCGTGCCGACGTAGACGGCGCCCCCGTCGAGGGCCGCCGAAGACTCGACCGACTCGCCCGCGTCCACAGACCACAGGAGCCGCAGGTTCCCCGCGACCTTCGAGGGCGAGTAGCCCGTCAGCAGAGGGTTGCCGCGGAACTGCGGCCAGCCGTCGGCCGGGGCCTCCGTGTTGGCCCAGCTCGCCCGTGCGGCAGAGGGCAGAAGGCAGAGGGCGAAAGGCAGAAGTAAGAAATCCCTTCTGCCTAACGCGCGCGACTCTTCATTGTCGGGCCGCGGCTCTTCACCGCCGGCCTTTTGACTTTGAGCTTCGTAATTTGAAATTTGAAATTTGAAATTTGAAATTCTATTCAGTAAGCCCACCCGTACACCTCCAGCGCCCCCGCGGCGTCGAACGCGCGCGGGTTGAAGCGGCCAGTCCACTGCCCCGCGGCGTCTTCCGCCAGCGCGGGCAAGTCCTCCCTCGAAACACCCGACTCGGAAAGTGTGTGGCGCAGGCCGCCCGCCTCGGCAAGCTCCTCGACGCGACGCGCCAGCGCCTCCCCGCCCGAAGAGTCCCGGCCCGACAAGCCCGCGTAGAGCGCGCCGGCCGCGGCGTTCCAGCGCACGACCGAGGGCAGGAGCATCGCGAGCGCCGCCCCGTGCTCCGTGCCGTAGCGCGCCGTCAGAGGGTTGGCGCAGGCGTGCGCCGCGCCGAGCATCGAGTTCTCGATGGCCGCACCGGCGAGGTGCGCGCCGAGCAGCATCCGGCCGCGCGCCCCCAGGTCTTCCGGCCGCGTGAGCGCGCGCTCGTAAGAGCCTTCGAGCAGCCGCCACGCCTCGCGCGAGAACATCTCCGAGAGCGGGTTGCGGCGCGTGGTGACGTACGTCTCGACGGCGTGCGCGAGCGCGTCGAAGCCCGCGGCCGCCGTCACCCCGCGCGGCGCCGAGAGCGTCAGCTCCGGGTCTAACAGCGCGACGCGGAAGGCCGCGCCGGGGTCGCCGCAGGCCATCTTCGCGTGCGTGCGCTCGTCCGAGATGAGCGCGTAGCTCTGCGCCTCGCTGCCCGTCCCGGCCGTCGTCGGAATCCCGATCATGGGGAGCAGCGGGTGACTCGCCTTCCCGTACCCGGCGTAGTCCTGCATCCGCCCGCCGTTCGTCAAAAGGAAGTTGACGCCCTTCGCGCAGTCGAGCGAGCTGCCGCCGCCCAGGGCCACGACGGAGTCAACGCCGTGCGGCGCGGCGAACGCCCGCCCGCGCTCGACCGACGCGGCGTCCGGGTTCGAGTCGAAGTCGTGGAAGGGCACGACCGCGACGCCCGCCTCCTCAAGCATCTTAACGGCGCGCGCGACGTGCCCGGCCCCCAAGAGCCCGCGGTCGGCGACGAGCAGAGCGCGCCGGAAGCCCAGAGAGCGCGCCTCCTCGCCGAGCCTCCCGAGCACGCCCGCGCCGAAGATGACGCGCGTCCGCGGTTGAAAGTCGAAGCCCTGCATGAGAATCAGAGGGTCTTGGGTCTTGGGTCTTGGGTAAAGGCAACTGCCCTTTACCCGGAACCCAGAACCCAACACCCAACACCTATCTATCGGCGACGGCGTAGACGTGTCTGTGCGCGCGGAGGATGAGCATGCCGTCGGTGACGGCGGGCGTCGCCATCAGGGGCTCGCCCACGGGGTTCGTCGCCAGCAGCTCGAACTTCGGCCCGGCCCTGACGACGTACACGTCGCCGTCCTCGCTCGAAAAGTAGAGCTTGCCGTCGGCCGCGACGGGCGAGGCGCTGAACGAGCTGGGCAGGCGCTCCTGGTAGACGAGCCTGCCCGTCCGCGCCTCGAAGGCCGACAGCACCCCGCCGTCCGAGACCGCGTAGAGCAGGTCGCCGTAGACGATGGGCGTCGTCGTGTAGGGGCTGCCCTTGTCGCTCTTCCAGGCGAGGTGTGCGCTGGCCTGCTGTCCCGGCTTGAGCGAGATGTCGCCGTCCGCGCCCGGGCGGAAGGCGTACATGCCGCGGCCCGGCGGGTAGCCGCCCGCGACGTAGACGAGGCCGTGCGCGAAGAGCGGGGCCGTCTGTTTGACCTCGGTCTCGTTGTCGTTGAAGCGCCACAGCTCCCTGCCGGTCAAAGGGTCGTAGCCGCGTATGAAGCGGCCGCCGTTGGCGACCAGCTCGGCGCGCCCGCCCGCCTCGACCAGCGTCGGCGTGCTCCACGAAGTTATCTCGTTGCGCTCGACGCGCCACGCCTGTTTGCCGGTCTTCAGGTCGTAGGCGGCGATGAACGACTGCTTGTGGCCGTCGGCCTGGACGATGACGAGGCCGCGGTGGATGACGGGCGAGCTGCCGTGCCCCCAGGAGGAGTTCGGGTCGTCCCAGAGGCCGGGGTTGAGCACGCCGAGGTCCTGCTTCCAGAGCAGCCTGCCGTCGAAGTCGTAGGCGTAGAGCCCCTCGGAGCCCATCAGCGCGACGACGGTTTTGCCGTCGGTGACGGGCGTCGAGTTGGCCTGCGTCGCCTTGATGTGCCGGCGGGCGCGCGGGACGCCCTCGTGCGCCGTCTGCTGCCAGAGGACGCGCCCCGTCCGCTTGTCGAGCGCGTAGACGCGCCACGAATGTTTGACCTCGTCGCGCGCCAGCGAGATGCCGCGGTCTTTGGGGACGTAGGTCGGGTTGGGGTCGTCGCCCACGGCCGTGACGACGAAGACTTTGTCGCCCCAGACGACGGGGCTCGCGTGCGAGAGCCCCGGGATGGGCGTCTTCCAGACGACGTTCTGCGACTTCGTGGCGTCCCAGTTGACCGGCGTCTTCTGTTTGTCGGCCACGCCCGAGGCGTTCGCGCCGCGGAACTGCGGCCAGTTCTGCGCGCCCGCAGCCGATGCGCAACTAAGGAGTAGACAGAAGGAGAGTAGACGTTTCATCGCCCGGCCTGTCTCAGCATCCGCCGCGTCAGCGGCGCTTGAGTTTAGCCCGGCCTTTCAAGGCCGGGATACGCGTTGGGTCAAAGTGCCGCGTCGCGTCGGCGACGCCTGAACCGGGCCGACCCGTTCGGGCGTCGCCGACGCGACGCGGCGATGTTCGTTTCAACTCCGACCCGGCCTTAAAAGGCCGGGCTAAACTCAGACGCCGCTCCGCGGCGGTTATTGAGCACGCCCTTCAACTCATTCCTGACCGAGCCCTCACGAACTTCACTGCGTCGCGGTCGCGGGCTTCGCGGGCGGCGAGGCGGGGCCGGCCCCTTCCGCGAGCGCGAAGAGCTGGTTGCGGTTCGTGATGAAGAGCGCGCCGCCCGCGGGGACGGGCGTCGAGTAGACGCTGCTGCCCATGTTGATCTCGGCCAGCACCTTCTTCTCACGGCCCGCCTGCATGATGACCACGTCGCCGTCCTCGTCGCCGAGGTAGAGACGGCCGTCGGCGGTCAGCATCGGCGAGCCCCACACGGCCGCGAACATGTCGTGCACCCACAAGACCTGACCCGTCTTCGCGTCGAGCGCGTGGAAGAAGCCGCTGAAGTCGGGCTGGTAGACGATGCCGTCGGCGATGGCCGGCGTCGAGATCGAGCGGCGTATCTTGTCGTAGTGCCAGACCAGCCCCGTCTTCGTGATGTCGCCGCGCTTGGTGGCGTCGATGCAGTACATGTGGCCGACGCCCTCGCCGTGCTCCGGGTCCTGCCCGTTCGCCAGGTAGACCTTGTCCTCGTAGATGACGGGCGTCGAGATGATCTCGTTGCGCGTCTTCGGCCACACGGAGTCCTTCGGGTTGGTGTCAAACTCCCAGAGCTTCTTGCCCGTCGCCGCCTCGTAGCCGCGCACCCAGCCGTCGCCCTGCCCCATCACGACCTGGTCGACGCCGCCGATCTTTCCCGCCGACGGCGTCGACCACTGCCCGTGCAGAATCTTGTCGCCGGGCGAGCCGTCCTCCCAGACGACCTTGCCCGTCTTCCTGTTGACGGCGATGATGGCCGGCGCCTTCGGCGAGGGGATGTTGACGTGGCTCTCGTCCTGCCCGTTCGAGGTGGAGACGTAGAGCAGGTCGCCGTAGGCGTTGGGCGAGGAGTTGGCGAGGTTGTGCGGGAAGGTGCCGACCTCCTCCATCATGTCGAGCCGCCAGACCACGTCGGCCTGCCCCTCGCCCGTCGCCTTCTCGTCGGTGACGGGGCCGTCGTTCTCCTTGTCGGAGAAGCCCTTCAGGTCGACGCACATCAGCTCCGCGCGGTTCGAGACGTAGTAGACGCGGTCGCCCTCGACGAGCGGCGAGGAGGCGATGCCCTGGAACGGCCAGTCGTTGACGCGGCCCGAGGCGAGCTTGTCGTGGACGGCCTGCCAGAGGAACGCGCCGGTCTTCTCGTCGAAGGCCATCAGCACGCCCTTGTCGCCCGTGACCTTCGGGTCGCGCTTGGCCTCGTTGTTGGTGCCGACGAGGACGACGCCGCCCGCCACCGTGATGTTGCCGTAGGTCTGCGAGCCCAGCTCCGCCACCCACTTGACGTTCTTCTTCGTCTTCACGTCCCAGGACGTGGGCATCCCCTTCGCCTTCGAGACCATGTTGCGGTCGGGCGTCCCGCCCCACATCGGCCACTCGCCCGTGCCGGGGTCGGAGGGAGTGAGCAGTGAGCCGTGAGCCGTGAGCAGTTGCCCACAAGTCAACGCCGCGATGACCGCCGCGACCTTCAACAGCCGACCTCTTTTTTCTTTCATCATTCCTCTTCCGTCCTCGACTCCCTCGGTTTTTACCGCTCACCGCTTACCGCTCACTTATTCGCGTACACCTTTAAATTGTCGAAGTAGATTTCGGCGAGCGCGCTGCCGAAGATGCCGGGGCTGCCCCGCCGGTTGCCGATGGGGTCGGTGTGCTCGATTGTCCAGGCTTCGGGCTCGGCGGCGCCCGCGGGCCAGACCTTGCCGCGCGCGCGCACCTGTCCGTCCGGCAGGTTATCGACGCGCAGCTTGACGCGGTACCAGGTGTCGGTCTTCCACTCGAACGGGACGTCTACGCGCCGCGCCGTCTCGGGCTGCCAGGAGGTCAGCTCAAGCTTCTGCGCGTTGCCGAAGAGCGTGAGCGAGTAGCGCTGCGCGATGACGCCCGCGTCGCCCACCTGCCGCCGCCTCGTCGTGGCGAGGATGTCGGCCTCGACCGTGTAGTCGTGCAGGTCGCTCGGCCCCATGTAGGCGCGCGCGCGGGAGAGGAGCGAGGAGCCCTCGGTCGTCTTCACCAGCACGCGCTTCCCTTCCACGTCGCGCGTGATGAACTTCATCCCCGTGTTCGTCCAGTGCTGCGGGAAGGTGTTCAGCTCCATCGCGTCGAAGTTCTCGGCCCACGGCAGCGGCGGGATGACGCGCACGCGCGCCGCGCCCGTCACGTCGCCCACGCCGGCGCGCACCTCGCCCGTCTGCACGACCGCGTCCGTCGAGGCCGTGAACTGGCCCGCCTCGGCCTTGCCGCTGAGCTTGTCGAGCGTCCACGTCACCGCCTTCTCCTCGCGGACGAACCTGCCGTTCTCGTCGAAGAGGCGGACGCGGAAGCGCGCGCCCTCGCCGGGCCTGAGCAGCACTTCGGCCGGGATGACCTGCACGCGCGCGACCTTCGCGTTGGGCGGCGCCGCCTGCCTCCACTCCTCCCAACGGAGCCGCTCGCCCCGCCTCTCCCCGGCCGCGCGCCGGGTCTTCTTGCCGATGCAGTAGAGCGCCGCGTCGGTGAGGAGGAAGACGCGGCCGTCCGAGACGGCGACCGAGGCGATGACGGCCTCGGGCTGCTGCTCGGTGCCGAGCTGGTCCTCGTCGAGAATCTTCGCGCCCGCCGGGCCGGGCTCGATGATGAAGAACTTGCCGTTCTCCGTCCCGACGTAGAGCTTGCCGTCGGCCAGCACCGGCGAAGCCTTCTGGATGGTGCCGAGGTTCTGGAGCCAGAGCTGCTTGCCCGTCGTCACGTCGAAGGCGCCGAGGTTCGCGCCGTTGTCCACCTGATAAAGTCTGTCCCCGTCGAGCACCGGCGAGGAGAAGCCGCCCTGCCAGCCGTAGACCTTCCACTTGAGCTGCGACATCTTCAGCTCGCCCTTCATGGAGGCGTCGAGCGCGGCCATCATCCCCATCTCGTTCGAGTCGAGGTTCTCCTCGCTGTGCGTGATGATGGCGTCCGTGCCGCGCACGACGACGCCCGTGTTGAGGCCCCGCTTCGAGACCTCGATCTTCCAGACCGGCTCGCCCGTCTGCGGCCTGACGGCGTGCACCCAGCCGTCGCTCGCGCCCTGGATGAGCAGGCGCGTGCCGTTGACGTTAACGATGATCGGCGCGGCGTAGGTCGTATCATACGGCCGCGCGCCGGGCGCGCTCGTCCAGACGGTCTCGCCCGTCTGCTTGTCGAAGGCCATCCAGCGGTGCAGCCCGCGGTGGTGCGCGCCCCAGCTGAACGTGACGCCGCTGACGATGACGAGGTCGCCGTCGACCAGCGGCGAGACGGTGCGCCCGCCGTGCGTCGTCAAAAGCCCGAACTCCTCGCCGAGCGCGCGCTCCCACAGAACCGTGCCGTCCTTACCCGAAAGCCCGACGAGGTGGCCGCCGCCGCCGAAGGCGTAGACGTTGCCGGTCACGGGGTCGCCGACGGGCGAGGCCCACCCCACACGGTGCGGCGGCACGTCCGAGAGGTAGACGTTGAAATGCTTCTCCCAGAGCACCCGGCCCGTGTCGGCGTCGAGGCACATCAGGCGCTCCTGCAAACGCTCGCCCTTCCCGTAAGGGTTGAAGAGGTAGACGCGGTTCGCCATCACGACCGGCGTCGAGCGCCCGCCGTAGGGGGCCTTCCACGCGAGGCCCTCGCCCGCGGGCGACCACTTCGCGGGCAGCCCCTTCTCCGCCGACACGCCGTCGCGCGCCGGGCCGCGCCATTCCGCCCAGTCGGCGGCGCGCGCGGAGACGTGCGTCAGCGCCAGGAGCGTGAAGAGTGCGCAGACCTTGAGCCGCCGGGGGTGTACGTTCGTCTTCAAATCGTTTCGCCTCGCAGTCACTTAAAGATGGCCCGGGAAGAAACCTTGTGCGGGTCTCACACGTTTTATAACACGTCGTGAGATGAGTTCTCGCCGCCGCGCGGCCAAAAAATTTCCCTTGCTTTTCAGAGCCCGCGGGTTGTAAATACGCCGTTGCGCCGCGATATGTTTTACGACGGCCGGCGGCAATTCCGACGCATTCCGAAATCACGTACGCGCGCCCAATTTATTGGACGGAGGCGGCCGCGCGCGCCGCCCGCACGCGCCCGACAAGTTAACACCGACGCGGCGACGACGAAAAGACGGAGCGAAGACCATGACGTTCACGCGCATCACCCCGGCGGCGCTGCTCGCCCTCGCGCTCGCGCTGACCGCGGCGGCCCAGGACCCGAAGCAGGCGCTCAACGAACAGCTCTACGAGGCCGCGCGCAAGGGCGACGTGGCCGAGGTCAAGGCGGCGCTCGACAAAGGCGCGGACGTGAACGCGAAGTTCCGCTACGGCGCGACCGCGCTCTTCAAGGCCGCCGAGCGCGGCCACACGGAGGTCGCCAAGCTGCTCATCGAGCGCGGCGTGGACGTGACCGTCAAGGACACCTTCTACGGCGCGACGGCGCTCTACTGGGCGACGGACAAGGGGCACACGGGCGTCGTGCGCGCCATCCTCGCCAAGAGCGCCGAGGGCGCGGGCGACGTGCTCCTGAGCGGCGTGCGCTCGGGCAACGCCGAGATGGTCTCGGCCGCGCTGGAGGCCGGCAAGATTCCGGCCGAGACGCTCACGGCCGCCCTCGTCGCGGCGGGCTCCGACGCGAAGATGGCCCCCGTCGCCGAGATGCTCAGGAAGGCCGGCGCGCAGCCGCCGCCCGCGGTGGACGCCGCGACGCTCCAGTCCTACGTCGGCAAGTACAAGGGCGACCCCGGCCCGGAGATCAGCATCGAGTTGAAGGACGGCAAGCTCGTCGGCACGGGCGGCGGCGGCCCGCTCACGCTGTTTCCGCTCGACCAGACGACCTTCCGCCCCGCGGAGTTCGACGGCCTCACCTTCACCTTCAAAGTCGAGGCGGGCAAGGTCACCGGCATCGACTTCAAACAGGGGTCGAACACCAGGCTGCTCAAAAGAGTAGACAGTAGTCAGTAGACAGTAGGGCTCCGCCTCGCGGGCGCTGTCGATGACAGCCGCAGGGTTCGCAATAAGGAAGGCTCTTCTACTGACTACTGACTACTGACTACTGTCTACTGTCTACCGAGGTCAAACATGAAACGACTCACGCTCTCCGTCTTCTGCCTGTGTCTGGTCGCGTCGGCCGCGCGGGCGCAGAACTGGCCGCAGTTCCGCGGCGCGAACGCTTCGGGCGTGGCCGAAGGAAGGCCCGCGCCCGTGAAGTGGGACGCCGAGAAGTCGGTCGGCCTGCGTTGGAAGACGCCCATCCCCGGCCTCTCGCACGCGAGCCCCGTCGTCTGGGGCGATAAAATCTTCGTCGTCACGGCCGTCAGCAGTGAGGCGAAGCCCGAGGCGCGCTTCGGGCTCTACGGCGACGTGGAGCCGGTGAAGAACGACCCGAAGCACGCGTGGAAGGTCTACGCGCTCGACAAGAAGACGGGCAAGGTCGTCTGGGAGCGCACGGCCTACGAGGGCGTGCCGAAGGTCAAGCGCCACCCGAAGTCCTCGCACGCCGCCTCGACGCCCGCGACCGACGGCAAGCACCTCGTCGTGCTCTTCGGCTCGGAAGGGCTCTACAGCTTCGACCTCAACGGCAAGCTGCTCTGGAAGCAGGACCTCGGCGTGCTCGACTCCGGCTGGTTCTACGACCCCGACTACCAGTGGGAGTACGCCAGCTCGCCCGTCATCTGGAAGAACCTCGTCATCGTGCAGGCCGACATCCAGAAGAACTCCTTCATCGCCGCCTACGACCTCAAGACCGGCAAACAGGTCTGGAAGACCTCGCGCGGGGACGAGCTGCCCGGCTGGGGCACGCCCACGGTCTGCGAGGGGAAGGCGCGGGCGGAGCTGGTCACCAACGGCACGAAGGCCATCCGCGGCTACGACCCGGCGACGGGCAAGGAGCTGTGGCGGCTCACGCCCAACTCCGAGATCACGACGCCGACGCCCATCTTCGCGCACGACCTCATCTACGTCACCAGCGGCTACCGACCCATCCAGCCCATCTACGCCATCCGGCCGGGCGCGTCGGGCGACATCACGCTCAAGGACGGCAAGGAGTCGAGCGAGTTCATCGCGTGGAGCAAGGCGCGCGGCGGCCCCTACATGCCGACGCCCATCATCTACGGCGACCTGCTCTACACGCTCTCGAACCAGGGGGTCGTCACCGCCTACAACGCGACCAGCGGCGAGCGCGTCTACCAGCAGCGCATCGCCGACCGCGGCGGCGCCTTCACGGCCTCGCCCGTCGGCTCGGACGGCAAGATATACCTTTCGAGCGAGGACGGCGAAATCTTCGTCTTCAAGGCGGGGCCGAAGCACGAGCTGCTCTCGGTCAACCCGATGGGCGAAGTCCTGATGGCGACGCCCGCCGTCAGCGACGGCCTGCTCATCGTGCGCGGCATCAACCACGTCTTCGCCGTCGCCGACTCGGCGGCCGAGCCCGCGAAGAAGGCAGAGAAGTAAGAGGGGTGTTGGGTGCTGGGTTTTAGGTTCTGGGTTAACGCGGCTTATCTTTAACTCGGCACCTAAAACCCAACACCCAACACCTAAAACCCAGCACCCAACACCCAACACCCGTTTTGAAGGAAACCTACACAGTGAAACCGTCAGCCAAAATCTTTTTCCTCCTGCTTGTGACCGTGTTCTCCGTGTCGGCCGCGGCCGCGTCGGCGGCCGACGAGTCGAACTGGCCGCAGTGGCGCGGCCCCGAAGGCTCGGGCGTCTCGGCCGAGCGCGGCCTGCCCGAGGAGTGGGGCGAGACGAAGAACGTCCGCTGGAAGGCGCCGCTGCCGGGCCGCGGGCATTCGAGCCCCGTGGTCTGGGGCAGGCGCGTCTTCGTGACGACGGCGATAGAGGGGCCGGTCGTCCCCGGCGCGAAGGCCGCCACGCACCTGATGGAGGGGCAGGAGTGGAAGCACCCCGACAGCGTGGGCGCCGACCGCAGGCACACCTTCAAGGTCATCGCGCTCGACCGCGACACGGGCAGGGTGCTGTGGGAGCAGACCGCTTGGGAGGGGACGCCCTACGACGACCGCCACCGCAAAAGCTCCTACGCCGCCGCGACGCCCGCGACCGACGGCAGGATGGTCTACGCGTACTTCGGCGCCGAGGGGCTCTACGCCTACGACGTGGGCGGCAAGCTCGCCTGGAAGTTCATGCCCGGCAAGATGGGCACCGTCGGGATGGGCAACGGCACCTCGCCCGTCCTCTACCAGAACCTCGTCATCGTGCAGGCCGACGAGGAGGAGGGCAAGAACTCCTTCATCGTCGCGCTCGACAAGAAGTCTGGCAAGGAGGTCTGGCGCACGCCGCGCAAGGTGCAGGTGAGCTGGGCGACGCCGCTCCTCGTCAACACCGGCAAGCGCACCGAACTCATCGCGAGCGGCGCCGAGTCGGTCATCTCCTACGACCCGGCGACGGGCAGGGAGTTGTGGCGCGGCAAGGGGCTGGAGAGCAACGCCATCCCCTCGCCCGTGGCGACCGTCGGCCACGACATGGTCGTCGTCTCGGCGGGCTTCCCCGCGAAGGTCGCCTACGCCATCAGGCTCGGGGCGTCGGGCGAGCTGAAGGACTCGGACATCGCCTGGAAGTACGCGAAGGGGACGGCCTACGTGCCCTCGCCGATTCTTTACGGCGACTACGTCTACTTTTTGACCGACAAGGGCATCATGACGTGCCTCGACGCGCGCACCGGCGAGGTCAAGTACGAGGGCGGGCGCCCGCCCGTCCCGGCCACCTTCACGGCCTCGCCCGTCGCCTTCGACGGCAAGATTCTGCTGACGAGCGAGGACGGCGACACCTTCGTCATCAAGGCCGGGCCGAAACACGAGGTGCTGCGCACGAACTCTGTGGGCGAGCCGGTCTACGCCTCGCCCGCGGTCGCCGACGGCAAGCTCTTCATCCGCGGCGAGAAGCACCTCTACGCCATCGAGCGGGCGAAGAAATGAGCGCAGGATAAAAGGAACAGGCGGCGGGCTTCGGCCGTCTAAAGGGGAGGGCGACGTGTCCGCGTCGCCCTCCCATCTTCTTTCGACGCGGGAGCGACGAGCATGATCTTCGACGAGACCCAGACGCAACAGAAGATTCCCTGGTACCGCACCCGGCTGGTGTTGATGGCGGCCCCGGTGCTCGTCGTCTTACTCGGCGGCGTCGGCGCCTACCTCCTCTTCGCCCCGCCCGGCGCCGGCAACGCGGGCACGGAGGAGCACTACGCGGAGCTCGAACGCCACCGGGCCGCGCAGCACGGCCAGCCCGCACCGCCGGCGGACGCCGCGGCGGCGGCGGCCGACCCGCAGGCCGGCACGGCCGCAGACCCGGCCGCGGCAAGCCCCGCCCCCGGCGCGCAGCCGCCCGCCGCCCCTTCGGCCCAGGCCGCGGCGGCCCCCGCCGAAGGGCAGAACGCGGCGGCCCCGGCCGCCCCGGCCGCCCCGCGCAGGAACTACTGGACGAACTTCCGCGGCCCCGCGCGCGACGGCCGTTACGAGGAGCAGCCCATACGTACGAACTGGCAGGGCGGACTCCAACAGCTCTGGAAGCAGCCTTCGGGCGGCGGCTACTCCTCCTTCTCGGTGGCCGACGGCGTCGCCTACACCATCGAGCAGCGGCGCAGGCAGGAGGTGGTCGCCGCCTACAGCGTCGAGACCGGGCGCGAGCTTTGGACGCACGGGTGGGACGCGTACTACAACGACTCGACCGGCGACGGGCCGCGCTCGACGCCGACGTGGCACGACGGAAGGCTCTACGCGCTCGGCGCGCTGGGCGAGTTGCGCTGCCTCGACGCGCGCACGGGCAAGCTCGTCTGGTCGAAGAACATCCTGAAGGACGTGGGCGCGTCGAACCTACAGTGGGGCATGGCGGGCTCGCCGCTCGTGGTGGACGACAAGGTAATCGTGATCCCGGGCGGCTCGAACGGCAAGTCGGTCGTCGCCTACAACGCGCGGACGGGCGCGCAGGTGTGGGGCGCCCTGGGCGACGCGGCCTCCTACACGTCGCCGATGCTCGTCACGCTCGCGGGGCGCCGTCAGGTGCTCGCCGTCACGGCGCGGAGCGTGGCGGGGCTGGCGCCGGAGGACGGGACGGTCTTATGGGTCTTCCCCTGGGCGAACTCCATCGGCATCAACGTCGCGCAGCCCATCGTCGTCGGCCCCAACCGCTTCTTCGTCTCTTCGGGGTACGGGAAGGGCGCGGCGCTCGTCGAGGTGGCGGACGCGGGCGGGAAGCTCTCGGCCAGGCCGGTCTGGGAGCGCGCGTCGATGAAGAACAAGTTCAACAGCTCCGTGCTGCACGAGGGGCACGTCTACGGGCTGGACGAGGGGATGCTGACGTGCGTGGACGTGGAGACGGGCGAGCAGAAGTGGAAGGCGCGCGGCTACGGCTACGGGCAGGTCGTGCTGGCGAGCGGCCACCTCATCGTCACGACCGAGGAGGGCGAGATCGCGCTCGTGCGCGCCACCCCCGCCGGCCACACCGAACTCGCGCGCTTCCCCGCCCTCGAAGGGCGCACCTGGAACGTCCCGGCCATCGCGGGCGGGCGCCTCTTAGTCCGCAACGCCACGCAGATGGCCTGCTACAAGCTCTCGGACTGAACAGCATTGACGGCCGTTCGCAAGTGGGTGCGGGCGCTCCGTGGAGCAGACGGGTCAGAACCACCCGCGGTAGCGGGCGGGCCTTTGCTACAGCGGCGTGCGTGCGGGTGCGACCTCACGCCGGGGGCGCGGGCATCCTGCCCGCCATGAGCGCTGAAGCGCGAAAGCCGTCAGACTTTAAATCTCCAGGTCGAGGGAGAGCGCTGCACGGTGAAGCGTGCTTCAGCACGCTTCGGCGGGCAGGATGCCCGCGCTCCCGGCGCGGCCGTCGCGTCCGTGTGAACGCCGCTATAATCGGCAGAGCCGGTCGCACAGGCCCGCCCGCTACCGCGGGTGGTTCTGACCCGTTCGCGTTAGCACCCATTTGCTAACAGCTATAACCGAGGCGTACATGCCATTCCTCCGTGCCGGAATGCCATTCTCCTGCGTGGGAATGCCATTCCCACGCAGGAGAATGGCATTCCTATGCGGCGGAACGCCATGCGCGCGCGCGGGAAAGGCATCACGTCGCGCGGGAATGGCGTTCCCGCGCGACGTGATGCCTTTCCGTCACGGCCGAATGTGATTACTGGCGGAGCGAGAGCGAGGCGAGCGTCGTCTCGTCTTTAATCAACAACCGGTCGCCGAGGACGACCGGGTGCGCCCACGTCGGCGAGGTGGCGACGGTGTACTGCGCCGAAGGGGCGAACTCCTTCGCCCCTTCGGGCAGGACGTAGAGCACCGCGTCGTTCGTGAGCGCGAGGAGCGTCCCGCCGACGTTCACGATTGAAGCGTTCTCGCCCATCCGCCCCGGCCCCTGCCAGACGGTCTTGCCCGTCGCCGCGTCCACGGCGAAGAACTGCCCCTTCTTGCGCGCCGAGAGCCCGTAGAGCGTCGAGCCCGCGAGCACGGGCGTGTTCATGTAAAGCTCGTTCTCCCCGTTGCGCCAGACCTCGCGCGCCGCCCAACGGCCGCCCTCGCGCACCGGGCGCAGCGCGACGAGCCCGCCCCCTTCGAACGAGACGACGACGGTGTCCTTGTAGACGACCGGGGTGTTGCAGTTGGTGTCGTAAGCGGTCTTCGCGGGGAGCTTCCACAGCGGCGCGCCCGTCGCCGCCGAGACCGCGACCAGCTCCTTCTGCGTGAAGGTGACGACCTGCCGCTCGCCCCCGGCCGTTAAGATTACGGGCGAGGAGTACGCGGGGCCGTCCGCGTCGTAAGACCACCTGACCGCGCCGTTCGCGGCGTCGAAGGCCACGAGCGCGCCCTTGTCGTGCCCGCCGACGTGCGCGACGACCACGTCGCCCACGACGACCGGCGACATCGCCGTCCCGTAGAGCGGCGAGGTCGTCGGGAACTGCTTCGAGAAGTCCTTACGCCAGACGAGCCGGCCCGTCTTCGCGTCGTGCGCCGAGAGCAGGCCCGCGATGCCGAGCGTGTAGACGCGCCCGCCCGCGACCGCGGGCGTGGACTTCGGCCCCTTGCCGTGGCCGCTCGCCGCGGGGTTCACAGTGTAGGGCGCGGGCACGGCCCCCGCGCGCCAAAGCTCCCTGCCCGTCGCGGCGTCGAGCGCGAGGAGCACCTCCTCCTCGCCCTGCCGCGCGTGCTGGTAGACCGTGCCGCCGCTGACGACCGGCGACGCGTGGCCTATGCCGACCGTTACTCTCCAGAGGGGCTTCAACTCCTTCGGCCAGGCGGACGGCGCGGCGACCCCGGACGCCAGCCCGTCGCGGTTCGGCCCGCGCCACTGCGGCCACTCCGCCGTGGCGACGGCGGGCGCACTTCCCTTCCCGCCCGCATCGACGGCAGGCACGTTCGCGCCCCCCGCGAGGGCGGGCGTCGGCGTCGCGGAGGGAACCGCCGGCTGTGCAGTCGGCGCGGGCGTGGCCGCCGTGCGGGCGTCGCCGACGAGCGCGGCGGGTTGGTCGGCTGCGCCCGCGGCGCAGGCCGCGAGGGCGAAGGCGAGGAGCGGGGTCGTCAGCAGAGTCGTCAGTCGGCCGGGTCGTGTAAGTCTCATCTCAAAACACCGGAAGAGTTTTCTATGAGCGCAGTTGAGCGTAGCCGGGAGGCGTTGAGCACGGAGGCACGGAGACACGGCTTGAAGTTATTACTCAACAGGCCGTGTCTCCGCGTCTCCGTGTCGAAATTCCCACCGTATTTCACCAGCTTTAGAACAACAGCTTCGCGCCGAACTGTATGTGGCGCGGGTCGCGCGCCGAGGTGACCTGCCCGAACGTGGGCGAGCCGAGGAAGTTGTCGGGCAGGTTCAGGTTCGGGCGGTTGAAGAGGTTGAAGACTTCGGCGCGCAGTTGCAGGCTCACGCGCTCGCCGAGCGCCGTGTTCTTCACGAGCGACGCGTTGACGTTCCGGTAGCCGGGGCCGTCGAGGACGTTGCGCCCCGCGTTGCCGAACGTGCCCGGCGCCGGGAACGCGAAGGCCGCGGTGTTGAACCAACGCTCGGGCGTGCGCGGCCCCGCCCCCGGGTCGCCGACGAGGTTCGGGCGGTCGTTCGCGCCGAAGCCGAGCGACGAGCGCCCCGTGCCGCTGTTGTCGAACTCCTGGATGAGGGCCGCCGTGAACGGCCTGCCGGTCTGCGCGGTGACGATGCCGTAGGACTGCCAGCCCGTGAGGAG
>DASVQJ010000268.1:0-2680 GCA_036389235.1 Pyrinomonadaceae bacterium | reverse complement strand
ACGAGTGGACGACGCCCATCGAGTTCTCGACGCTGACGAACTGCTCGCCCGACTCCCGCACGTCGCGCTCGGTGCGCCCGAGACACGGAAGGATCAGAGCCTGCTCGCCCGTCACGAGGTGCGCGCGGTTGAGCTTCGTCGAGACGTGCGCGGTCAGGCGGCAGCGCCGCAGGGCCTCGGCCGTGAACTCGGTGTCGGGCGTGGCCGAGAGGAAGTTGCCGCCGACGGCGAAGAAGACTTGCACGCGCCGCTCGTGCATCGCCTTGATCGTCTCGACGGTGTCGAGGCCGTGGCGGCGCGGCGGCTCGAAGTCGAACTCGCGCGCCAGTGCGTCTAAGAACGTGTCGGCCGGGCGCTCCCAGATGCCCATCGTGCGGTCGCCCTGCACGTTCGAGTGGCCGCGCACGGGGCACGCGCCCGCGCCGGGCCGGCCGAGGTTGCCGCGCAGCAGAAGGAGGTTGACGATCTCCTGTATGTTGGCGACCGCGTTCTTGTGCTGCGTCAGCCCCATCGCCCAGCAGACGATGACGCGCTCCGAGCTGACGTAAATCTCCGCCGCCTCGCGCATCCGTTCGCGGGCGACGCCGCTCTGCTCGACCAGCTCGTCCCAGCTCACCTCGCCCAGCGCGCGCGCGAACTCTTCGAAGCCGTGCGTCTTCTCTTCGATAAACTTCCGGTCGAGGACTTGGCCCGGCCTTCTCTTCTCTTCCTCCAGCACCTCCTTCATCAAGCCTTTGAGGAGCGGCACGTCGCCGTTGACGCGGACTTGCAGGAAGAGGTCTGTCAGGTCTGTGCCGCCGCCGAGGAGGTCTGCGGGGTGCTGCGGGTGCTTGAAGCGCGCGAGGCCGGCCTCGGGCAGCGGGTTGACGTGGACGATGCGGCAGCCGCGCTTCTTCGCCGCGCGCAAGGTCGTGAGCATGCGCGGGTGGTTCGTGCCGGGGTTCTGTCCGATGACGAAGACGCAGTCGGCGAGGTCGAAGTCGTTGAGCGTGACGGTGCCCTTGCCGACGCCGATGGTCTCGGTCAGCGCGCGCCCCGAAGACTCGTGGCACATGTTCGAGCAGTCGGGCAGGTTGTTCGTGCCGAACTGACGCACGAAGAGTTGATAGAGGAACGCCGCCTCGTTCGACGTGCGCCCCGACGTGTAGAAGGCGGCCTCGTCGGGCGAGTCCAGGGCGTTCAGCTCGCCGGCGATTAAGTCGAAGGCTTCGTCCCAGCCGACCTCTTCGTAGTGCGTCGCGCCGCGGCGGAGCACAACCGGGCGCGTGATGCGCCCCTGCTTGCCGAGCCAGAAGTCGGACTTCTGCGAGAGGTCTGCGACGCTCCACTCGCGGAAGAAGTCGGGGCCGACGCGCCGCGTCGTCGCCTCCTCGGCCACGGCCTTCGCGCCGTTCTCGCAGAACTCCGCGTGGGAGCGCTCGCCGTCGGGGTCGGGCCACGCGCAGCCCGGACAGTCGAAGCCGTCCTTCTGGTTGACCTTCAAAAGCGTGCGCGCGCCGCGCCACAGACCCATCTCGCGCGCCGCGTGCTTCGTCGCAGACCACACGGCCGCCAGGCCCCCCGAACTGTCCGCCGCGCCCTCGAACCCGCCCCCCGTGAACTCCTCGGGCGGCTGCGCGCGCACGCGCGAAACGGGCGCGCTCGGCTCCTCGCCGCGGGCGGGCGCGTCCGCGCGTGCCGGCTCTTCGGCCTCCATCCGCGAGTGCCAGTGCGTCGCCTGCGCGGCGGAAGATTCCTCCGCCGCCTCCGCGCGCGCGGCCTGCGTGTCGCGCCGTGTCTCCTTCTCTACTCCCATCTGTGTGCGCCCCCGGACGCGTCAAAGTTTACTACAGGCGCGCGGGATTCGACGTGGCACCGGGATTGTCTAGTCTACTTACTCAGATACTTTTCACGTACGGTTATAGTTCAAGGGCGGGTTAGAACCCACGTCAGGAGGAGAACACATGAACGCTTTTCAACTGCTGAAGGAAGACCACCAGAAGGTCTCCGGTCTGTTCCAGCAACTGGAGCCGACGACCGAGCGCGCCGAGAAGACGCGCACGGAGCTTTTCGCCAAGCTTCAAGAGGAGCTGGACATCCACGCGCAGATCGAGGAGTCCATCTTCTACCCGGCCATCAAGCAGGCGGCCGAGACGCGCGAGATCGTGCTCGAAGGCTTCGAGGAGCACCACGTCGTCAAGGTGCTCCTGAAGGAGCTTGAGTCCATGCCCGTCGACACCGAGCAGTGGACGGCCAAGCTCAAGGTCTTGCAGGAGAACGTCGAGCACCACGTCGAAGAGGAAGAGCAGGAGATGTTCCAGAAGGCGCGCCAGGTCTTGAGCGAGGACGAGATCAACCGCCTCGGCGCCCGGATGGACGAGCTGAAGCAGCAGCTCAAGTCGCAGGTCAAGTCCGCCGGCGCGTAGTCGCGGGACAAAATAAACACAGAGACGCAGAGACGCAGAGACACGGCTTGTTGACTTACTGTCTTCAAAGCTGTGTCTCTGCCTCTCTGTGCCTCTGCGTCAAACAGCCTACTCAGACCCGCCCGACTCGCGTTCTAAAGCAGGTTTCACTTGAGTGAATACGAGGGGGAATTAACCACAGAGGCACAGAGGCACAGCTTAAAGAGGTATAACTCGACGGGCCGTGCCTCTGTGTCTCTGTGGTTAACCCTCGTTCGATGCTCACCCAACCGCAA
>DASVQJ010000267.1:0-19443 GCA_036389235.1 Pyrinomonadaceae bacterium | reverse complement strand
CCGACGACGCCGAAGCCCTCGCCGCCGTAGGCCGAGCGCGCGGCCTCGAAGCCCTCGGTGACGTAGTGGAGCGCCTCGTCCCACGTGGCGGGCACGAGGCGGCCGCCCTTCTTGTAGCGGATCAAAGGCGTCTTGATGCGCTCCTCGTGGTTGACGAACGGGTGCGCAAAGCGCCCCTTGATGCAGAGGAACTCGCCGTTGATGCCGTTGACGTAGCGGTCGCGCGCCACCGCGCGCATCACCTCGCCCGCCCGGCTCCCCAGCGACATCTGGCAGCCGTCGGAGCAGAACGTGCAGGTCGAGACGGTCTGCTCCAGCTCCCAGGGCCGGGCCTGGTGGCGGTAGGTGGCGTCCAGGAGCGTGCCCGTCGGGCAGACCTCGATGCAGTTGCCGCACTGCGAGCAGTTGAGCCAGCCCTCGTAAGTCCCGATGACGGTGTTGACGCCCCGGCCGCCGGCCTCGATGGCGTCCTCGCCCATCCACTCGTCGCAGACGCGCGTGCAGCGCTTGCAGAGGATGCACCGCTGCGTGTCGTTGGCGACGATCGGCGAGAGGAACTTCTCCGGGTAGGCGTTCTTCTTCTCGCGGAAGCGTTCTTCGAGGCCGCCCCAGTCGAAGACCATCTCCTGCAACTCGCACTCGCCGCCGCGGTCGCAGACGGGGCAGTCGAGCGGGTGGTTGGCGAGCAGGAACTCGACCATCCCGCGCTGCGCCTTCTCGATCTCCTCGGACTGAGTGGTGACGACCATCCCGTCCGTGCAGGTAATCGTGCACGACGTTTGCAGCTTCGGCATCTTCTCGATGCGCACCAGGCACATCCGGCACGAAGCCTGGAGCGCGAGGTCTGCGTAGTAGCAGAAGGACGGGATCGAGTAGTCGTTCTCCCGGCACACGTCGATCAGGCGCGCGCCCTTCTCGACCTGCAACTCCTGCCCGTTGATGGTGACCTTGATTAATTCTGCTGCCATTTGATTGAACCGGTAATGCTTTCAAATAGTGAGCGGGTAGCCATTCTCAACACGCACCCGCAAACACTCGCGTGTCGCGTTCTTGACGTTCTCCAGCGCCTCTTCCTTTGTCGCGCCTTGACTCACGCAGCCCGGAATCGAAGGACATTCGACAATCCACATGCCGTCTTCGTCCCGTTCAACAATTACGTTGAAGATCATCTCGTCTCGCCGCGGGGCGGCGTCTGAGTTTAGCCCGGCCTTTCAAGGCCGGGTCAGGCCGCGGTTATTGTCGCGCCGCGTCGCGTCGGCGACGCCTGAGCCGCCCGGTCCCCTTCGGGCGTCGCCGACGCGACGCGGCGGCGTTCGATTCGGCTGACCCGGCCTTGAAAGGCCGGGCTAAATTTAACCGCCGCTCCGCGGCGTTTGGCGCACACGTTTCATTTAAATCAGCTCACCTAATAGTTACTTCGAGCGTGTAGGCGGCGGTCGCGTCGGTGCCGATGTGGATGATGTACTGGCCCGTCTCCGGCAGGCTGCCGCTCCAGTCCTTGACGCCGTCCGCGCCCTCGATGATGTCGCCCGTCGGGGCGTAGACGGAAAAGCTCGTGCGCTTGCCGGTCGCGAGGTTGACGCTCATCGACTGGCCGCCCCGCGCCCGCAGGTAATACTCGTGCGCGGTGCAGAGCCGGACGGTGTCCTTGACGACGGCGGTCGTCCTGCCGCGCCCGAACCTGACCTGCCTGGGTACGTTGCGGTCGGTGCCGCGGCACTGCGCGGCGGGGGGCGTCGGCGCCGCGGCGCCGCCCGCGGCGGCGCCGCACACGTTGGCGGCGCAGCCGGCCAGAGCGATGATGCGGAGGAGACTTTTCATCTACGACATCCTGACACGCGACACTTAAGCCGTCGGCAGACCTTCCTTGACGTTGCCGTTGCCGTTCGAGACCTTGCGGCGGAAGTCTTCGGGGAACTTCTTGATGGCCGACTGGATGGGCCAGGACGCGGCGTCGCCGAGCGGGCAGAAGGATTTGCCCTCGATGTTGTCCACGATATCTAACAAGAGCTGCGCGTCGTCGGGTCGGCCCTCGCCCGCCTCGATGCGCTTGAAGACCTTGACGAGCCAGTCGGTGCCCTCGCGGCAGGGCGTGCACCAGCCGCAGGACTCGTGCTTGTAGAACTCGGTCAGGTTCTTCGTGGACTCGAAGATGTCCACCGTCTCGTCCATCACGATGAAGCCGCCCGACCCGACCGAAGAGCCGGCCGCGACCAGCCCCTCGTAGTCCATCCGCACATCCTTCCCCACGATGTCCGAGGCCGGCATGATGTAGACGGAGGAGCCGCCGGGGATGACCGCCTTCAGCTTCCGCCCGCCGAGTATCCCCTGGCAGTCTTCGAGGATGAACTTCTCCATGTCGTCGTAGCCCATCGGCAGCTCGTAGACGCCCGGGCGGTTGACGTGGCCGGAGACGGACCAGACCTTCGTCCCGCCGCTCTTCTCCGTCCCGAGCTTCTGGTACGCCTCGCCCCCGAGTTTGATGATGTCGGGCACGGCCGTCAGCGTCTCGACGTTGTTGACGACGGTCGGGCAGCCGTAGAGGCCCGCGACCGCGGGGAAGGGCGGTTTCATGCGCGGGTGCCCGCGCAGGCCCTCCAGAGAATTAAGGAGCGCCGTCTCCTCGCCGCAGATGTAGGCGCCCGCGCCGGTGTGCGTGTAGATTTCGCAGTTGAAGTCCGTGCCGAGAATCTTCTCGCCGAGCAGGCCGGCGGCGCGCGCCTCGTCGAGCGCCCGATCCATGATCTCGATGAGGTAGCGGTACTCGCCGCGCGTGTAGACGTAGTTGGTGCGCGCCCCGAGGGCGTAGGCGGCGATCAGCATGCCCTCGATGAGCATGTGCGGGTCGCGCTCCATCAGGTAGCGGTCTTTGAACGTCCCCGGCTCCGACTCGTCGGCGTTGCAGACGACGTACTTCGGCTTCGGCGAGTCCTTCGGGACGAAGCCCCACTTCATCCCCGTCGGGAAGCCCGCGCCGCCGCGCCCGCGCAGGGCGGACTTCTTGACCTCCGCGATCACGTCGTCCGGCGACATGCCGTTCAAGACCCTTCGCAGCGCCTCGTACCCGCCGTTCGCGCGGTACACGTCGAGCGAAGCGGAGTTGTCCAGAAGCACCCGCCGCAGTTGTAAAGGCTCGCAGCCTATCGCACCTATAAACATAATCTTTGCTAGCGCACGCCGTTCGGCAGCTCGCCCCGGCTACACTTGTCGATGATCTCGTCGACCTTCTCGTCGGTCAGGTTCTCGTAGTAGTCGAAGCCGATCTGCATCATCGGCGCCGTGCCGCAGGAGCCGAGGCACTCGACTTCGGAGAGGGAGAACTGCCCGTCCTCCGTCGTCTGCCCCGGCTTGATGCCGAGCCGCCCGGTGCACTTCGCCGTGACCCTGCCCGCGCCCATGATCTTGCACGAGAGCGTCTTGCAGACCTGTAGGTGATACCTGCCGACCGGCTCGGTATTGATCATCGAGTAGAAGGTCGCGACCTCCCAGATGTCCGTGATGCGCACGCCGAGGCGGTCGGCCAGGTAGGCCACGCCCGGCGGGTCGAGCCACCCGCCGCGCTCGCGCTGCACGACGAACATCAGCGGCAGGATGGCCGAGCGCTTGACCGGGTACTTCGCCAGGTGCCTGTCCATCTCCGCCTCGACCTCCGGCGAGAAGACCGCGATCTCCTGCGGCACCTTCGCCTCCTGCGGCAGCGGGTTGTTCGGTGTGAACTGATTGCTCATAAAAGAAGATGCTAGATGCTAGACGCTGGATGCTGGTAGGTGTCTTTAACTGACATCTAACATCCGGCGTCTGACATCTATCTGTCGATTTCCCCGAGCACGATGTCTATCGAGCCGATGACGGCGACGACGTCGGCGACCATCTCGCCCTTGACCATGTCGGGCAGGGCGGAGAGGTTGACGAATGAGGGGCCGCGGACGTGGACGCGGGCGGGCTTGGGGCCGCCGTCGGATTTGACGTAGACGCCCAGCTCGCCCTTCGAGCCCTCGATGGGCTGGTAGACCTCGCCCGCGGGCACGTTGAAGCCCTCGGCGACGATCAGGAAGTGGTGGATGAGCGCGTCCATGTGCGTCTTCATCGCCTCGCGCTCGGGCAGCACGACCTTCGGCGCGTCGGCCTTGATGGGGCCGGGGCGGAGGCGCTCCAACGCCTGCCTGATGATCCTGTTCGACTCGACCATCTCGCGCATGCGCACCATGTAGCGCGACCAGACGTCGCAGCCCTGCTCGACGGGCACCTCGAAGTCGTACGTCTCGTAGCCCGTGTAGGGGTTGGCGCGGCGGATGTCTAAGGGGACGCCGCTGCCGCGCAGGGACGGGCCGGTCAGGCCCCAGTCGATGGCGTCCTCGGCCGAGATGACGCCGACGCCCTTCGTGCGGTTCTGGAAGATGCGGTTGCCCGAAAGGAGGTCGTGCCACTCGTCCACCGCGGCGGGGAAGTCCTCCGTGAACTGCTTGCAGCGCTGGTCGAAGCCGGCGGGCAGGTCCATCATCAGCCCGCCGATGCGGAAGTACGAGGGCGTCATGCGCTCGCCCGACGCGGCCTCGATCAAATTGAGGATGCGCTCGCGCTGGCGGAAGCAGTAGAAGAAGACCGTCATCGCGCCGATGTCGAGCGCGTGCGTCCCGAGCCAGACCATGTGCGAGGCGATGCGCTGCAACTCGCACATCAGCACGCGGATGACCTGCGCGCGCTCGGGAATCTCCAGCCCGAGGAGTTTCTCCACCGCCATGCAGTAGGCGAGGTTGTTCCCGAGGGGGTTGAGGTAGTCCATGCGGTCGGTGATGACGATGCCCTGCTGGTACTTCTTGTACTCGAAGAGCTTCTCCATCCCCGTGTGCAGGTAGCCGATGTCGGGCACGCACTTGACGACCATCTCGCCGTCGAGGACGAGTTCGAGCCGGAGCACGCCGTGCGTGGACGGGTGCTGCGGCCCGAACGAGATGGTCATCTGCGTGTCGAGCGGCCGGTCTACGACCTCGAACGCCGGCGGCAGGTTTGTCGTTGATGCGCTCATGCTTCGGTCTTCTCTGGCAGGCCCGCCCCGGGCCTGCTCGCGTCACTACTGTTCGAGCACGAAGTTGTAAGTCAGCACGCCCTTGACCCTGGCGGGTTTCCCCGCCAGGAGCGTCGGCGAGAACTTCGCGTTCCGCGCGGCCTGCTCGGCCGCCGCCCGCAGGAACGGGTGGCCCGAGACGGCCGCGGCCGCGACGACGCCCCCCGTCTCGTCAACCGTCACCTGCACGGTCACGAGGCCCGAAGCCCGCGCCGCCTTCGCCAGCGCGGGGTAGGGCGGCTGCGGCTTGCTGACGGCCTTGCCGTCGAGCAAGCCGCCCGAGACCACCAGGCCCGGAGTCCCGCCGGTCTCCGCTTCGTCGTCGGCCGCCGTCTCCTCGCCCGAGTCGTCCGGAGCGCCTTCGGCCGCGTCCCCGTTGGAGCCGTCCGCGTCCTCCTCCACGTCTACCTCGGAGCCGGGCGGCGGCTGTACGACGTTGCGGTCGAGGAGCGAAGTCGTTTCGCCGCCGGCGGCGAGGTCGAGCCGCTCGTACATCCACGCGCCGTCGGGGCTGACCGCCCTCACGTGGAGCGTCCCCGAACCCTTCGGGCCGGAGACGGGAATCTCGAAGTTCGCGTTGCCGCCGTTGCCGTCGAACTTGACGTTGCCCTTGACGAGCCAGCCGTCCCTGATCGGCTCGCCCAAACGCTCGACCGCGGCCGGGTGCGTCTGCGCGACCTTGAGCGCGCCCTGGTAGACCTCCGAAGACCTGATCGCCGACATCGCCACGAAGACGATGCCGCCGACGAGCGCGACCCCCGCGAGTATCAACCCGAGGCACCCGACCGGGAGCATCCACTTCCAGTTACGCCCGAGACAACCCTTCTGCTGCGGCTGCTGGGGCGGCTGCTGGAAGTTGCCGCCGAACTGCGCTGGGTTCGGGTTCATCAAGGCTCGGCGGGCCTCCCTCTAGGTCAGGCTGTACGGCTCGTAGCCGCGCAGCGGGAAGTCTTTCCTGAGCGCGTGCCCCTGCCAGTCGTCGGGCAGGAGGATGCGCCGCAGGTCCGGGTGTCCGTCGAAGATGACGCCGAACATGTCGAAGGTCTCGCGCTCGTGCCAGTTGGCCGTGCGCCAGACGGCCGTCACCGTCGGGACGTGCGTGTCCTCCTGATTGAGCAGAACCTTCAGGCGCACGCGGTGGTAGCGCTTCGTCGAGAAGAGGTGGTAGTTGACCTCGAAGCGCGGCTCCTCTTCGGGGCCGCGGTCAACGCCCGCGATGTCCGAGAGCATGTCGAACTCGAAGCCCGGCGCGGCCTTCAGGTGCGCGCTCACGGCCGCGACGTGTTCGCGCGGCACGACCAGCGTCAACTCGCCGAAAGCCTCGACGACCTCCGAGACCCAGCCCCCCTGCTCGCCCCGCAGCGCCGCAATCAACTCGGCCGGCGGCAGAGGGTACGACGCGGCCGCGCGCCTCCCGGCGGCGATCTCCTTCTCTCGCTCGATGTCCATAACAGTAAGCAGTAAGCAGTGAGCAGTTTTCTTTTCGGAGAACGGGCGGCGAGCAGTAAGGCTTAAAAACTGCTTACTGCTCGCCGCTCACCGCTCACCTCACGAAGACCTGCGGCGCTCGTGGCGCGAGGCGATGGTGTAGGGGCGCGAGGGCGACTCCTGCGCCGCCGCCTCGTTGGTGGCCGAGACGCCGACGGCGGGGAGCGTGCCCGGCGGGACGGCCTCGTAAGCCTCCTCGGCCGGCACGTCGTCGCGGTCGCGCATCGACTCCCCCATCACCTTCTGCTGGAGCATCAGGATCGCGTGGATGAGCATTTCCGGGCGGGGGGGGCAGCGGGGGATGTACACGTCCACGGGCACGATCTTGTCCACTCCCTGGACGATGGCGTAGTTGTCGAAGACCCCGCCGGAGGTGGCGCAGGCGCCCATCGAGATGACCCACTTCGGCGCGGGCCTCAGCTCGTAGATGCGCCGCAGGACGGGCGCCATCTTGCGCGAGACGCGGCCCGAGACGATCATCACGTCGGCCTGGCGCGGGCTGGCGCGGAAGACCTCCGAGCCGAAGCGCGCCAGGTCGTGGCGCGAGTCGGTGGTCGCCATCATCTCGATGGCGCAGCAGGCGAGCCCGAAGGTCGCCGGCCAGAGCGAAGACTTCCGCGCCCAGTTGACCAGCGAGTCGAGCCGCGTCGTGATGATGTCGGGCAGTGCCTCTGCGATGAAATTCTCTAAGCCCATAAGTAACCCCTTGGCCTGTGCGTTCAGGCGGCGCGCGCCGGGGCGGCGTGCCTCGCCTCGGCCGCCCGCGCGCGCTCCTCCGCCAACTCCAGCGTGCGCGCCTCGGCCTCGGCCTCGACCCGCGCGCGCGCCCCCCACTCGAACAGGCCCTTCTTCCGGATGTAGACGTAGCCGACGAGGAGGAGGACGACGAACGTCATCATCTCGACGTAGATGAGCGTGGCGAGCCCGTAGTCGGCGACGAAGCTGCGGAAGACGACCGCCCACGGCAGCAGGAAGATCAGCTCGATGTCGAAGAGGATGAAGATCATCGCCACGAGGTAGAACTTCACCGAGAAGCGCTCGCGCGCGGAGCCCACGGGGTCTTTGCCGCACTCGTAGGGCATCGTCTTCGTCCGCGTCGCCTTGTGCTGGCCGACGAGCTGCGAGAGCAGGACGTTGCCCGCGGCGAAGCCCACGGCGACGATGAACATGAGCGCGATTGGCAGGTAGTCGGACAGACTGAACACACTATCCTCCCGTCAGCTTGCGCCGAAAACGCGGCCCCCTAGCGGCCGTTTCTGAGTTTGAGAATCATGGTACAAGCCAATCCTAGTCCACGCCGCGGGTCGTGTCAAGGCGCCTGCCGCCGCGCCCCAAAGCCATGTTTTGCAAGGAGATTGACCGGCTTCGCGGGCTGTGCTAACTTGATTTTACCCCCTGCCGGGGAGTCGGTCGCCCCGGCCAAATCCGCGCCGCACACACGACTTCCGTAAGCTACCAGTGATTACCGGATTCAACACCGACATCCCGTACGACGGAGTCACTTACCACGTCCAGACCGAGGACAAAGGGCTCGACACACCGCTCATCCTTTCGCTCGTCTACGTCGGCGGCCACATCATCGCCAGCAAGCGCACGCCTTACGCCGACCTCATCAGCAAGGGCTTCGACGAGGGCGTGCTGACCGAGCGCCTCCAGCGCCAGCACAAGCTCATCTGCGCCGCCATCAAATCCGGCCGCGTCGAAGACCTCAAGCGCATGAGCGGCCCCAACGGCGGCTCCGCGCAGCCGGAGGCCGACGCGGCCGCGGGCGGACGCAAGGCCGCGGGCCAGCGCCGGAAGAGGCCGGACGCGCCCGCGCCGGAGAAGGCGGCCGAGCCCGCCGCCGAGTCCGCGCCGGAGCCCGCCCGGGAGGCCGCGCCGCCCGCCGAAGCGCCGCGCGCGCCGGAGCCCGCCGCACCCCCGCCCGCGCCGCCGCAGACGAAGGCCGCGCCGCCCGCCGGCGTGAAGTCGAAGCCGGAGCCAGACATCGTCATCCTCTCGACGCTCGCCGACGAGTTGGGCGCGATGGACTACTACCGCATCGCGCCCACGTCGAAGGAGACGGCCGCGCCCCCGCCGCCGCCCGCGCCCGAGGTCAGGCAGGAGGAGCCCGCGCCCATCCCCGTCGAGCCGGTGCTCGTGGCCGAAGTGATCGAAGAGCCCGAGGAGCTTTCCGACGAAATCTTCCTGAGCCTCCTCGACGACGAGGGCGAGTTCCGCGCCGGGCAGTTGGTGACGATCAAGATTTACGTCGGCCGCGGCGCGTACGGCCAGAGGCCCGTCGGGCAGGCCAGCCTGACGGTCAAAGTCCTGGGCACGTCCTTCCGCCCGATCATCGTGACGGCGACGACCGACGAGCACGGCGTCGGGGTCGTCCGCGCGCTGCTCCCGCGCTTCAGCTCCGGGCGCGCGGCCATCATCATCCGCGCCGTCGCGGGCGATAACTCGGCCGAGATGCGGCGCATCATCCACCAGTGAACGAAAGGGGCGGCGCTTGCGCGTAGAGCTGAACGGCGAGCCGAAGGAGTTGGCCGAAGGGACGACGCTGCTCTCCCTCATCGAACAACTCTCGCTCGCGCCCGAGCGCGTCGCCGTCGAACTCAACCGCGACGTCGTCCGCCGCGCCGACTGGCCCGCCACGCGCCTCGCCGACGGCGACCGCGTCGAGGTCGTCCACTTCGTCGGCGGCGGCTAACTTTTACTGAAATCAATTAACCACAGAGACACAAAGACACAGCTTGGAGAGAGCTAAAGACCGGGCCGTGTCTTAGCCGTGTCTCTGTGTCTCTGTGGTTAAACCCGGCTAAAGTATCACGCGCCTGATGCCATCTTTCAGCACTGCCACGTTGAAATTGATCAGTAGTCCTAACCGAACACCTGTGAGCTTCAGGTACGTCAATACCTGTGCTTGATGAACCGGCGTTAATCCCTCGACCGCTTTCAACTCTACAACCAGTTGACGTTCCCCAAGCACGTCGATACGAAGCCCCGCTTCCAGTTTCGTATCATCGTATACGACGGGCAGAGGGACTTGCCGTTCCGTCTGAATACCCATTTTGGTTAGCTCGTGAATGAGGCAAACTTCATAGACGCTTTCCAATAGTCCTGGGCCGAGAGTCTCATGAACTTTGTAGGACGCATGAACGACACGCCCGGAGAGACGGTTGAGTTGTTCGGTAATCGGAGGTTTGTTCATGGCCTGTGTCAGGGTGTAAATTGTGCCCGGTACGGTTTCATCCTTTAGAAAGAGCGCTCATAAAAATGTCCACAGCGGTTCAGGTAGACAGGGAGACTTTCGAGGTCGCGGGGCGCGTGTTCGCGTCGCGTCTGATCGTGGGGACGGGGAAGTACCGGAGCTTCGAGGAGATGAAGGCGGCGCACCGCGCGTCGGGCGCGGAGATGGTGACGGTGGCCGTCCGCCGCGTGCCGCTCGACCGCAAGACCGAGTCGTTCCTCGACCACCTCGACCCGGGCCTCGTCATCCTCCCCAACACGGCCGGCTGCTACACGGCCGAAGAGGCGATCCGCACGGCGAGGCTCGCGCGCGAGGCTTTGCAGACGGACCTCGTCAAGCTCGAAGTCATCGGCGACCAGACGACGCTCTTCCCCGACAACGAGCAGACGCTGGAGGCAGCGCGCGTGCTCGTGCGCGAGGGCTTCAAGGTGCTGCCCTACTTCTCCGACGACCTCATCATGGCGAAGAAGCTTCTGGACGCGGGCTGCGCGGCCGTGATGCCTCTGGCCGCGCCCATCGGCTCGGGGCTCGGCGTGCAGAACCCCGCCAACCTCGCGATCATGCGCGAGCAGTTGCCGGACGCGACCATCATCGTGGACGCGGGCGTCGGCACGGCGAGCGACGCGGCGGTGGCGATGGAGCTGGGCGTGGACGCGGTGCTGATGAACACGGCCATCGCGGAGGCCGCGGACTCCGCGCGGATGGCTACGGCCATGCGCCTCGCGGTGGAGGCCGGCCGCCTCGCGTACCTGGCGGGGAGGATGCCGAGGCGCCTCTACGCCAGCGCTTCGAGCCCGCTGACGGGCGTGGTTCGCTGAACTCGTAGGCGTTCAGAAGAGAGAAGAGAAGCGGGAGAGCCCTTTCCAAATCCGGGAAGGTCTCTCCCGTCTCATTTTGCGCGGGCGGCGCGGGGCACGCCTGCGCGGGCGCGGAGCTGTTGCGCGGGTTGGGCTGCGCGTTCGAGAAGTCCGCGGAGTTGTTGCCCGTGTCGGTACATCCGTCGCCCTTCCGGACGGCGGCGTTGTTCGTGCCGGGCGCGGGCGCAGGGGCGGTCTCCGAACAGTTGGCGGACGTGCCGTAGCCGACGAGGTCAACGATATTCGTCCCCGACGGGCACGAGCCCGTGAGCGCCGCCGTCGTCCTGACGAGAGCGACCTTGCCCGCCGTCGCGCTCAAGTTGATTGAGCCGGTCGCGTCTGCCGCCGGGAGCGGGCTGACGCCGTTCGCGTTGCCCGCCTCCTGCACGAGGTAGCGTTGCCCGGGCGCGAGCGTGAAGTCGCCCAGCGCGGTGACCTGCCAGGCCCCCGTCCCCGACGCCGAGGCGTACTGCACAGACCATCCCACGAGCGAGACGGCCGTCGCCCCGCGGTTGTACAGCTCGACGAAATCGTTCTTGAAGGCCGAGCAGTTCGCCGTCGTGCAACCCGCCCCGCCGTAGACCTGACTGATGACGACCAGGGCTTGCGCCGGGGTCGGCGTCGGCGTGGCAGAAGGCGTCGGCGAAGGTGTTGGTGTCAGGGTGCTCGTCGGAGTGGGCGTCGGTGTCGGAGAAGGAGTCGGACTCGGAGTCTGCAAGGGGGTCGGGGTAGGCGTGGGCGTAGTGGTCGGAGTCGGAGTCGGTGTTGGCGTCGGCGTTGGCGTCGGAGAAGGCGTCGGGGTCGGTGTTGGCGTCGGAAGTGGGGTGGGCGTCGGCTTGACGGAGCACGAGACTGGCGCCGAGCCGTTGTTGCGCGGCGCGGGCGCCGCCGCTTGAAAATCATTTACGTTGTCATCTGTTTCCGCGCAGCCGCCCTCTTTTCTGAAGGCGGAGAGTGTGTTGCTGGGGGCCGGCGCGGGGCCGCTCCCCTCGAAGCAGGTGGCGGCCGAGCCGTAGCCGACGAAATCCACGACCGGCCCTGACAGCGGGCACGCCCCGCTCAGCGCGGCCGTCGTATTGACGAGCGCGACCTTGCCGGCGTTAGAGGCGAGCGCGACGCCGCCGGAAGCGTCGGGCGTCGGCAAGTCCTGCCCGCAGGGCGAGCCGGAGCAGCCGGTGCCGCCCGCCTGTTGAATCAGTAGATATTGCCCGGGCGCGAGCGTGACTTGCGGCAGCCTCGTCACCTGCCAGGTAGTCCCGCCGGCCGACGAGTATTGAACCGACCACCCGGAGAGGTCTGCGTCCGTCCCGCCCCGGTTGAACAACTCGACGAAGTCATTCTTATAAGGCGCGCCGCTGTTGCCGCCGCCGCCGAAGACCTGGCTGATGACGACCGGCGGCTTCGGCCCCGGCGTCGGCGAAGGCGAAGGTGTCGGCGTCGGAGTCGGCCGAGGCGTCGGCGAGGGCGTCGGTAAAGGGGTAGGAGTGGGCGTCGGCGTCGGGCGCGGTGTCGGTGTTGGGGTCGGTGTCGGCGTCGGGCGCGGCGTTGGAGTTGGTGTTGGAGTGGGCGTCGGCGTCACTTTCGGAGTGGGGGAGGGTGACGGCGTCGGTGTGGGAGTCGGGGACGGAGATGGAGTCGGCGTCGGCGTCGGTGTTGGAGTCGGCGTCGGTAAGGGTGTCGGCGAAGGCGTCGGCGTGGGAGTCGGGTTGACGTTGATTGTGGCCGAGCCTTCGATGCCGCCGGCGCGTGCGTAGAGTTCGGCCGTGCCCGACGCGCGGGCCGTGACGTTCACCGTCGTGCCTTCGTCGGGCGCGACGGTCATCCTCTTCGAGTCGCCGGAAGACCATATGAAGAGGACGCCGGGGACTTCCAACTCGACCCCGTTGTTACTCGTGAAGGCGCGGGCGCTGAAGTCGAACCTGCCGCCGACGTCGAGCGTGGCCGTGGCGGGGGTGACTTCCACGCGCGCGAGACGCGGCGAGCCGAAGGGCGTCCCGTCGGCGCGCAGGCCGGGCGTGTAAGCGCGGCCTGCGGAGGCGGCGGCAGACGTGTGCGCGTGGAAGTCGCCGCCGGCATCGCCCGCGCCCGCGTCGGGCGAGCGCGTCAGCGATTGATCCCTCGGCGCGGCCACGGCGCCGCCGGTGCCGTATGCGAGCGTGGCGACGACGAACGTTCGGCCGGCGGCGAGGGGGAGCTTGACGGTCAGCGTGTCTCCGCCGTCGTTGAGGCTGAGCGAGCCGGTCTTGAAGACGAGTGTGTCGTCGAAAGCGTCGGCCGGTGGCGCGCCGCCGCCGAAGACTAAGAGCGGGCGGCCCGCTCCGAGGGTCGTGTGTTCGGGGAAGGTGAAGCGGACGGAGCCCGCGTCGGCGATCTGTAGCCCCGACAGTTCGAGCGGCGCGTCGGACGTGTTGATAAGCTCGACGAACTCGTCGTCGTCCGAGTTGCGCGTGCCGTCTCGGTTCGCGTCGCCCTCGACCTGCGCCGTGTCCGCGTCGTCGGGCGGCACGTCCGCGAGGAGCTCGTTGACGACGAGCGGGACGAGAACGTTGACCGCCGCGTGGCCCGATACATGGGCGCCGCGGTTGTCGGGCGTGGCGGCCTCGACCCGAACGGTGCCGGCGCCGGACGCGCGCAGCAGGCCGTTCGCATCGACGGTCACGACGAGCACGTCGTCGGAACTCCAAACGATGGGGGCGTCGGTGACGGGCCGTCCGTTCTCGTCGTAGGCGATGGCCGAGAGTTGCGCGGTGGCGCCGCGGTTGAGCGCGAGGGTCGGCGAAGAGATTTCTACGCGCGTTATCTTCGGCGGGCGTTGTCGCACGAATAGCTCGGCGTCGGCGTTGGCGAGAGTGACGCCGCCCGCGCTCGCTTCCGCACCGACCTTCGTCGAGCCTTGAGCCAGACCTCGCAGTGAGAACGTGACGGTTCCGACGTCTTGGGCGCCGACGCTCTCCACTTCGGCGACGCCCGCGTCAACCGGCCTGAAGTCGAACTTCACACCCCCCAACACACGCTCGTACTGGTCGAACGCCTGCGCCTTGAAGGCGGCCGACTCGCCGACGAAGACCGTCTGTTGAAGCGGGGTGATGCTTAAGCGCGTGAGGCGGCCGGCGCGTTCGAGGAAGAAGCCGCCGTCCACACGCCTGCCGGGCGAGAACCTGCGCGCGCCGTCCGCGGCGCTGTGGCGCGCGTACGCGCCGGTGATGTCGGGCGAGCGCGTGAGGGATTCGTTGACCGCGTCGCCGCCGAAATTATCTCCCGCGGCGCCGTAGGTGAACTGCGTGACGAGATTCCCGGCGGCGTCGCGCACGACGAGCGTCAGCCCCGCGTTGGAGAGCGAGAGAGAACCCGTACTTGCCCTGTAGACGAGCGCGCCTCCGAAGACGGGGCCGTACGGGTCTGGGCTCCCTCCGCCGAAGAGCACGAGCGCCTCGCCCGCCGGGAGCAGACTCCCCTGTGTGAACGTGTGGCGCACGCCCTCCGTAGGGCCGCTTAAGGTTCGAGTGCGAACCGTCCAGCCGGAAAGGTCTAGAGCTTCCGCCGAGCCGTTGACCAACTCGACGAACTCCTCCTCCGGGCCGACGCGGACGCCGTCGTGATTCGCGTCGCCCGCGATTCCGTCGGGCGGGTCGGCCAGCACCTCGTTGATGACGAGTGTCCGTTCGACCACGCGCAGCGTCGCCACGGCAGTCGTTTCGCCGACGCCGACCTTGACGGCCGTGACGCCCCGACTCAAGCCTTCGGCGACGCCCGATGAATCAACCGCGGCGACGCCCGGGTCTTCCGTCTCGAAGGAAAGAGCAGGATTCAAAATCTCTTCGCCGAGCGCGTCGAAGGCACGTGCCCTGAATCTCACCTCACCGCCGACGGGTATCAGCGCCGAAGCGGGTGTGACCTCGACGCGCTCGGCGCGGGCGGGCGGCCCGCCGTCTGTCAGCGTCAGGGTCGCGCGGTTGCTCTCGGCGCCGTCGGCGCGGACGACGAGCGCGGCCGCGGCCGCCCCTCTTAAAGAGGAGGAGAGCACGAGGTGTAGCTGGTCGAGCCCGGGCAGGTCGGGCGAGGGGACGACGGCTTCGACCTTGACCGGGCGACCGCCGACGAAGGCTTCGACGTGTCGCGCGTCGCGCAGCCCCGTGCAGAAGACTATCAGGCGGCGCGGGCCGCCGGCCGCGTCCGTCACGTCGAAGGGGCCGGGGCGCAAGGTCGAGTTGTCGAGCGCCACGGCCTCGCCCGCGCCCGTCCCGCTTAAGGTGAAGACGCCCGGGGCCGCGTGCGCGACGTTAACCTCCCCGCGGATTTCGAAGCCGTCGGGGTTGCGCACGACGACCTCGTTGACGCCCGGGCCGAGCGCGGCCGGCAGCTTGAAGTTGAGCTGCGTCGGCGAGGCGAAGAAGATTTGCGCCTCACGCCCGCCGACGTTGACCGAGAGGTTCCCGACGGCCGTCGGGAACGTGCCGTCGGCGAGTCTCGAAGGGGAGTCGGAATTGAACGCGAGACTCTTTCCCGTGATGACGGCCATCGAGTCACGCGCGAGCGCGCCCGCGGGCGGCGTCTTGCCGGGGACGGCGGCGTTGAAGAGTTGCAGCCCCGCCCCGAAGGGGGCGCGCGGCGGGACGGACGCGAGGTAAATCTCGGAGTCGCCCTCGAACTCCTCCGGCACGTCGGGCTCCGACAGGACGCGCGGGAAGTTGAAGGCGACGCGCGCGCCCGCGTCGTCGAGCGAGGCGACGACCTCGGCTTTCGCCGCGGCCGGCGCGTCGGTCAGACGCGCGGTCGTGTTCGAGGGGATGTCGTGGAGGTACAGCTCGACGCCGGCGTCAGGGTTCAAGCCCGAAACGTTGCGGCGCGTGGCGAAGGCGACGCGGCCGCCGTCGCCGCTGACGGTCGGGTTCAGAGGCACGTCCGACGCGCGCGCGCCGAGCTGCGTCAACTGCCGTACGAGTTGATTGTTGCGGCCGTCGAAGAGAAAGACCTGCGTCGCGCCGTTCGGGCCGCGCGCGGAGTAGACGACGCGCAGCCCGTCGTCGCTCGACGCGCGGCCGACGGTCATCGAGAGCGACTGCACGCCCGCCGCGGCCGTCAACGTCTCGCCGCTTGCAACGGAATAGACGAGCAGGTCGCTCAGGCCGCCGTCGGAATCGCGTTCAAGCACGAAGGCGACGCGCGACCCGTCGCCGCTCAACTTCGCGTCACGCGCCGACGCGCCGGCGACGACGCGCGTGAGCTGCACGACCTTCTGCGTTGACGTGTCCGACAGAAAAACCTGCCGGACGAGCCCGGCGTTCTCCCCGACGAGGTCGCGGTCGGAGGTGAAGGCGACGAGCCGCCCGTCGTCCGAGATTGAAGGAAGGAAACAGCCCTGCCCCGCGCGCCGCGCCGGCTCGTCGGGCGTGGTGTGCGTCAACTGCCTGAGGCGTGTTCCGTCGTGGAAGAAGATTTCGGAGTCGCCGTCGCGGTTCTCGCCCAGAGGGTCTGCGCTGGAAGCGAAGGCGGCGCGCGTGCCGTCCTGCGACAACCCCGGCGCGGGCGCGCGTGAGAGCGCCAACTCCCTGAACGTCGGCGTCTGTGTTATGTCAGAGGAGATAAGTCGGAAGCCCGCGCCCGAGCCGGCGGCGGCGAGGTCTGCGCTGGTCTCGAAGGCGACGCGCGAGCCGTCGCCGCTGATGACCGGATTAAGATTGAACGTGCCCGGCCGCGTGTGTGTCACACGGCCGACGCCCGCGCCCTGCGAGCCGACGCGCGTGACCAGAAGACAGAGGGAGACGGAGAAGAGAACCGCGAAGGCGCAACGCCTGAGAAGTGAGGGCACGCCCGACCTCCTTTATTTACGAAGAGGCGAGAGGCTGGCGGGCCACTTACCGAGTCAACTGTCGGCGGCTACTGTCCGAAGGGCACTTCCCGCGAAGCGGACGGGCCAACGCCGTGAGCAGGCACGACCCAATGTGCGCGGCATTCTACAACTTCATGGGGGAAAGGCAAGAAAAATTTAAACCTATAGCGGCGTTCACACGGACGCGACGGCCGCGCCGGGAGCGCGGGCATCCTGCCCGCCGAAGCGTGCTGAAGCACGCTTCACCGTGCAGCGCTCTCTCCCGACCTGGAGATTTAAAGTCTCACGGCTTTCGCGCTTTCGCGCTCACGGCGGGCAGGATGCCCGCGCCCCCGGCGTGAGGTCGCACCCGAACGAACGCCGCTGTAATAAAGACACTTCAAGCTAATCGTGGAACTGGCCTCAGGCAAAATATAGAATATGTGGGGCGGCGCGTGATGCGCGGCGTTAGGCGTAGGAGGCTGAGATTATGTTAATGAAACGGCCAGCAAGCCTGTGCGTTCTGTTATTTAAATGCTCCCGGCGTTAAGCCACTACAATAAATTGTGCGTGCTAACGGTCAACGCCTCGTTCGACTCCTTGCGGGAGAACTCCGGCAGCGCCTCGAAGACTTCGAGGGCGTACTTGACGTTGTTGAAGGGGGCGGAGACCTGTACGCCCTGGATGGCGTCGCGCACGTCGAGCAGTAACTCGCGGGCGATGGCGAGCCCTTCGTCGCGGGCGGCGTCTTTGCCCTTTTCGGAGGCGCGGCGCATGCGCTCCATGATGGAGGGGGTGACGCGGACGCCTGGGACTTCGTTGTGGAGGAACTCGGCGTTGCGGTAGGAGACGAGCGGCCAGATGCCCGCGACGACGGGGACGCGGACGTGCTCGATGCGTTTGAGGAAGTCGCGGAGCTGTTCGGTGTCGAAGACCGGCTGCGTGATGGCGAACTCGGCCCCGGCCTCGACCTTCCACTCGAAGCGTTTTATCTCTTCATCCAGATTCACCGCGCCGGGGTTGACGCCGACGCCGATGACGAAGGAGGTCGGCGTGCCCGTCGGGTTGTTGCCGAGGTCGAGCCCGTGGTTGAGCTTGTTGACCATGTTCGTCAGGCCGATGGAGTCGATGTCGAAGACGGCCGTCGCGTCCGGGTACGGCCCCATCTTCGGCGGGTCGCCGGTGATGAGCAGCAGGTTGCGCAAGCCGAGCGCCGCCGCGCCGAGCAGGTCAGACATCATGCCGAGCAGGTTGCGGTCGCGGCAGCAGTAGTGGAGGACGGACTCTAGCCCTATCTCGCGCTCGACGAGGACGGCCGTGGCCTGCGCGCTCATGCGCGTCTGCGCGCGCGGGCCGTCGGGGATGTTGACGGCGTTGACGCCGACCTCCTTCAAGAGCCTGATGCTCTCAAGCGTCTTCGTCGCGTCCCAGCCCTTCGGCGGCAGCACCTCGACGGTCGTCACGAACTCGCCGCGCGCGAGGCGGCGGCCCCAGTTCGAGCGCTCTTCGAGCGGCGTGACGGGTATCTCCTCCTCCCTGATCTCCTCGACGCGCGCGGCGGCGGTGGCGAGCTTCCCCGTGACGCCTGTGTGGCGCGGCGAGAGCGGGCGGACGGCGTCCGAGATGAGCTTGATGTGCGCGGGCGTCGTGCCGCAGCAGCCGCCGATGAAGCGGACGCCGGCCTGTATCAAACGCTTCGCGTACTTCGCCATGTACTCGGGCGAGCACATGTAGAACTGGCGGCCCTGCACGTCGCGCGGCAGGCCCGCGTTCGGCTGCGCGGAGAGCTTCTTCGTCGTGACGAGGCGCATCTTCTCCAGCGCCGTCAGGACGGTCGCGGGGCCGACGCCGCAGTTGAGCCCGATGACGTCGGCGCCCCACTCGTCGAGGCGCGCGGTGAAGACCTCGGGCGTGGTGCCGAACGAGGTGTTGCCGTCGAGCGAGATGGTCATCTGCGCGACGATGGGCAGGTCGGAGAGTTCGCGCACGGCGCGGATGGCCTGCCGCACCTCGGACACGTCGGAGAAGGTTTCGAGGACGAAGAGGTCGACGCCGCCTTCGAGGAGCGCCTCGGCCTGCTGCTTGAAGAGTTCTTTCGTCTCGTCGAAGGAGGTCGGCCCGTACGGCTCGATGCGCAGGCCGAGCGGCCCGATGGCCCCGGCGACGTAGCAGCTCCCGCACGCCGCCTCGCGCGCCAGGCGCGCGGCCGTCGCGTTGATCTCGCGCAGGCGGCCTTCGAGCCCGTACTGCTGGAGCTTGTGCGCGGTGGCCGTGAACGTGTTCGTCTCGATCACCTCGGCGCCCGCGCGCACGTACTCCTCGTGCACCGCCCGCACCAGGTCGGGGTGCGTCAGATTCAGCTCGTCGTACGAGCGGTTGATGTAGACGCCCTTCGCGTACAACTGCGTCCCCATCGCCCCGTCGAAGACGGTGACGTGGTCGGTTTCGATAAGCTCTCTGAAGGAAATCATAAGAAAGAAGTCAGGGGTCAGGAGTCAGGAGTCAGGAGAAAGACCTTCGGAAGTAACTCGTCAGGGTTTCGGCGTCAACGCCTGCGAGGCGGAGCCATTCTGGCCCCTGACTTCTGACTACTCAAAAAAAATTCCCGCGCCAAACAACGCGGGACTTCTGGTCTAAGAAGTTGGCGACGCCGGAAGCGCCGAGCTGTTTAGCTGTTTATTTTACGTGGCCGCAAGTCGCCTTAACTCACCACGTCTTGTCCACGCGCTTATACGTCGCGCCGTGCGCTCCTGTCAAGCCGGGCCACCCGGTCAGCAGTTCTGGCAGCGCGCGCAGAAGTAGGTGGAGCGGCCGGCGTGCGTGGCGCGGCGGATGGGGTCTTTGCACCTGCGGCAGGGCTCGCCCTCGCGGTCGTAGACGCGCCAGCGCCCCTGGTAGCCGCCGCCGCCGAAGTAGCTGCCGTCGATGTTCTCGGGGTCGACGTTCATCGTGGAGCCGTGGGCGAGCGCCTCGCCGAGCACTTCGAGGA